>NZ_JBITCU010000018.1:0-142175 GCF_044453545.1 Streptomyces sp. NPDC051664 | reverse complement strand
TTCGCCACCCCCTTGGCAACCAGAGCCACCAACGCGAAGACCGCGATCGTGGTGACGACGAAGGCCAGGTCGGCCACCGTGTGCTCCTAGATGAGGACGGATTTTTCGGACCTCATGAGCAAACCCCCGTTCGAAGCCCCTGCGACCTGCGTTGATGCCTTCCTTACGGGGAAGGGCGCGCCCTTGACGGCGCCCATACGTGCCTCATACGCGCGCCATATACGCGCCGGTACGCGCGCCGCGCGGGCACGCAGAAAGGCCGGTGGGCCGCACCTCCCTCGAAGGGAAGTACGGCCCACCGGCCTGAACTGTCTCGAGCCGTGGTCGGCGGCTCAGCGCACCTCGGTGATCTCGGGTCCGCGCTGGAGCTGACCCATGCCACCGGAGAACTTCGAGCCCTCCTGGTCCTCCTGCTGCACGCCCTCAGGCACCATCTGGGCGTCGTTGGGGAGCTTGAGGACGATCGGGTCGCGCGGCGCCATCGGGCCCTCGCCACGGACGACCACGGTGTCCCGGAAGATCGTTTCCAGCAGTCCGGCGGCCTCCGGCTGCACGGCTCCCTGGCCGGAGATCACTCCGCGCAGGAACCAACGGGGCCCGTCGATGCCGACGAAGCGCACCAGCTGCACGCCGTTCGTCCCGTCGGGAAGCTGTACGGGGACCTGCGCCCGCAGCTCCCAACCCAGCGGGCCCTCGAGCTCGTCGATGATCCCGCCCTGCTTGGTGATGCCGGTGGCGATCTCCTCGCGGACCTCGCCCCAGATGCCCTCTTTCTTGGGGGCGGCGAAGGCCTGCAGCTGGATCGCGCTGTCGCGCAGCACGACGGTGGCGGCGACGATCGCGTCTCCGGCGACCTCGACGCGCAGCTCCATGCCCTCGACCCCGGGGACGAAGATGCCGCCCAGGTCGACCCGGCCCTCGCCGGGCTGGGAGACCTCGTCGATGTCCCACGGTCCGTCCGGCCGCGGCGCCGGCGGGAGATTCACCCGGCGCGCACCGCTCTCGGCGGCGTCGGTGTCATCGAGCTCGTCGACGACCTGCTCGGCCTCGCGCGCTTCGTCCGCCACATCCTCGGCGGAACCACTCTTCTTGCGACGTCCGAACACGTCACTGTCCTTCCCGGTCGGGTACGACCGAAGCGTAGCTGTTCCCGCCCTGGGTGATCCCGCCCCTGACGCCATCAACATCATCACCGGTGGCATGCCCACCGGTGGATCCGAAACCACCCTCGCCCCGGGCCGAGCCGGGCAGCTCCGACACCTCGTGGAAGCGCACCTTCTCGACCTGCTGGACGACCAGTTGGGCAATCCGGTCGAACCGCTCGAACCGTACGGTCTCGCGCGGGTCGAGATTGATGACGATCACCTTGATCTCTCCACGGTACCCGGCATCAACCGTCCCCGGGGCATTCACGAGGGCGACTCCGCAGCGTGCTGCGAGGCCGGACCGCGGGTGCACGAACGCGGCGTACCCGTCGGGCAGGGCGATCGACACGCCGGTGGGCAGCACCACCCGTTCCCCCGGGGCGAGTTCGGCGGCCTCGGTGGTCACCAGGTCGGCCCCTGCGTCGCCCGGGTGCCCATATGCCGGAATCGGCACCTCCGGATCGACCCGGCGAATCAGTACGTCGACGGGATGGCGCATCACGGGTTCACCTCGAAGGCGCGGACACGCTTGGACTGGTCCGGGTCGGCCATCGCGGCCTGGATCTCGGCCGGGCGGCCGTTCTCGATGAAGTGGTCGACCTTGACCTCGATGAAGAGGGCCTCGGCGCGGACCGCGACAGGCCCGTCCGGGCCGCCGATCCGGCCGGTCGCGCGGGAGTAGATCTTCCGGCCGTGCACGGCGGTGATCTCGGCGTCCAGGTGCAGCACGGTGCCCACCGGCACCGGACGCACGAAGTCGGTCTCCAGCCGTCCGGTCACCGCGATCACCCGCAGCAGCCAGTTCAGCGAGCCGAGCGTCTCGTCCAGCGCGGTGGCCAGTACGCCGCCGTGCGCCAGTCCCGGAGCGCCCTGGTGGGCGGGCTTCACGGTGAACTCGGCGGTGACACTCACACCCTCGCCGGCCCGCGCCTGGAGGTGCAGGCCGTGTGCCTGCCCCCCGCCGCAACCGAAACAGTGTTCGTAGTGCGAACCGAGGAGCTCGCCGGGAGCCGGGGCGTCGGGGTGCCGGACCGGTTTCACCGCGCCGGCCGGTGGCTTCAGAGCCGCAGATGTTCCACTCACAGGCGCAGACCTTACCCGCGCGGGTACCCGCAGGTCGCGCCGTGCCAAGCTTGGGTTCATGCAGCCTTCCACCCCGCCTTTCGACGAACGTCTGACCGCGCCCCGTTCGTGGTGGCTCATCGCCTTTCTGATCGGCGTCGCCTGCGCCCTGATGCTGCTGCCGCTCGGCACCCTGCCGCTGCTGGCCGGCCTCGTCGGCGGCACCGCCCTGGCCTCGCTCGCGGTCAGCTCGTACGGCTCCGCCCGGATCCGGGTGGTGGCGGGCGCCCTGGTCGCGGGCGACGCCCGGATCCCGGTGTCGGCGCTCGGCACGGCCGAGGCACTGGACGCCGAAGAGGCGCGCGCGTGGCGCTCGTACAAGGCGGACACCCGCGCGTTCATGCTGCTGCGGAGCTACATCCCCACGGCGGTACGGGTAGAGGTCACGGACCCGCAGGACCCGACCCCGTACGTCTATCTGTCGACCCGGGAGCCGCAGGCCCTGGTGGCGGCGCTCACGGCTGTACGGGCGTAGGACGCACGGCCCCCGACGGCGGCTGCACGGGAGGGGTCAGCCCTCGATCTCCTTCGGAAGGTCCTTGTGCCGCTTCCGGGGGCGCTCCAGCGGCGGCTGCTCCGGAAGCCGGTCCCAGGGGACCTGGCCCTTGCGCAGGTCCTTCCTGACCTTCTCGGCAAGCTTCTTCGTGTCGCGGCGGTTCATCATCGCGCCGACGGCGGCGCCGACCATGAACGGAATCAGGTTCGGCAGATCGCGCGCCATGCGCTTCATGATCTGCTGGCGGAGCTCCCGCCTCATCTGACCGCCCAGCGCCGCATTGATCGTCGTGGGGTGGCTGGCGTCGATGCCGCGCTCCTCCGTCCAGGAGGTGAGATACGCGGTGCTGCGCTGGGTGAGGCCGCCCGGCGGGCGCTGACCGTAGACCTCGTGCAATTCGGCCACGAGCTTCATCTCGATCGCGGCCACGCCGGTGATCTCCGCGGCCAGCTCGGCGAGCATGGCCGGCGGTACGGGCATCATGGCCGCCGCGCCGATACCGGCGCCTACGGTGGCCGTGCCCTTGCTCGCGCCTGCGACGAGTTTGTCGGCGAGCTCCTCGGGACCGAGTCCCGGGAACTGCCTGCGCAGGGTGGCAAGGTCGCGCACAGGGACGCGGGGAGCCGTTTCGATGATCCGGTCGGCGATATGACCGATCGCCGCCCTGGCGCTCTCCCCGCTCTTGCGGACGCCCCGTTTCACTGATTGCAGACGGCCTGCCCCGGTCACGGGCTCCGTCCTGTCGACCTGCTGCTCGGCCCCATCGGCCGCGTCGACTGCTGGTGCTGCTACTCGTCCTGCTCGTGCCACCTCTGCCGCGATGGCGGCTTCCACTGCTTCGAGCGAGGCCCAGCGGCCCCGCTCGTCGTCAGACTCGCCCGGAGGGGGTGGCAGGGCGGACCGCTCGGCAGGCGCTGCTACGCCTTCCACCGGGCCTGTGCCGCCCTGATACGCCTCCGACGACCTCTTACGCCACAAGCGCCGCTTCCGGAACGGTGTGTCGCCTGCCACGGCCGACCGAACCTAGTCGCAGTCGCGGCAGATCGGCTGGCCGTTCTTCTCGCGAGCCAGCTGACTCCGGTGGTGCACGAGGAAGCAGCTCATGCACGTGAACTCGTCGGCCTGCTTGGGCAGGACCCTTACAGCGAGCTCTTCATTGGACAGGTCTGCGCCGGGCAGCTCCAGTCCTTCGGCCGCGTCGAACTCGTCGACGTCGACGGCGGACGCCGTCTTGTCGCTCCGGCGCGCCTTGAGCTCTTCAAGGCTGTCCTGGTCGACGTCGTCATCGGTCTTGCGTGGGGTGTCGTAATCCGTTGCCATTTGTCGCACTCCCCCTCTGGGTGTCTGCGGTGTCTCAGCGCACGTAACGCGTGAGAGGCCGGACTTGTGCCCGACCCGAGGCGGAGATTTTGCCTCACATCAAGGTCTGTTACTCAATCGACACCCGAGCGGACCTCTCGAGAGCGATCGGCTTGGGTGGCGAAGGGGACCGTACACGGTCCGAACGCCGTGCTTCACGGGCGCCACCCCGTGTACTTCCCGTGATATCGACCCCCGAAAACCCCGACTTTTGCCGGATTTTTGGTGGGAGGCCTGATCACGGAGCGTGGATGGTCCGAAATTCGCTCCTGTGATCGATCACACACGGATCTTCCGGGCACGGGTCCCGAAAATTCCGCTCAAAGCGAACAGTGCAATCTGTGTGCGAATCGCTCGGACCAGCCTCTCAGACAGGCAGGGTGACGCGCATCACGAGACCACCACCCTCACGGGGCTCGGCGATGATACGGCCGCCATGAGCCCGCGCCACGGACCGCGCGATCGACAGGCCGAGCCCGACCCCCTTGTCGCTGCCCGTTCGCTCCGTACGGAGCCGCCTGAAGGGCTCGAAGAGGTTGTCGATCTCGTACGCCGGCACCACCGGGCCGGTGTTCGAGACCACCAGCACCGCCTGCCCCGGCTGCAGCTCGGTGGTGACCTCCACCCAGCCCTCCTCCGGGACGTTGTAGCGGACGGCGTTCTGGACGAGGTTCAGCGCGATCCGCTCCAGCAGCACACCGTTGCCCTGGACGACGGCGGGCACGATCTCGCCGCGGAACTCCACGCCCTTGTCCTCGGCTTCGCCGCGCGTCTGGTCGAGCGCCCGGGAGGCGACCTCGGCCAGGTCGACCGGTTTGCGCTCGATGATCTGGTTGTCGCTCCGGGCGAGCAGCAGCAGACCCTCGACCAGCTGCTCGCTTCGCTCATTGGTGGCCAGCAGGGTCTTGCCGAGCTGCTGAAGCTCCGGCGGCGCCTGCGGGTCGGAGAGATGGACCTCCAGCAACGTGCGATTGATCGCGAGCGGGGTGCGCAGCTCGTGCGAGGCGTTCCCGACGAACCGCTGCTGCGCGGTGAAGGCCCGTTCCAGTCGGTCGAGCATGTCGTCGAAGGTGTCGGCGAGCTCCTTGAGCTCGTCGTCCGGACCGTCCAGCTCGATCCGCCGGGACAGGTCCGTACCGGCGACCTGGCGGGCGGTCCTGGTGATCCGGCCCAGCGGGGAGAGCACCCGCCCAGCCATGGCGTAGCCGAAGGCGAAGGCGATGACGCTGAGGCCGACGAGGGCCAGCAGCGAGCGGTTCAGGAGCGTGTCGAGCGCCTGCTGGCGCTGATGGTTGACGCACGAGTTCATGGCCGCGTTGACAGCGCTCGGCGACGATCCCTCACCGGACAGGTTGCACACGTCACTGGACACCTGGCCGCTCACGATCTTGAACGGCAGTTCGCTGCCCACGTGCAGGGCCTGTGCGGCCAGCATGTAGATGATCGAGAGCAGCAGGATGCCGGCGATCAGGAACATCCCGCCGTAGAGGAGGGTGAGCCGTATCCGGATGGTCGGGCGCAGCCAGGGGTACGGGGGCTCCAGCTGTTTGGGGTCCCAGGTGGGCTTCGGGGGCGCCGTGGGCGGCGCCGGGGCGGCAGACACCGGCCGTCAGATCCGGTAGCCGGAGCCGGGCACGGTGACGATCACCGGCGGCTCTCCGAGTTTGCGGCGCAGCGTCATGACCGTCACCCGCACGACGTTGGTGAACGGGTCGGTGTTCTCGTCCCAGGCCTTCTCCAGCAGCTGCTCCGCCGAGACGACAGCTCCCTCGCTGCGCATGAGCACCTCCAGCACGGCGAACTCCTTCGGCGCGAGCTGGATCTCGTGCTCGTCGCGGAAGACCTCGCGGCGGTTGGGGTCCAGCTTGATGCCGGCGCGCTCCAGGACGGGCGGCAGCGCGACCGTCGTACGGCGTCCGAGAGCCCGTACCCGCGCGGTCAGCTCGCTGAAGGCGAACGGCTTGGGCAGATAGTCGTCGGCGCCGAGCTCCAGGCCCTCGACGCGGTCGCTGACGTCCCCGGATGCGGTGAGCATGAGCACCCGGGTCGGCATGCCCAGCTCGACGATGCGACGGCAGACGTCGTCGCCGTGCACCAGGGGGAGGTCCCGGTCCAGCACCACCACGTCGTAGTCGTTGACCTCGATGCGCTCCAGGGCGGCCGCACCGTCGTACACGACGTCGACGGCCATGGCCTCCCGGCGCAGTCCGGTGGCCACCGCATCGGCGAGCAGCTGCTCGTCCTCCACGACGAGTACGCGCACGGCGCTGTCCTTCCTTTGAAACTTCAGAACGTCCGAATGAACGCACGGACCGTGATCCGGGCCGCTCAGGAGCACTGTCTGTGCGGCACCATCCTGCCCGCAACGCGTATAAACCGGCGGTAAGGCGGCGCGGCACGACCTGCGGCTTCCAGGAATTCACCGGATTTCCGGGCCAGTTGAGGTTTCTCTGAGCCCGGGGCTGGGGAGGACGAATTCACACCCGCGATCACGCCATGTATGTGGCACTCCACGGCCGCTCCGTCCCCCGGAGAGTGCGTGATCACCCGCCCTACCGCCCTCGGCGGAGGGAAACCCGGGCACACCCCCGTGCCACCGACCCACGATGAGGGGGCGCACCATGGACGCTTTCACCGCAGGTCTGCTGCAACGAATCAGGACGACTGAGTCCGACCTCACCCGTGCTCGTGAGACGGGCGACGACTTCCTCGCGGACGTCGAGCAGGGAGAACTGGACGACCTGCACCGCCTGGCCGCGGAGCACGGCGTCGAAATCGGCGCCACGGCCGTCTGAGTCGTCGGCACAGGGCCCCGGCGTCGCTGGCGACGCCGGGGCCCTGTGCCGTTCGTGAACGTCCGCCACAGCCCGCACCAGGGGCTTTGTCGGCGGTGCCGTCAGTCGTGCCAGGCGCCCAGCTCCTCCAGCAGCGCCTGCAGCGGCTCGAAGACGCCCGGCGTGGCGGCCAGTGTCAGCTCGCCGTCGGCGGCCAGCCCGGGCCGCCCGCCGGTGCGGGCGCCCGCCTCCCGGGCGATCAGGTCACCGGCCGCGAGGTCCCAGGGATGGAGCCCGCGCTCGTAGTAGCCGTCCAGCCGGCCGGCGGCGACGTCGCAGAGATCGATCGCGGCCGAGCCGCCGCGCCGGATGTCACGCAGCTTCGGGATCAGCTGCTGGGCGACATCCGCCTGATGCCTGCGGACGTCTGTGACGTAGTTGAAGCCGGTGGAGACCAGCGCCTGGTCGAGCGGCGGCGCGGGCCGGCTGCGCAGCGCGGCACCCTCGCCGTACACTCCGCCGTTTGCGTACGCACCGCCGCCGAGAACCGCGACATACGTCTCGCCGCGCATCGGGGCCTCCACCACGCCCACGACCCGCTCGCCGTCCCGCTCGGCGGCGATCGAGACGGCCCATGTCGGCAGTCCGTAGAGGTAGTTCACCGTGCCGTCGAGCGGGTCGATGACCCAGCGGATGCCGCTGCTGCCCGCGGAGCTGGCGCCCTCCTCACCGAGGAAGCCGTCCTGGGGGCGGCGCTCGGCAAGGAAGCCGGTGATCAGCTTCTCGGCTGCGATGTCCATCTCGGTGACGACATCGATGGGGCTCGACTTCGTCGCGGCCACGCCCAGATCGGCAGGGCGGCCGTCGCGCAGCAGCGCACCGGCGCGCCGGGCGGCCTCCTGTGCGAGGTCGAGCAGTTCGGACAGGACGGGGTCGGTCACAGAGGACAGAGGGGTCACAGCGGTACAGCGCTCCTAGGCGTAGGGACTGTCGGCGCCCGCGGCAGCAGGCTTGAGGGCACGGGCCGGGCAGCAGCCGACGGGACAGAGGTCGTGGCTCGGGCCGAGCGCCCCGAGCGCGCACCGCTCCACCGGGCGTCCCTGCTCGGTGACGGCGCGCTCCAGCACCAGCTCGCGCACGGCCGCGGCGAACAGCGGGTCGGCGCCGACCGTCGCGGACCGGCGGACCGGCAGGCCGAGCTCGGCGGCCTTCGCGGTGGCCTCGGTGTCGAGGTCGTACAGGACTTCCATGTGGTCCGAGACGAAGCCGATGGGGGCCATCACCACGGCGGGCACGCCCTCCCCGTGGAGCGTCTCCAGGTGGTCGCAGATGTCGGGCTCCAGCCACGGGATGTGCGGGGCACCGCTGCGCGACTGGTAGACGAGCTGCCACCGGTGGTCGGTGCCCGTCTCATCACGGACCGCGTCGACGATCAGCCGTGCGACATCGAGATGCTCGGCCACATAGGCGCCACCGTCGCCGTGCGTCTCCTCGGGGCCGGAGGTGTCGGCGGCGGAGGTGGGGATGGAGTGCGTGGTGAAGGCGAGGTGGGCCCCGGCCCTGACGTCCTCGGGAAGATCGGCCAGCGACTTCAGGACGCCGTCCACCATGGGCCGTACGAAGCCGGGGTGGTTGAAGTAGTGCCGGAGCTTGTCGACGCGTGGCACCGGCAGCCCTTCGGCCTCCAGGGCGGCCAGCGACTCGGCGAGGTTCTCGCGGTACTGACGGCATCCGGAGTACGAGGCGTAGGCGCTGGTGGCGAGGACGGCGATGCGGCGGTGCCCGTCGGCGACCATCTCGCGCAGGGTGTCGGTGAGGTACGGGGCCCAGTTACGGTTTCCCCAGTACACCGGCAGATCGAGTCCGTGTTCCGCGAAGTCCTTGCGCAGGGCGTCCAGCAGGGCCCTGTTCTGGGCGTTGATCGGGCTGACGCCGCCGAACAGGAAGTAGTGCTTGCCGACCTCCTTGAGCCGCTCCTCGGGGATGCCGCGGCCGCGCGTCACGTTCGCCAGGAACGGGACCACGTCGTCCGGACCTTCGGGTCCGCCGAAGGAGAGCAGCAGCAGGGCGTCGTAGGGAGCGGGAGCGCACAGATCGGACATGGGAACGATCCTGCCACCCGCCTGTGACAGCGCGTCGACCGACGTCCACCGGCGCGCCCGTCGGGCACCTGCCGCGGTGTCCCGCGCAGTTGGCCGCCCGTAAGCTGTAGCGGCCACCTTCACGCATTACACCCGCGCATGACCTCGCTGTACCGGAGCTTCGCTTGCCCAGTCCCTACCGTGCGATATTCGCCGTCCCCGGCACCAAGGGGTTCTCGGCGGCCGGCTTCTTCGGCCGGATGCCGCTGTCCATGATGGGCATCGGCGTGGTGACCATGGTGTCCCAGATCACCGGCCGATACGGACTCGCGGGAGCGCTCTCCGCGACGCTGGCCATGTCGGCCGCGGTGCTCGGCCCGCAGGTGTCCCGGCTCGTCGACCGGCACGGGCAACGGCGCGTCCTGCGTCCGGTCACCCTGGTCGCGATAGCGGCGGTGGCCGGACTTCTGATCTGCGCACAGCAGCGGCTGCCGGACTGGACGCTCTTCGTCTTCGCGGCGGGCGCCGGCTGCGTCCCCAGCGTGGGTGCGATGACCCGGGCCCGCTGGGCGGAGATCTACCACGGTTCGCCACAGCAGCTGCACACCGCGTACTCGTGGGAGTCGATCGTCGACGAGGTGTGCTTCATCTTCGGGCCGATCGTCTCGATCGGCCTGTCCACCGCCTGGTTCCCCGAGGCGGGTCCGCTGCTGGCCGCCGGATTTCTGCTCGTCGGCGTCTTCTGGCTGACCGCCCAGCGTGCCACGGAGCCGGTGCCGCACCCGCGCGAGCAGCACAGCAGCGGTTCGGCGCTGCGCTCCGCCGGTCTTCAGGTGCTCGTGGCCACCTTCGTGGCGACCGGCGCGATCTTCGGGGCGATCGATGTGGTGACGGTGGCCTTCGCGGAGGACCACGGCCACAAGGCCGCGGCGAGCCTGGTGCTGGCCGTGTACGCGCTGGGGTCCTGCCTGGCCGGAGCCGTCTTCGGGCTGCTGAGCCTCAAGGGAAAGCCGGCCACCAGGTGGCTGGTGGGGGTGTGCGCGATGGCCGTGAGTATGATCCCCCTCCAACTGGCCGGGAACCTGCCGTTTCTGGCTGTGGCGCTCTTTGTCGCGGGCCTCGCCATCGCACCGACGATGGTGACCACCATGGCCCTCGTCGAGCAGCACGTACCACGCGCCAAGCTGACCGAAGGCATGACCTGGACCGGTACCGGGCTCGCCGTCGGTGTGGCGCTCGGCTCCTCGGCCGCAGGCTGGGTGGTCGACGCGTCCGGGGCTGCGGCGGGGTACGCGGTGCCCGTCGTGGCGGGAGCGCTCGCGGCCGCGGTGGCGTTCCTGGGGTATCGCCGGCTGGCCGAGCCGGTTCCTACGGGGAGGCGCGGGGAAGATGACCGACACCTACGCACGGACGACGACGAGCGCGTGGCGTAACTGGGCAGGCAATGTCACCGCCCGCCCGGCACGGACCGCCTCCCCCGCATCCGTCGACGAGCTGGTGCAGGCACTGCGAAAGGCCTCCGAGGACGGTCTGAAGGTGAAGCCGGTCGGCACCGGACACTCGTTCACCGCGACCGCGGCCACCGACGGTCTCCTGATCCGCCCCGATCTGCTCACCGGCATCCGGGAGATCGACCGCAAGGCGATGACGGTGACCGTCGAGGCCGGCACCCCGCTGAAGCGGCTGAACACCGCGCTCGCCCGGGAGGGCCTGTCGCTCACCAACATGGGCGACATCATGGAGCAGACGGTCGCCGGGGCCACCTCGACCGGCACCCATGGCACCGGCCGCGACTCGGCGTCCATATCGGCCCAGATCCGCGCCCTGGAACTGGTCACGGCGGACGGCACGGTGCTGACCTGCTCCGAGAAGGAGAACGCCGACATCTTCGCCGTCGCCCGGATCGGGCTCGGCGCCCTGGGTGTCATCACGGCGATCACATTCGCCGTGGAGCCGGTCTTCCTGCTGACGGCCCGTGAGGCGCCGATGGCCTTCGACCAGGTCACGACCGACTTCGATCAGCTGGTCGCCGAGAACGAACACTTCGAGTTCTACTGGTTCCCGCACACCGGCAACTGCAACACCAAGCGCAACAACCGCAGCGCGGGCCCCGCCGCTCCGCCCGGCAAGGTCAGCGGCTGGATCGAGGACGAGCTCCTCTCCAACGGGATCTTCCAGGTGGCCTGTTCGCTCGGCCGGGCGGTCCCCGCAGCCATCCCGTCGATCGCCAAGCTCTCCAGCCGCGCCCTGTCGGCCCGTACGTACACCGACATCCCGTACAAGGTCTTCACCAGCCCGCGCCGGGTCCGCTTCGTGGAGATGGAGTACGCCCTTCCGCGCGAGGCCGCCGTCGACGCGCTGCGCGAAGTGAAGGCGATGGTCGACCGTTCACCGCTGCGGATCAGCTTCCCGGTGGAGGTCCGCACGGCCCCCGCGGACGACATCGCGCTCTCCACGGCTTCGGGCCGGGAGAGCGCGTACATCGCCGTCCATCTCTACAAGGGCACGCCCTACCAGGCGTACTTCACCGCAGTCGAGCGGATCATGACCGCCCATGGCGGCCGCCCGCACTGGGGCAAGGTCAACACCTGCGATGCCGAGTACCTGGCCGGGGTGTATCCGCGGTTCGGCGAGTTCACCGCCGTACGCGACCGGCTCGACCCGGACCGACTGTTCGGCAACGACCATCTGCGCCGGGTCCTGGGCGACTGACCACGACAGCAGCCGGTCAGCGACCACCGGTGTCCGTGCCGGTCGTGGCGGGTGCCTCCTGCCCCGGGGCGATGCCCGCGCCGGTGGAGTCCGGAGCGACGCTGCTGCCGTCGCCGCTCGGCTTCGGGGTGGGCGTGGGGGCCGGAGCCGTCTCGTCGCCACCCGGGCTCGAGGGCGTGGGGGTGGGCGTCGGTTCGGTCGTGGGACGGTCCCCCTGTCCCGCGTCCGGACTCCGGCTCTGCCCGTCCTGCGAGTCCGTGCCCGGCGCCCCGCCGCTCTCCTGACCCGGCGTCCGTCCCTGACCCGGGTCGCCGCTGACCGAAGGCGCCGGGTCGTCGGGCCCTGGCCCCTGGGCCCCACCGCGCACGACGGAGCCGACGGTCGTTCCCTGACCACCGCTCAGATCGTTGCCGGAGATCAGCTCGTACGTGGTGATGCCGGCCATGGACACGGCGAAGACCGCCACCGCGCCGAGCACGGGCCGCTTCCAGCCTCGGATCCGGGTGCCATGGGTGGTGGACGCGGTGAACTCCTCGTCCGGGGCTGCCGGATACGACGCGAGCAGCCGGTTCCCGTTGCCGGTGAGCGGCTCCAGCAGTTGCGTACGGTCCGGATCGGCCGTCACTGTACGGAGCACCGTCGTGGCGTCCACGGATGCGTCCGCCAACCGCCGCGCGCTCCCCGGTCCACACGCCTCGCGCGCCCCACGGGTGTCCCGCGTCTCCCGCGTATATACCGTGACTTCACGGATCTGCTCGCCCGTACGGCGGAAGAAGTGCTGGAAGACGGAGCCGCCGCAGGTGGCGACGACGCTCATCACTCCGGCTCCGACAATCGTTCCGTACACGCCCAGTTGCGAGGCCGCCACGGCTGCCGCGACCGCTGCCACGGCACTCCCCGCCACCTGCGGCACGTTCAGATCTATACGCCTTTCCTTGGGTTCTATGTCAGTTTCCGGCTTCTGCACCATTCCCAGCCCTTGATTGACATCTCTCCCACCATGCAACAGGAAGGGACAATTGGGCGAAGTAAATGGTTCCACTTCAGGCGATTCTGTGAAGCAGGACACGCATCATGGGCATATCGCGGCCAAGTGGGTAGCTGAACTCCCGTGCCTGACGAGAACTTCGGCGGCGCGCCGGTCCACCCCCATGGCCCGAATGGAGTACTGTGGCGAGCCCTGAGGCCGGACTCCCACGTGGCGTCCGGGATCTTCGGGAGGGGGCCGAAGGAGGCACTCGATCCGGCGGCGCCACGGCATCGCACGGAGGCCAGCTACGCAGGGTGACAGATGGTCACTCAGCGTCGCACAATAGGTCACCGTGTCATACCGGCGATCAAGGGCTCACGCCCGACACGCCGGGCAACACGGCAATGTTGTGGCAGGCTGCACCCGGGCAGGCCACACTCGACTAGCGGAAGCAGCGACGCACGTGACGTCGGCAGGCACCACCCGGGAGGTCCCCATGCCCGAACTGCGTGTCGTGGCCGTCTCCAACGACGGCACACGACTGGTGCTCAAGGCTGCGGACAGCACGGAGTACACGCTTCCGATCGACGAGCGGCTGCGCGCCGCCGTGCGCAACGACCGCGCGCGGCTCGGCCAGATCGAGATCGAGGTGGAGAGCCACCTCCGCCCCCGCGACATCCAGGCCCGGATACGAGCCGGTGCCTCCGCGGAGGAGGTCGCTCAGCTCGCCGGAATTCCGGTCGACCGCGTCCGCCGCTTCGAGGGCCCCGTGCTCGCCGAGCGTGCCTTCATGGCCGAGCGGGCCCGGAAGACTCCCGTGCGCCGTCCCGGCGAGAACACCGGCCCCCAGCTCGGCGAGGCGGTGCAGGAGCGACTCCTGCTGCGCGGCGCCGACAAGGAAACCGTCCAGTGGGACTCGTGGCGCCGTGACGACGGCACCTGGGAAGTCCTGCTCGTGTACCGGGTCGCGGGCGAGCCGCACTCGGCGAGCTGGACGTACGACCCGCCGCGCCGGCTGGTGCAGGCCGTGGACGACGAGGCGCGTTCGCTGATCGGCGAGACCGACGATGTCGCCGCGCCGGAGCCGAGCTTCCCGTTCGTGCCGCGGATCGCGCGGCTGCCGCGCGACCGGCCGCTGGACCGGGCCCTCGACCGCCAGATGGAACGGCCCGCTCCGCCACCCCCGCCCGGGCCGGACGAGCACGTCGTCAGCGCCTCGGCCAGTGAGCGCGACTCGCTGACCAGCCTGCTGGAGGCGGTGCCGAGTTTCCGTGGCGACATGGTGGTGCCGGAGCGGCCCGCGCCGCCCGAGCCACCGACGACCACTCCTGCCGCACAGGAGCCGGAGGCCGACGAGCCGCCGGCAGCTTCCGCAGGCGCCGGTTCCGCCTATGCGGATGTGCTGATGCCGCGAGCGGTGGCGGGCCACCGCGACCGGCTGACCGGCACGACGGACCGCCAGGCCGAGGCGGATGGCGTCCGTCCGGGCCGCCGGGCCGCGGTGCCGAGCTGGGACGAGATCGTCTTCGGCACCCGCCGCAAGAAGCAGGACTGACCGGGGTGACCGTGGCATGACGAGGGCCCGTACGCCGCTGCGTACGGGCCCTCGCGCTCTCTGTCCAACCGACCGGAACCCAATACCGCAGTTCCGGTTACGGGCGGGACCGACGCCGCTACTGCGGATCGGGGCCCGTGGCGACCGGCCGGGACTCGTCGGCGGACCACTCGGACCAGGAACCCGCATACAGTGCAGCGGGAATCCCTGCGACGGCCAGAGCCAGCACCTCGTGCGCACCGGAGACGCCGGAGCCGCAGTAGACACCGACCTGCGGCGCGCCGTCCGTGCCGAGCTCCTTGAATCGGGCCGCCAGCACCTCTGCAGGGAGGAACCGCCCGTCGGCGCCGGCGTTCCCGGAGGTCGGGGCCGAGACCGCGCCCGGGATATGACCACCGACCCGGTCGATCGGCTCCACATCACCCCGGTAGCGCTCCGCGGCCCGGGCGTCGAGCAGCAGGCCGGAGCGGGCCGTTGCCGCCGCGCCGTCGGCGTCCAGCAGGGGCAGTGCACCGGGCACGGGCCTGAAGTCGCCCTCGGCAGGGGTGGGCGTCTCGGTGGCGAGCTCGCCCTCCCATGCGGCCACACCGCCGTCCAGCACGCGGACATCCGGGTGCCCCGTCCAGCGCAGCAGCCACCAGGCGCGCGCGGCGGCCCAGCCCTGGCCCCCGTCGTAGACCACCACTGGAGTGTCCCGGCTGACGCCTGCGCGGCGCATCGCTGCGCCGAATTTCTCCGGGTCCGGCAGCGGATGACGGCCGCCGCTGCCTGCAGGTCCGGCAAGTTCCGCGTCCAGATCGACAAAGACCGCGCCCGGGATGTGCCCGGCCTCGTAGTCGGGGAGGCCGTGCGGACCGCCGAGTTGCCAACGTACGTCCAGGAGCACCGGCGGACGTGGCCCCGCCGATTCGCTCACGCATTCGGATACGGAGATGATGGGCTTCATGGGTGCCATCCTCGCCCAGGAGGCGTCAGACCCGTAACAGCGCCGAAGCGGGCACATCGCAATAAACCGGTCTTCCTCTGTCGACATACCGGAAAATGCGGCGCGGCCGGGACGCATCGTGCGCCGGGTGGTGCAAGCATCTGCACGGGGCGCACACCTCTCGCACCGCCGGTCGGCGCGTCGGCCCCGTTCCCCCGTACGGCCACCACGATGGTCCGAGAAGAGAGTGACGATGACCGAGGCTGCCGCCCGGCGCACACCCGGAACACCTTGCTGGGTGAGCTTGATCGTGCACGGTCTGTGTACGACGCAGGATTTCTACGCCGACCTGTTCGGCTGGGAGTTCGCGCCCGGCCCGGACCAGCTGGGCCCCTACGTCCGCGCGCTGATCGACGGGAAAGAGGTCGCGGGCATCGGACAGCTGCCGCCCGACCGGCACCTGCCGGTCGCCTGGACGACATACCTGGCCACCGACGACGCCGACGTGACGGCGGAGACGATCCGCTCCTGCGGGGGGACGGTCGGCGTCGGGCCGCTCGACGCGGCCGAAGCGGGCCGGATGGCCATCGTCTCCGACCCGAGTGGGGCCGTTTTCGGGATCTGGCAGGCCGCGGCGCACGTCGGTACGGCGCTCGCGGGGGCTCCCGGAACTCCGGTCTGGAACGAGCTGGTGACCAGTGAGACCTCGACGGTCGCCAAGTTCTACCAGGCGGTCTTCGGATTCGAGGCGGAAGCCGTCGTCTCGGCCGACTTCGACTACCAGACGCTGCATCTGGACGGCCGCCCGGTGGCCTCGCTGCACGGCGTCGGCCGCGCACTGCCGCGCGACCGGGGCCCGCACTGGATGACGTACTTCGAGGTCGCCGACACCGACGAGGCCGCCGCGCGGGTGGTGGACCTGGGCGGGCATGTGCTGCAGCCGCCGCGGGAGGGATCGAGCGGCCGCGTGGCGACGGTCGCGGACCCGGAGGGCGCGGTCTTCACGATCGTACGATCGGCGGATCGCTGACCCCCCACTGCCGATCGCCGCGCCGCCCGGGCGTCTCCCGTCAGTGCGGACTCCTACCGGTCCCCAGCGGCGAGCGCCCGGTCGATGCGCCGCAGGACGCCCGGCCACCCCTCACCCATGCCGTGGAAGGCCGTTTTGCCCAGAGGCGAGTCGACGTCGAACCCGGCGTGTTCCAGGAACAGCCGGGTGCCCGTCCCCTCGGCCTGAAGCCGCCAGGTGATCGTGGTGCCCAGCGCATCGGGGGCGAAGCTGTAGCGCAGGAGGCGCTCGGGCTCGACAGCCAGCACCTCGCACTCCTGATGCCCCCAAGTGCCCATGTCCAGGGTGAAGCGATGCCCCACCACCGGCCGCACGTCACCGGCGGCCCACCACCGCGCGTGCAGTTCGGGGTCGGTCAGTGCCCGCCAGACCGCCGCCGGCGGATGGGCGATGAACTGGTCGCAACGAATGACGGACGGCTCTGCCCCGGTCATCGGTTCTCCTCGTCGATCAGGTCGCTCAGCGCGCCCATCCGGGCTCGCCAGTAGCGTTCGAAGGGATGCAGCCACTCGACAGCCTCGGCCAGTGGGGCTGCTTCCAGGTGGTAGTAGCGGTACCGCCCCCGCGGTTCCTCACGCACCAGCCCCGCGCCTCTGAGCACCGCCAGGTGCTCAGAGACCGCGGGCCTGCTCAGCTCGAACGCGCCGGCGAGATCTCCCGCCGCGCGTGGGCCGTCGCGGAGAGCGTCCAGGAGCGTGCGCCGCACCGGGTTGGCCAGAGCGCTGAACACATCTGCTGCTGCCATGCCCGCCATGATGCGTCGGAAAACTCCGACACGTCAAGCGCGCGGAACCCGGCGGGCAGCGGGTGGCGGCCCTGCGGTCCGCAGCGGCGGCTCAGCCGGGCGTGACCGGGAGAACGTCCGGCGACAGTGCGCCCGCGCGGGCCGTCGCGCTGGTCATCCTGCGCTGGTGGTGGCGCCTGCACAGCACCTCGTAACCCACCTCGCCCGCCAGCTGGTTGACATCCCCCACCACGACCTGGGCGCCTTCGACGACCATCTCGTCACCCACGGTTCGGGCGTTGTGCGTGGCCCGTGCACCGCACCAGCAGAGCGCTTCGACCTGGAGGGTCTCGACCCGGTCGGCAAGCTCGATCAGGCGCTGGGACCCGGGGAACAACTTGGTCCGGAAGTCGGTGGTGATCCCGAACGCGAAAACGTCCAGACCGAGCTCGTCGACGACCCGCGCGAGCTGGTCGATCTGTACGGGGGCGAGGAACTGGGCCTCGTCCACGATCACGTAGTCCGCCCTGCCACCACGGGTGATGTGGTCGACGAGGTGTGCGTACACATCCATGTCCTCATCGGCCTCGACGGCCTCCGTGACCAGCCCCAGCCGCGACGAGAGCTTGCCCTCCCCCGCCCGGTCGTCACGGGTGAAGATCACACCTTGCAGGCCACGGGCCGACCGGTTGTGGCCGATCTGCAGCGCCAGCGTGCTCTTTCCGCAGTCCATCGTTCCGGAGAAGAACACAAGCTCGGGCATGAGGGGTTGAGCACCTTTCGATTCGAACGGGGGGCGAGCAGGAGGAGGAGGTCAGGAACGCACTTCGAGGAGCGGAACGAGCTGTTCGACGGGGGTCATCGAGCCATGCATGCCGACCATCGCGGACTCGTGCGGCTCCTGGACGGAGGCGGTGACCACGACGTCGTCGTGGGCGGCCGCGACCACATCGCCGATCCGGCCGTACACCCGCTCGTCGACCTGCGGGCCGAACCAGCCGGCCGCGATCGCCTCGTCCCGGCTCGCCACCCAGAACTGTTCGCCGAGCACTTCCTGCCAGACGGTCAGCACATCGGCCTCGGCGCCCGGGACGGCGTACACATGACGGGCCCGGCCCTCGCCGCCGAGCAGGGCGACGCCCGCGCGCAGTTCCCAGTCCTCGTCGAAGTCGATCCGGGACTGCTCGTCGAACGGAATGTCGATCATGCCGTGGTCCGCGGTGATGTACAGGGCGGAGCGGGGCGGCAGTTGTTCGGCGAGGCGCTGCACAAGACCGTCCACATACATCAGCTGGCCGCGCCAGGCGTCGGAGTCGACGCCGAAGCGGTGTCCCTTGCCGTCGATCTCGCTGTAGTACGTGTAGACGAGCGACCGGTCACCGGCGGCGAGCCGGTCCGCGGCCAGGTCCATCCGCTCCTCGCCGGTGAGCCTGCCGTGGAACGTGCCACCACTGAGCGCGATCTTGGTGAGCGGAGTGTGCTGGAAGGTCGGGGCGGAGACCTGCGCGGTCTGCACGCCCGCCTCGTCCGCGAGCCGGAAGACGGTGGGGTACGGCTGCCAGACCTCCGGCGGGGTCCAGGGCTTCCAGCGGAGCTGGTTCATCAACTCGCCGGTCTCCGGATTGCGGGCGGTGTAGCCGGGAAGACCGTGTGCGCCGGGCGGCAGCCCCGTACCGACCGAGGCGAGCGAGGTCGCCGTGGTGGCCGGGAAGCCCGCCGTGATCGGACGGCCGGCGCCCCCGCGCGAGGTGGGGAGCAGCGAGTGCAGATACGGGGCCTCGTCCGGGTGGGACTTGATCTGCTCCCAGCCGAGACCGTCTATCAGGAAGACGCAGTTCCGGTCGGCGGGGGTGAGCTCGGGAATCGCCGCCGTGAAACCGGGCACGCCCTGTCCGGCGACGAGCGTCGGCAGCAGATCGGCGAGCGAGCCACTGCCGTACTCGGGGACGGGCGCCGTGTCGAGGGGGAGCAGGACGGGGTCCTGCCAGGCCGGATGGGCCATCAGCGGCCGGTCACCGCGGTCGGAGCCGCGGCCGTCGCCTCGGAGAGCGACTGGGCGAAGGCGAGGGTCTGGCGCACCGTGTCGGGGCCGTCGCCGGCCTCGCTGACACGCAGGCTCAGGTCGTCGGCGGTGGAGCTGCCGGTGTAGCCGTGGTCCGCCTCGCAGTTGGGGTCGCCGCAGGCCGCGGGCTCCAGGTCGATCCGGGAGACCGCACCCCAGCCGATGGTGAGGACGACCTCGCGGGGCAGCGTCCCCGGCACGTACTTCTCGGGGTCGGCCACGACACGGCTGACCACGACCGACGAAATCCGGTCGAGCTTGACCGACTCGGTGGAGGTGGTGGCGTACGGCGACGGGGAGCTGGTGTCGGCGTTCTGCTCGTCGGTGTGGCTGACGATGAAACGGTTGTCGGTCAGAACCAGGACCGTGACGTGCCTGCGCACCTCGTTCGAGTCGAAAGTGGTCTCCTGGTGCACCAGGTACGACGCGACCGGCTCACCGCCGACGGCAGCCTCCACCGCCTCGGCCACAAGGGCCGGGTAGTAGCCGCTGCGCTCGATCGCCGCGCGCAGCCCCTGGGTCGTCGTACCGGTCTTCGCCATACGCACCATCCTACGGGGGGTGGATGGCTGCCGGGGACGCTGCGCGAAAGGGCCAGGTGCGGGCCGGCCAGTGGCTTCAGTAGTTGGAGAGGCGACGAGGGCCCAGGTCGGTGCGGGCGGGGGGCGGCGCCAGCCGGACGCTCGCACCGAGCACGGTCAGGCCCTGGGTGGCGACGACGACCGGTTCCAGTGCGACGGAGACCACTTCGGGATGGTCGTCGACGAGCCGGGACACCCGCAGCAGCAGCTCCTCGAGCGCCGCGGAGTCGACGGGCGCCGAGCCGCGCCAGCCGAAGAGGACCGGGGCCGCCCGAATGGACCGGATCAGCTCGGCGGCGTCGCGGTCGGTGGCCGGCACGAGGCGGTGGGCGGTGTCGCCGAGAAGTTCGGAGGGCGCGCCGGCCAGCCCGAAGGAGAGGACGGCACCCGCGGCCGGGTCGATCGTGGCCCGTACGACGGTGTCCACCCCGCGCGGCGCCATGGACTGGACGACGGGCTGGAGCTCGGTGGGCTTGCCGAGCAGGTCGGTCAGCTCGCCGTAGGCCCGGCGCAGCGCGGCCTCGTTGGCAAGGTCCAGCCGGACGCCGCCGAGGTCGGCGCGGTGACGCAGGTGGGGTGCGGTGGTCTTGAGCGCGACCGGATAGCCGAGCCGGGCCGCCGCGGCGACGGCGGCGTCCGGGGCGGGGGCCGGGAGCGTCGGTCGTACGGTGATGCCGTAGCGGCCCAGGAGCTCGCACGCCTCGTCGTGACCGAGCGAGCGGCCGCGCGGGTCGGGATCGGGCCCGAGGAGCGCGTCGATACGCGCAGCGGCGCCGGCCTCGTCGATGGTGTCGTCGAGGAACTCGGGCACCTTCCCGGGCACGGCGGCCTGCCGCCGCCACTGGGCGTACTTCACGGCCTCGGCCAGAGCCCGCACGGCACGCTCGGCGGCGGGGTAGGCGGGGATGCGGCCGAGAGTGGGAACGGCGGGGGTGTCGCCCGGGCCCGTGTCGGAGCGCTGCTGCGCGAGGTGGTCGCCGGGGGCGGTCGGGGGCGCGGCCCCGGCGGTGGGCGGGACGGCTCGATCGGCCTGCGCAGTCGAAGCGTCCGGGGCAGCCGGCGCGGACGCACGCGCCACCGGTGGCACCGCGGCCGTGCTCGTGGCGGCGGCGAGCGCCTCGGCGAGGCCGCCGATCTCCACATGGACCACGGCCACCGGCTTGGCCGGGCCGGTGGCCGCGGCGGTGCGCAGGGCAGCCGCCAGGACCTCACCGTCACCCGATTCCGCTTCGCCGTTCTCCCCCACCCAGGGGATCGCCGTCACGACCACCGCGTCGCAGTTGCTGTCGGCGAGGGCCTCGGCCAGCGCGTCCCGGAAGTCCTGCGGGGTGGCCGCCGTGGTGAGGTCGCGGGGCGGGCGTGGGCGCAGCCCTTCGGCGAGGCAGGCGTCGTACGTGAGGAGGCCGAGGGACTCGGAGTTGCCGAGGATCGCGATCCGCGGGCCCGCCGGGAGGGGCTGGTCGGCGAGGAGCAGGCCCGCGTCGACCATCTCCGTCACCGTGTCGACGCGGATCACGCCCGCCTGCCGCATGAGCGCGGAGACCGTCGCGTCCGGGATCCGGCTGACCGGTACCGCGTGACCCGGTGGGGTGCTGCCGCTGTGCCGGGCGCCCTTCACGACGACCACAGGCTTCACCGCCGCGGTGCGTCGGGCGAGGCGGGTGAACTTGCGCGGGTTGCCGAGCGATTCGAGGTACAGCAGGGCGACGTCGGTGTCCGGGTCCTCGTACCAGTACTGCAGGAAGTCGTTGCCGGAGATGTCGGCGCGGTTGCCTGCGGAGATGAACGTGGACAGGCCCGCGCCGCGCCGGTAGAGCCCGGAGAGCAGCGCGATGCCGATGGCGCCGGACTGCGTGAACAGGCCGATGCGTCCGGGCGCGGGCGATTCGGGGGCGAGGGAGGCGTTCAGCCGTACGGCATCGGAGTTGTTGATGATGCCGAAGGCGTTCGGGCCGATGATGCGCATGCCGTACGAGCGGGCCTGGCGCACCAGTTCGCGCTGCCGTTCCCTGCCTTCGGCCCCCCACTCGGCGTATCCGGCGGAGAGGACGACGAGGCCTTGGACGCCGTGCTCGCCGCAGTCGGTGACAGCCTCCGGGACCCGGCCGGCGGGCACGGCGACGACCGCCAGGTCGACCGGTTCGCCGATCTCGCCGATGGAGCGGTGGGCGGGAACACCGTCGATCGTGGCCTGGTCCGCGGCGAACGCGCTGTTCACCGCGTACGTGCGGCCTGTGAATCCGGCAGCGAGGAGGTTGCGCAGGACCGTGCGGCCCACCCCGCCGGGGTTGCGGCCGGTGCCGATGACGGCGACCGAACCCGGCGCGATCAGCCGCTGCACCGACCGCGCCTCCGCCCGCTGCTCACGGGCGCGCTGGACGCCGAGGGACTCGGCGGTGGGTTCGAGGTCGAGGGTGAGGTGGACGGAGCCGTCCTCGAAGCTGCGCTGCTGGGTGTACCCGGCGTCCCGGAACACCTTGATCATCTTGTTGTTGGCGGGCAGTACCTCGGCGGCGAAGCGCCGGATGCCGCGCTCGCGGGCCACTGCAGCGATGTGTTCCAGCAGCGCCGACGCCACGCCGCGGCCCTGGTGGGCGTCCTGGACGAGGAAGGCGACCTCGGCCTCGTCGGCGGGGGCGGAGGCGGGCCGGCCGGTCGCGTCGATCCGGTCGTAGCGGACGGTGGCGATGAACTCGCCGCCGACCGTGACGGCGAGACCCACCCGGTCGACGTAGTCGTGATGGGTGAAGCGGTGCACGTCCTTGGCGGAGAGCCGCGGATAAGGGGCGAAGAACCGGTAGTACTTCGACTCGTCAGAAACCTGCTCGTAGAAGCTGACCAGCCGCTCGGCGTCGTCCGTGGTGATGGGCCTGATCCGGGCCGTGCCACCGTCGCGGAGCACGACGTCCGCTTCCCAGTGGTCGGGGTACGCGTGATGCGGACTCTGCTCCGGCGTGGGCTGCATGGGCAAAGCCTACGGCTCGGTCAGCGGTCGCGTACGGCTCAGGGCCGGGGCAGTCTGAGAGGGCCGATCGGCCTTGCGGCACGGGCTGCGGCACCGGGTCGCGGGTCGGGCGGAACATCGCGCACCACATGAGAGACTGGTCTAGACAACCATTGAGTCGTGAAGGGCAGAACCATGGCTGAGCGCCGCGTCAATGTCGGTTGGACCGAGGGCCTGCACGCCCGCCCCGCTTCCATCTTCGTCCGCGCCGCCACGGCGTCGGGCGTCCCCGTGACGGTCTCCAGGGCCGACGGCAGCCCGGTGAACGCCGCTTCCATGCTCGCGGTGCTCGGCCTCGGCGCGCAGGGCGGCGAGGAGATCGTGCTCTCGTCCGAGGCGGACGACTCCGAGGCCGCTCTCGACCGACTGGCGAGGCTGGTCGCGGAGGGGCTCGACGAGCTCCCGGAGACCGTCTGATTCCGGACTTCCCCGGCCCGTTCCGGCCGGACGTATTTCTGCGGCAGAGCCGCGGCACCTTCGACCGGGGCCGCGGCTCTTTCGTTTTCACAAGCCGTACCGATCCCCGGACCCACTGCCGAGTCGGTTTCCGAGGTTTCCGGAGTGAATTCGGGCAACCGAAACAAAGCCCCGCCGAATTACATCTCTTTGTATACGGCGCATGTGTTAATGACGGCCGCTCGCGGTGTTTACGGCATGTTGCGAAGTTCTCACCCGGCCGGACTGCGGCGCGGCGGGCTCACGGCCCGGGATGCGGTCCGCGCGCCTCAGCCGGTGCGCGGCGGTGGCGCGCTCGGCGTGCTGCGTGGCCAGCGCCCTGGCCCGTTCCGCGTCACCGCGTGCGACTGCGTCCACGATGGCCCCGTGCTCGGCCCAGGAATCGGTGGGGCGGGCCGGCTGCTCGACCGCGTACATCCAGGCGATCTTGTGCCGGAGCTGGGTGAGCAGCGCGATGAGCCCGGGGCTGCCGGAGGCCTGGGCGAGCGTCTCGTGGAACCAGCCGCCCAGCGAGCGCAGATCCTCGCCCTCACCCCGCCTGGCCCGCTCCTGACCGAGCCTGACCAGACCGCGGAGGACTTTGAGGTGTGCATCGGTGCGGCGCTGCGCGGCGCGGGCCGCACCCAGTGGCTCCAACAGCATCCGGACCTCCAGCAGGTCGGCGGCCTCCTGCTCGGTGGGCTCGGCGACACAGGCGCCGGCGTGCCGGCGGGTGACCACGAAACCCTCGGACTCCAGGGTGCGCAGCGCTTCCCGTACCGGGACACGGGACACCCCGTAACGGCGTGCGAGCAGTTCCTCGGTGAGTCTGCTGCCGCGTTCGAAGACACCGGAGACGATGTCGTCACGGATTGCCGTGCATACCGAATGCGCCGGAATGCGCATGTCCGAACCTCCGCCTTAATCCCCGCGAAACGCGGCCGATCGACGCCTGTTCTGTGACTCTATTGCAATGCGGCTGCATTTCCGACGCCGGGTCGAAATCCATGAATATCTTTTGGTCCGAGGACGGTTCGGCAAGCACCTCCGGCGGGGGCCGGTCCGGGTACGCCGAAGGCCCCGGCGGGAAGCCGGGGCCTTCGGGGTGCTGCGTCGGTCAGACGTTGACGCCGTGGGCGCGCAGGTACGCGACGGGGTCCATGTCGGAGCCGTACGACGGCGTGGTCCGGGCCTCGAAGTGGAGGTGCGGTCCGGTGGAGTTGCCGGTCGAGCCGGAGAAACCGATCCGCTGGCCCGCGCCGACGCTCTGGCCGACCGACACGCCGATCGACGAGAGGTGCCCGTACTGGGTGTACGTGCCGTCCGTCATCCGGAGCACGATGTTGTTGCCGTACGCGCCGCCCCAGCCGGCCTCGACGACCGTGCCGGCGCCGACGGCGACGACGGGGCTGCCGGAGGCGGCGTGGAAGTCGATGCCCGAGTGACGGCCGGAGGACCAGAGGGAGCCGCTGGACTTGTAGCCGGTGGTGACGTACGAACCGGCGACCGGGAGCTGGAAGGCACCGAGGCGGGTGCGCTCGGCGGAACGGGCGGCGCGCGCCTTCGCCTCGCGGACCGCCTTGGCCCGGGCTTCGGCCTTGGCCTTGGCTGCCGCCTTGGCGTTCGCTTCGGCCTTCGCCTTGGCAGCGGCCTTCGCCTTGGCGGCCGCCTTCGCCTTGGCGGCGACCTCGGCCTGGCGCTTCTGCACGTCGGCCTGGGTGGCCACCTGGTCGGCGAGGGCGCCCTCGATGGCGATGACCTGGTTCAGGCCGGTCTCGCTGACGGAGGGGGCTTCGGTGCCGGCGGCGAGCGCCGGAGAGGCCAGCCCACCGATGACGCCGGTGGTGGCCAGAGCTGCGACGCCGGCTATCTGCGCGCTCTTGCGCGTCAGACGCTTCGGGGCACGGTGCTTCCCGGTGGGGCGGGTGAACGCCATGAGGTGGCTGATCCTTTCCTTCCTTCTCGCCTACCGGGTTAGCTGACGGGTTCGGAGCAGGAAGGTCTCCTACGGATCCGCGAGCCCCACAAGAGGCGCGCAGGCATCCGATTCACCCCAGGGACTGCGTGGGTCCCCGGCTCCCCAGGCTCGCGCCTGACGGGGACTCGGCGATAGCTGTCCGGCGCCGCGGATGCGGCATACGGGTGACGGACAGCGCTGCCGACGCTAAGCGGGGGGACTTTCATTCACCAAACGGACAGGGCGTTTTGTAGCACATCCCACAGGGCACACAGGCAACTATCCGACAAATCAGACAAAAGGGAAGACCCCGGCGAGAAGCGACTCGCGGGGTCTCCCTCTGTCCCGATATGCGGTTATCTGAGACGTCAGCCGGTGACGACCGACACCTCTCCGATGCCCAGCGCCCGGACCGGCTCCTCGATCTGCGCGGCGTCGCCGACGAGGATCGTGACCAGACGGTCCACCGGGAAGGCGCTGACCACCGCCGCGGTCGCCTCGACCGTGCCGGTCTCGGCGAGGCGGGCGTACAGCTGCGCCTGGTAGTCGTCCGGGAGGTGCTGCTCGACCTGGTCGGCGAGCGTGCCCGCGACCGAGGCCGCCGTCTCGAACTTCAGCGGGGCGACACCCACGAGGTTCTGCACGGCCGTCTCGCGCTCGGCGTCGGTCAGGCCCTCGGCCGCCAGCGTCCTCAGGACCGTCCACAGGTCGCCGAGCGCCGGTCCGGTGGATTCCGTGTCCACCGAACCGCTGATGGCCAGCATCGCGGCGCCCGTCGCCCCGGAGGCGGATTCCGGCGCCGACGACCGCAGGACCTGCGCGAAGGCCCGTACGCCGTACGTGTAGCCCTTCTCCTCGCGCAGCACCCGGTCCAGCCGGGAGGTGAGCGTGCCGCCCAGGCAGTACGTGCCGAGGACCTGGGCCGGCCACACGCTGTCGTGCCGGTCGGCGCCGATGCGGCCGATCAGCAGCTGGGTCTGCACAGCTCCGGGACGGTCGACGATGACCACCCGGCCGGTGTCGTCGGCGGTGATCGGCGGGACCGGCCGGGGCTCGGCGCTGTTCCCGGACCAGTCGCCGACGGTGTCGGCGAGCAACGCCTCCAGGTCGATGCCCGTGAGGTCACCGACGACCACGGCGATCGCGGTGGAGGGCCGGACATGGGCCTCGTAGAAGCTGCGGACGGCCGCGGAGTCGATCCGCTCCACCGTCTCCTCGGTGCCCTGGCGCGGGCGCGACATCCGCGCGGTGGCCGGGAAGAGCTCCTTGGAGAGCTGCTTGGCGGCTCGGCGGGCCGGGTTGGCCTGCTCGTGCGGGATCTCGTCGAGCCGGTTGCGTACCAGCCGCTCGATCTCGCTGTCGGAGAACGCGGGTGCCCGCAGCGCCTCGGCGACCAGACCGAGCGCCTTGGCCAGCCGGGAGACCGGGACCTCGAGGGAGACCCGGACGCCGGGGTGGTCGGCGTGCGCGTCGAGGGTGGCCCCGCAGCGCTCCAGCTCGGCTGCGAACTCCTCCGCGGAGTGCTTGTCGGTGCCTTCGGACAGCGCCCGCGCCATGATCGTGGCCACGCCGTCGAGGCCCTCGGGCTCGGCGTCCAGCGGGGCGTCGAGGTAGATCTCGACCGCGACGACCTGCTGGCCGGGGCGGTGGCAGCGCAGCACCGTGAGCCCGTTGGGCAGGGCTCCGCGCTCGGGGGCGGGGAAGGCCCAGGGCCTGGCCGTGCCCGGGGTCGGCTGCGGGTGGTACTCCATCGATACTCCAGTCGCGGCAGCGTCGGTCACTTGTCCGCCCCTTCGTGCGCGTCGGTGTCGGCGGCCGCCTCGTCGGCGGCCGCCCCATCGGTGGACTCGGCCGGCTCGACCGGCTCGTAGACGAGCACCGCCCGGTTGTCGGGGTGAAGCTGGGCCCTGGCGGCCGCCTGGACCTCTTCCGCGGTGACGTCGAGCACCCGCTGGACGGCGGTCAGGGCGAGCTGCGGGTCACCGAACAGCACGGCGAACCGGCACAGTTCGTCGGCGCGGCCCGCGACCGTACCGAGCCTGTCCAGCCACTCGCGCTCCAACTGGGCCTGGGCGCGCTCCATTTCCTCGGGTGTCGGACCCTCGGCCGCGAACCGGGCCAGCTCCTCGTCGACCGCGGTCTCGATCTGCGCCACCTCGACCCCGCCGGACGTCTTCACGTCCAGCCAGCCGAGCGAGGGCGCACCGGCGAGCCGCAGCAGCCCGAATCCGGCCGCGACGGCCGTCCGGTCGCGGCGGACCAGGCGGTTGTGCAACCGGGAGGACTCGCCACCGCCCAGCACGGTCAGCGCGAGGTCGGCGGCGTCGCACTCCCGGGTGCCGTCGTGCGGCAGCCGGTAGGCGGCCATCAGTGCCCGCGCCGGGACCTCCTCACGGACCTCTTCGCGCAGCTGCTCGCCGATGACCTCGGGGAGCGCGCCGTCGCGCGGCGACTGCTCTCCGTCGTGGGACGGGATGGAGCCGAAGTACTTCTCGATCCAGGCGAGCGTCTGCTCGGAGTCGATGTCGCCGACGACGGACAGCACCGCGTTGTTGGGCGCGTAGTACGTACGGAAGAAGGTACGTGCGTCCTCGAGCGTCGCGGCGTCCAGGTCGGTCATCGAGCCGATCGGGGTGTGGTGGTACGGGTGCCCCTCCGGGTAGACGAGGGCGGTCAGCTTCTCGAACGCCGTGCCGTACGGCACGTTGTCGTAGCGCTGACGGCGCTCGTTCTTGACGACGTCCCGCTGGTTCTCCATGGACTCGTCGTCGAGCGCGGCGAGCAGTGAGCCCATCCGGTCGGCCTCGAGCCACAGGGCCAGCTCCAGCTGGTGCGTGGGCATCGTCTCGAAGTAGTTGGTGCGTTCGAAGCTGGTGGTCCCGTTGAGGGAGCCGCCGGCCCCCTGCACCAGTTCGAAGTGGCCGTTCCCCTTGACCTGTCCGGAGCCCTGGAACATCAGGTGCTCGAAGAGGTGAGCCAGACCCGTGCGCCCCTTGACCTCGTGGCGCGAACCGACGTCGTACCAGAGGCACACCGCGGCGACCGGGGTCAGATGGTCCTCGGAGAGCACCACGCGCAGGCCGTTGGCCAGACGGTGCTCGGTCGCTGTCAAGCCGCCGGAGCCGGCCTGGGCTGTGGCCGTGTGACCCATGGGCATGTACGTCCCTTCGATCGCGATACTGGATTTCCTGCGAGACCTGCCACTGTAAGCAAGCGGACAGACACCTGGCGAAGTTCCCGTGCCGTGGAAGTTCGCGTGAAAGAGCGCCGGACGGCCCCTAAGGGCTGTCCCGTAACCCCTGGCGGGCGCGCGACGACAGCTACGGCACCTCGCTGCGTTGTCGGAACGCCCGAATACGCCCAGTATGAGGACGCTCCTCCGCCTTGCGATGCACCGCATCCGACGCCGCGCGCTGATCCACCAGGGATCACGGGACAGCCCTTAGGGACGGGTCGAGGTCGGGGTTGTCAGTGCGGCGGTCCACAATGGTCCGCGTCAGAACCAGAGGTTGCCCGAACAGATCTGTGAAGGAGTCGCAGCAGCGATGGCCCGCCGCAGTACGAAGACCCCGCCGCCGGACGACTTCGAGGAGAAGATCCTCGACATCGACGTCGTCGACGAAATGCAGGGCTCCTTCCTCGAGTACGCGTACTCGGTGATCTACTCACGGGCCCTGCCGGACGCCCGCGACGGCATGAAGCCGGTGCACCGCCGCATCGTGTACCAGATGAACGAAATGGGGCTCCGCCCCGACCGCGGCTATGTGAAGTGTGCCCGCGTCGTCGGCGAGGTCATGGGCAAGTTGCACCCTCACGGCGACGCGTCGATCTACGACGCGCTGGTGCGGATGGCGCAGCCGTTCTCGATGCGGCTTCCCCTCGTCGACGGACACGGCAACTTCGGCTCGCTCGGAAACGACGACCCGCCGGCCGCCATGCGGTACACCGAGTGCCGGATGGCCGACGCCACGTCGCTGATGACGGAGTCGATCGACGAGGACACCGTCGGATTCCAGTCGAACTACGACGGCCAGGAGCAGGAGCCGGTCGTCCTCCCGGCCGCGTATCCGAACCTCCTGGTCAACGGCTCGTCCGGGATCGCGGTCGGTATGGCGACCAATATGCCGCCGCACAACCTGGGCGAGGTCATCGCCGCCGCCCGCCATCTGATCAAGCATCCGGGTGCGGACCTGGACACCCTGATGCGGTTCGTTCCCGGTCCGGATCTGCCGACCGGGGGCCGGATCGTGGGCCTCGGCGGCATCAAGGACGCCTACGCGGCCGGCCGCGGCACGTTCAAGATCCGTGCGACCGTCTCCGTGGAGAACGCCACGGCGCGCCGCAAGGGTCTGGTCGTCACCGAACTGCCGTTCACCGTCGGCCCGGAGAAGGTGATCGCCAAGATCAAGGACCTGGTCTCGGCGAAGAAGCTCCAGGGCATCGCGGACGTCAAGGACCTCACCGACCGCGAGCACGGCCTGCGCCTGGTCATCGAGGTCAAGAACGGCTTCGTGCCCGAGGCCGTGCTGGAACAGCTCTACAAGCTGACGCCGATGGAGGAGTCCTTCGGCATCAACAATGTGGCGCTGGTCGACGGGCAGCCGCTCACGCTGGGCCTCAAGGAGCTCCTCGAGGTCTATCTCGACCACCGCTTCGACGTGGTGCGCCGCCGCAGCGAGTTCCGCCGGACCAAGCGTCGCGACCGGCTCCATCTGGTCGAGGGCCTGCTCGTCGCGCTGATCGACATCGACGAGGTCATCCGGCTCATCCGGTCCAGTGACAATTCGGCGCAGGCGAAGGAGCGGCTCATCGAGCACTTCTCGCTGAGCGAGATCCAGACGCAGTACATCCTGGACACCCCGCTGCGCCGGCTCACCCGGTTCGACCGGATCGAGCTGGAGAGCGAGCGGGACCGGCTCAACACCGAGATCGACGAGCTGACCGCGATCCTCGATTCGGACGCCGAGCTGCGCAAGCTGGTCTCCACCGAACTGGCCGCGGTCGCCAAGAAGTTCGGCACCGACCGGCGTACGGTGCTGCTGGAGTCGGCCGGTGCGCAGGTGGCTGCGGTGCCGCTGGAGGTCGCGGACGACCCGTGCCGGGTGCTGCTCTCCTCGACCGGTCTGCTGGCCCGTACGGCCACCGGCGACCCGATCGCGTTCGACGAGGACGCCAAGCGGGCCAAGCACGATGTGATCGTGTCGGCCGTACCGGCGACGGCGCGCGGCGATGTGGGTGTGGTGACGTCCACCGGTCGGTTGCTGCGGCTCACGGTGATCGATCTGCCGCAGCTTCCGGACACGCACGCGGCGCCCAATCTCTCGGGCGGCGCGATGGTTTCGGAGTTCCTCACGCTGGAGAACGACGAGGAAGTCGTCTGCCTCACCACTCTCGACGAGTCCTCCCCCGGCCTGGCGATCGGCACCCTGCAGGGGGTCGTCAAGCGGGTGGTGCCGGACTACCCGGCCAACAAGGACGAGTTGGAGGTCATCACCCTCAAGGACGGTGACCGGATCGTCGGCGCCGCCGAACTGCGTACCGGCGAGGAGGATCTGGTCTTCATCACGTCCGACGCGCAGCTGCTGCGTTACCCGGCGGCGCAGGTGCGGCCGCAGGGCCGGCCGGCCGGCGGTATGGCGGGGGTGAAGCTGACGGCGGGCGCCGAGGTGCTCTCGTTCGATGCGGTGGATCCGGCGGTGGACGCGATGGTGTTCACGGTGGCGGGCTCGCACGGCACGCTGGACGACTCGGTGCTGACGGCGAAGCTCACACCGTTCGACCAGTATCCGCGCAAGGGCCGGGCCACCAGTGGGGTGCGCTGTCAGCGGTTCCTCAAGGGCGAGGACGTCCTGGTGTTCGCCTGGGCGGGTGCGAAGCCGGCGCGGGCGGCGCAGAGGAACGGCACGCCGACGGAGCTGCCGGAGCCGGATCCGCGGCGCGACGGTTCGGGTACGCCGCTGGCCAAGCCGGTCGCGGTGATCGCCGGACCGGTGTAGCCGGCGGCCGGGCGGTGGCGGGCCGATGGACTACGCGTCGTCGACCGGCTGTTGTACGTACCGCAGGACGCCCCACATGCTCTGCTCATGTGCGGCGTCCTGCGGCGTTTCCGGGGACATTTCCGCGTGCGGAGCGGTGTCCGGCGCGTCAGGTGCGGCGTTCTCGCGGCAGGCGGCCAGCTCCTTGTGCAGGGTGTCCGGGTCGATGCCGGAGCCGATCAGCACGAGCTGCGTGAGACGCGGTTCGTCGCGCTTCCAGGGCCGGGGGCCGAACCGCAGGAATCTGCCGACGGCATGCAGCGCATATGTGTTCCCACGGTCACCTGCGCCGAAGTCGACGAACCCCTTGATCCGGTAGAGGCCCTCGGGCCGGGAGTCGAGAAACGCCATCAGTCGGCGAGGGTGCATGGACACGTCGGAGGTGAAGGAGACACTCTCGTACGCGGCGTGCAGGTGCCCCGCGTGTGCCTCGGCGCTCCCTTCCGCCCCCTCCTCCAGCAGGAGGTCCTCGAAGGTGAGCTGACGCATCCTCTCCTCACCGTCCGGCCGCAGCGCCGGGTCGAAGAGCAGCTCAGGATCGATACGTCCGTACGTGGCGGAGATGACGGCCGCTCCGCTGCCGGTCGCCGCGATGGCCTTGCGGATTCGGCTCTGTTCCTCGTCCTCGATCCGGTCGGTCTTGTTCAGCACGACGAGATCGGCGACGCCGAGATGGCGGTCGATCTCCGGATGGCGCCCCCGGGTGGCGTCGAATTCGGCGGCGTCGACCACCTCGACCAGTCCCCCGTACACGATGTGCGGGTTGTCGCTGGCCAGCAGCATCCTTACGAGCTCCTGGGGTTCGGCGAGTCCGCTCGCCTCGATGACGATCACATCGAGGCGGGCGGCGGGCCGGGTGAGCTTCTCCAGGAAGGCGTCGAGTTCGCTCGCGTCGACGGCACAGCACAGGCAGCCGTTGCCCAGCGAGACGGTCGAGCCGACCTGGCCCGAGACCGCCATGGCATCGATCTCGATGGAGCCGAAGTCGTTGACGATCACGCCGATCCTGTTCCCCGCACGGTGGCGCAGGAGGTGGTTGAGCAGAGTCGTCTTGCCGGATCCCAGGAACCCGGCCAGGACGATGACCGGGACCTGCTGCTGGCGGGGCGGGGACGACGGGTTCAACGGGGGCCTTCCTCGGGGAAACGTCAGGGCGCCGGGACCGGCTGGGGCGGGGTCGGACCGATATAGCGGGCCGCCGGACGGATGATCTTGGAGTCCTCCGCCTGCTCCAGGATATTGGCGCTCCAGCCGACCACCCGCGCCGCGCAGAAGGTCGGCGTGAACATCTCGCGCGGCAGCCCGCACAGCTCCATGACGACCCCGGCGTAGAACTCCACGTTGGTGTGCAGCTCACGGCCCGGCTTGAGCTCGGCGAGGATCGCCTCGACCTGGCGCTCCACCTCGACGGCGAAGTCGACGAGCGGGTTGCCGAAACCCTGGGCGATGCCGCGCAGCATGCGTGAGCGCGGGTCCTCGGTGCGGTACACGGGGTGGCCGAAGCCCATGATCCGCTCGCCCGCCAGCACGCGCTCGCGGATCCAGCTGTCGATGCGGTCGGGGGTGCCGATCGCGTCCAGGGTGTCGAGCGCGCGGCTGGGAGCTCCGCCGTGCAGCGGCCCGGAGAGTGCGCCGACGGCCGCCACCAGGCAGGCGGCGATGTCCGCGCCGGTGGACGCGACGACCCGGCCGGTGAAGGTCGAGGCGTTGAAGCCGTGGTCGACGGTGGAGATCAGATACTGCTCGACGGCCCTCACGCGGGCGGCGTCCGCCTCGGAACCGGTGAGCATGTAGAGGTAGTTGGCGGCGTACGGCAGATCGTCGCGCGGCTCTACCGGTTCGAGGCCCTGGCCGAGCCGGTACAGGGCGGTCAGCACGGTGGGGACGGCCGCGCAGGCAGCCAGCGCGTCGCTGCGGCGCCGGTCGCCGTCGATGTCGTACACCGGACGGAAGCCGGCCGAGGCGCCGAGCAGCGACAGTGCGGTGCGCAGCCCCGCGAGGGGGCCGGAGACCGCGCCCGCACGGGCTATCGCCGGCAAGGCGCCCCGTACCTCCGGGGGCAGTCGGCGCATGGCGGCGGTGCGCGCGGCGAAGTCGGCGCGGGCGGCCGGTCCGGGCAGCTCGCCGTGGAACATCAGGTACCAGACGTCCTCGAAGCTGCGGGTCCGAGCGAGCTCGATCGCCGAGTACTGCCGGTAGTGGTAGAAGCCCTCGCGTCCCCGGACGTCTCCGAGAGCTGTGTCCGTGACGACGACACCCGCGAGGCCTCGGGGTACGTCGAGCGGGGTTCCGTTGGTCATGGTCGGCATTTCTTCCTCCGCGAACTTCACTGTGCAGGTCCATCAATATTGATTCGACTGTCTATGCTTGACTTCAATCCTGTCAATGTTGATTGAATCAATATGGATACGGTGAGCAGCATGAGGGATCAAGCAGCACCCGACGACCGCGCCGATGCGCGGGCGGAGCGGCTCACGACGCGCGAGACGGCCGAGCGCCTGGGCGTGAAGCCCGAGACGGTGTACGCGTATGTCAGCCGGGGTCAGCTGAGCAGCAGGCGCGCCCCCGGTGGTCGCGGCAGTACGTTCGACGCCGCGGAGGTCGATGCACTGGTACGGCGTACGGGACGGAGGGAAGCCTCCTCGGCCGGCGGTGACCTGGTGTTCCGTACCGGCATCACGCTGATCGAGACCGACCGGTACTACTTCCGGGGTGTCGACGCGACCGAGCTGACCGCGCACTACTCCTACGAAGAGATCGCCGAATGGCTGTGGACCGGCGATCTCCGGCCCGGCATCCGCTTCACCGCGCCTGCCGAGGCCCTGGCCGCGGCGCGCCGGACCGTGGGCGCGCTGCCCGCGCACAGCGGGTCGACGGACCGGCTGCGGGTCGCCGTGGTCGCCGCGGCGACCGCCGATCCGCTGCGCTTCGACCTCTCGCGTGAGGCCGTGCTCGGCAGCGCGCGGAGCCTGATCCCGACCCTGGTCGGAGCGTTGCCGACCGCTGTCGGTGCACCCGCGACGGCCGAAGGCGAGGCCGCTTCGCACCTGCCCGGGCTGGCGCACCGCCTGTGGCCGAAACTCACCGCCCGACCGGCCGACGCGCCTTCGCTTACCGCACTGGACACGGCTCTCGGCCTGCTGATCGACCACGATCTGGCCGCCTCGACACTGGCCGCGCGGGTCGCCGCATCCGCCCGCGCCCATCCGTACGCGGTGGTCTCCGCGGGCCTCGGGGTCCTGGAGGGCCCCCTGCACGGCGCCGCGAGCAGCCTGGCCCACAGGATGCTGACCGAGGTCCTGGAGCGGGGCAGTGCGACCCCGGTGGTCGCGGACCATCTCCGTACCGGCCGCCGGGTGCCGGGGCTCGGACACCGGCTCTACACCGCCGAGGATCCGCGCGCACGGACGCTGTTCGCCAGGCTCGCGGAGGTCCCGCAGGCGGCGCCCGCGCTGGCCGCGGCGCGCGACGTGGTCACCACGACCGCGCGCCACACCCCGCTGCACGCCAACGTCGACCTGGCGCTGGCCGTGCTCTCCGTCGCCTCCGGCATGTCGGCGGAGGCGGGTGAGACGGTGTTCGCGGTGTCCCGTACAGCGGGCTGGATCGCCCATGCGCTGGAGGAGTACGGGGAACGTCCGCTGCGGATGCGCCCCAGCGGCCAGTACGGCGGCCCCCGCCCACCTCAGTCACTGCCCGCCCCGTAGGTCGCCACGCGCGAGGTCAGCCGCAATAGACGGGTCATGGGGCGCAAAATATCGATGATCAGCCGGAAATGTCCCGCGGGGGCTGCGCGGTGGACCCCCGCACCACCAGTTCCGGTTCGAATAGCAGCTCGTCCGACGGCACGGTACGGCCCCCGATCTGAAGGGAGAGCAGCTCGACGGCGGCGCGCCCCATGGCCTCGATCGGCTGACGGACCGTGGTCAGCGGTGGCTCGGTGCAGTTCATGAAGGCGGAGTCGTCGTACCCCACGACCGAGACGTCGGCGGGCACGGAGAGACCGCGACGGCGGGCCGCACGCACCGCCCCGAGGGCGAGCGGGTCGCTCGCGCAGATGATGCCGGTGACGCCCCGGTCCAGCAGACGCATGGCGGCGGCCTGTCCGCCCTCCAGCGAGAACATGGCCCGGGCCACCCACTCGTCCGGCACGGTGGTGCCGGCCTCCTCCGCCAGCGCCTGGGCAGCGGCCAGCTTGCGCCGCGAGGGCACATGGTCGGCGGGGCCGAGCACCAGGCCGATGCGCTCGTGACCGAGCGAGACGAGATGGCGCCAGGCCTGCTCGACGGCGACGGAGTCGTCGCAGGAGACACCGGGGAAGTCGAGGTACGGCGCGTTGATCAGGACCACCGGGATCTTGCGGTCGGCCAGCACCTTGTAGTGATCGTGTGCGGCGTCGGCCTGGTGGTAGAGCCCGCCCGCGAAAACCACCCCGGACACCTGCTGCTGCAGAAGCAGCTCCACATAGTCGGCCTCGGAGACGCCACCCTTGGTCTGGGTGCACAGCACAGAGGTCAGACCCTGCTGCGCCAGCGCACCACCGACAACTTCGGCGAAGGCCGGGAAGATCGGGTTCTGCAGCTCGGGCAGGACCAGACCGACCAGTCTCGCCCGCTCGCCCCGCAGCTGGGTCGGACGCTCGTAACCGAGCACGTCGAGCGCGGAGAGCACGGCCTTCCGGGTGGCGTCGGAGACGCCGGGCTTACCGTTGAGCACCCGGCTGACCGTGGCCTCGCTGACTCCCACCTTCTGTGCCACTTGAGCAAGTCGTCGCGTCATACGTGCAAGATTAGCGCAAGAAACGCAAGTGGGTTGCGTGGAGTTGGAAACAACAAAAATTTCAGAAAGCGCCGGTATGCCCTTTACCTTCGTACGATGAGCGCCCCACCGCCCACCCCCCGGAGGCCGCGACGGCTCGGCTGGCCGCAGCGGGTCTTCTCCCAGGTGCTGCTGATACAACTCGCCATCGCCACCGGCGTCACCGTACTCGCCACCGGCCTCTTTCTGGCACCCCTCAGCGCACAGCTCGACGACGAGGCGATGCACCGTGCCCTCGCCATCGCGCAGAGCACGGCGGCCCAGCCGCAGATCACCGAGGCGCTGCTCGCCACCGCCCCGGCCCCTGGCGGGCCCGTGCAGTCGGCGGCCGAGCGGATCAGGCGGTCCACCGGCGCCGAGTACGTCGTCGTCATGGACCGGCGCGGGGTGCGCTGGTCGCACACCGACGTCGGCCGGATCGGAAAGGTCGTCTCCACCGACCCCAGTGAGGCGCTCGCGGGCGACCAGGTCATGGAGATCGACAGAGGCACGCTCGGCCGCTCGGCCCGTGGCAAGGTGCCGCTCCGCGACGAGTCGGGCCACATCGTCGGGGCGGTCTCGGTCGGTATCGCGTACGACAGTGTCCGCGCCCGCCTCCTGGCGGCGATCCCCGGGCTGCTCGCCTACGCGGGCGGGGCGCTGGCCGTCGGGGCGCTCGCCGCCTATCTGGTCTCCCGTCGTATCCAGCGGCAGACCCAGGACCTTGCCTTCTCCGACATCTCCGCGCTGCTGACCGAACGCGAGGCAATGCTGCACAGCATCCGGGAAGGGGTGGTCGCACTCGACCCGACAGGACGCATCCGGCTCCTGAACGACGAGGCCCAGCGGCTGCTCGGACTCGGCCCCGACGCCGCAGGCCGCCCGCTCGACGAGGTACTCGGCCTCGGGCGGACGGCCGATGTACTGGCCGGCCGGGTGGTCGGCGACGATCTGCTGACCGTACGGGGCAACCGGGTGCTGCTCGCCAACCGGATGCCGACCGACGACGGGGGTGCGGTCGCCACCCTCCGCGACCGCACCGAGCTCGAGCATCTCGGCCGAGAACTCGACTCCACCCGCGGTCTCATCGACGCCCTGCGCGCGCAGGACCACGAACACGCCAACCGGCTGCACACGCTCCTGGGGCTGCTGGAGCTGCAGATGCACGAGGACGCGATGGAGTTCGTCACGGAAGTCGTCGGCGGCCACCGGGCCACCGCCGAGCAGGTCACCGAGAAGGTTCACGACCCGCTGTTGGCGGCTTTGCTGGTCGGCAAGGCGACGGTCGCGGCGGAGCGCGGCGTCTCCCTGCGGATGGCGCCCGGCACTCTGCTCCCGGACCGGCTGGTGGATTCGCGCGGGCTCGTCACCGCCGTCGGTAATCTCGTCGACAACGCCCTGGACGCGGCGGCAGGGTCGGACGGCGCCGTGATCGAGGTGGGGCTGCGGACGGACGGCCGTACGGTGGTGCTGCAGGTCCGCGACAGCGGCCCGGGCGTCCCTCCCGAGCAGCATGAATCGATCTTTACCGAGGGCTGGTCGACGAAGGAGCTCCCGGCGCACGGCAAACGCGGTCTGGGTCTCGCACTGGTACGGCGGCTGGCCGAACGACAGGGCGGCAGCGCCACCGTCGGCTCGGCTCCGGAGGGCGGCGCCGAGTTCACCGTCGTACTGCCGGAGGCCCTCACCGAACCGGGAATGACGGCGACAGCCCTTCCGGTGCCGAACACCGCAGGAGAAGTTCAGTGATCGAGGTCCTGGTCGTCGACGACGACATCCGGGTTACGCAGATCAACGCGGCCTATGTCTCCAGGGTGCCCGGATTCCGGGTGGCCGCGCAGGTGCACAGCGCCTCAGCGGCCCTCGCAGCGGTCGAGTCACAGCGCGTGGACCTCGTCCTGCTGGACCACTACATGCCCGACCGCAACGGCCTGACCGTGGTACGGGAGCTGCGCAGGCTCGGCCACCGCACCGACGTGATCATGGTGACGGCGGCGCGCGACGTCGCGACCGTCCAGGAGGCCATGCGCCACGGTGCGCTCCAGTACCTGGTGAAGCCGTTCACGTACGCGGGGCTGCGGACCAAGCTGGAGGCCTACGCAGCGCTGCACCACACTCTGGAGGGCGGCGGCGAGGCCGAACAGGGTGACGTGGACCGGCTCTTCGGTGCCCTGTGGGCCGCGGGCGAACCCGGTCTGCCCAAGGGGCACTCGCCGACGACGGCGGAGCTGGTCCGCCAGGCGCTCCGCGGCGCCGACGGTCCGCTCTCCGCGCAGGAGATCGCGGAGAGCGCCGGGATGAGCCGACAGACGGCGCAGCGCTATCTGAAGCTGCTGGAGCGGACGGGTCGGGTACGGCTGACACTGCGGTACGGCGAGACGGGCCGCCCGGAGCACCGTTACACCTGGGCCACCGGCTCCTGAGGGGTCACCGGCTCCCGAAGCACGTCCGGCCACCACGGCACCGGTTTCTGAGATGCCTCCGGCTACACGGCGCCGGCCCCGGTCAGCGCCCGGACCTCGGTCTCCGCGTGCTTGGCGGCATCCGGTGGCTCGACCGAGGTGACCGTGCCGATCCAGCCGGCCAGGAAGCCGAGCGGAATGGAGACCAGGCCAGGGTTCTCCAGCGGGAAGAGCTGGAAATCCACTCCGGGGAAGAGCGAGGTGGGGCTGCCGGAGACGACCGGGGAGAGCAGTACGAGCAGCACCGCGGGGATCAGCCCTCCGTAGACCGACCAGACCGCCCCGCGCGTGGTGAAGTTCCGCCAGAACAGCGAGTACAGCAACACGGGCAGATTGGCCGAAGCGGCGACGGCGAAGGCGAGCGCCACCAGGAACGCCACGTTCAGATTCTGCGCGACCAGACCGAGTGCAATGGCTGCCACCCCGATCCCGGCAGCTGCAACCCGGGCCACGGTGACCTCACTTCGCTGCTTCCAGCCCGGACGCCTGAGCGAGGCGTAGAGGTCGTGGGCCACGGAGGCCGACGAGGCGAGAGTGATCCCGGCGACGACGGCGAGGATGGTCGCGAAGGCCACGGCGGCGACCACGGCGAACAGAATCGTTCCCCCGGTGGAGGCTTCGCCGCCGCCGAGCACCATCGCCAACAGCGGAACGGCCGTGTTCCCGGCGGGATTCGACGCCCGGACGTCCGCCGAACCGACCAGCGCCGCCGCGCCGAACCCGAGCACGATCGTCATCAGGTAGAAGCTGCCGATGAGGCCGATCGACCAGACGACCGAGCGGCGGGCGGCGCGGGCGGTGGGCACCGTGTAGAAGCGCGACAGGATGTGCGGCAGCCCCGCCGTGCCGAGCACCAGGGCAAGACCCAGGCTGATGAAGTCGAAGCGCGCGGTCCAGCTCCCGCCGTACTTGAGGCCGGGCGAGAGGAACTCCATCCCGTGCCCGCTCCGTTCGGCGGCGGAATTGAGCAGCGTGTTGACATTGCCGTGGAAGTGGACCAGTACGAGCACGGTCAGCACGCTCGCGCCCACCATCAGCAGAACGGCCTTGACGATCTGGATCCAGGTCGTGGCGCGCATCCCGCCGATGGACACATAGATCACCATGAGCGCCCCGACCCCGATGACGGTCCACGAGCGGGCGGCACCACTGGTGCCGCCGAGAAGCAGAGCGACCAGACTGCCCGCACCCACCATCTGCGCCACCAGATAGAGCACCGAGACGGTGACGGAGGAGGTACCCGCCGCGATCCGGACCGGACGTTCCGCCATCCGGGCCGCCACCACATCGGCGAGGGTGAACCGGCCGCAGTTGCGGACGAGTTCCGCAACGAGCAGCAGGACGACGAGCCAGGCGACGAGGAATCCGACCGAGTAGAGCATGCCGTCGTAACCGAACAGGGCGATCAGGCCGGAGATACCGAGGAAGGACGCCGCCGACATGTAGTCGCCGGCGATGGCAAAACCGTTCTCCATGGGGGAGAACAGCCGGCCACCCGCATAGAACTCCTCCGCCGATCCATGCCGGTTGCGGCTCACCCAGGTGGTGATGGCGAGCGTCACTGCAACGAACGCGCTGAACAGCAGCAGCGCCAGGGTCTGGTGGTTCCCGATCAACGCCCGATCCCCCGCGTCATTTCCTGAGTGTCCCAGCGCAGATCGAGCGCGGCCCGGTCCCTGCGCAGCCGCGCATGCCGTGCGTACGCCCCGGTGAGCAGGAACGTGGTGAGGAACTGTCCGAGCCCCGCGACCATCGCCACGTTGACCGCGCCGGCCACCGGCCGGGCCATCAGCCCGGGTGCGGTGATCGCTGTGACGACGTAGGCGAGGTACCACATGAGGAAGGCGAGGGTGGCAGGGATGACGAACCGCCGGTACCTGCGGCGCACTTCCTGGAAGGCCTCGCTGCGCTGCACCTCCAGATAGATGTCGGCCGCGCTGTGGCCGCGCTGCGAGGGCACGGAACCGGGTGGCCCGGCCGGCACGAAGCCTCCCGTACCGTCCAGCTCGCCCCATCCGGAAGCCAGCGCGTCGTACCACGGGTCGTCGAGTCGCATCGCTGCGGCCTCGCTCCCTGCTTCCTTCTCCACCGAACAACTCCCCTGGTCCACGGACCACTTCGGCCGCGTACCCAAGCATGGACAGATCGGGAAGTTCCCGGGCACGTCATTTGCCGCACTTCACCTCTTCAGGTGAAGGATGTCCCGGGCGGGTGTGCGAGCCCGCGAACATACGCATAGCGCACGGCCTGCGCCCTGTCGCGCACTCCGGTCTTGGCGAAGAGATTGTTGATGTGACTCTTCACAGTGGCCTGCGAGATGTGCAGCTTGCGGGCGATCTCCGGGTTGGACAGTCCCTCGGCGATCAGGACGAGCACTTCCGCCTCGCGGGGCGTGAGGCCGTCGGGCAGTTGTTGCTCGGCGGCCGGCGAACCGGCCGGCGCGGGTGTCGTGGTGACCCGCTCCAGCAGCCGCCTCTGCACCGCGGGCGAGAGTCCGGCCTCGCCCGACAGCACAGCCTGGATGGCCCGCACGATCTCGTCGCCCCCGGCGTCCTTGGTGAGATAACCGCGAGCCCCCGCCTCCAGTGCGGGGAAGAGCGAGTCGTCCTCCGCGAACGTCGTGAGCACCACCACCTGAGTGTTCGGGTACTCCTTGCGGATACGCCGCGTCGCCTCCACCCCGTCGCAACGCGGCATGCGGAGGTCCATGAGAACCACATCCGGAGACCGCTCCGCGACGAGCGCGACGGCCTCTTCCCCGTCCTTGGCCGATCCCACCACCTCGATCCCTGGCAGCAGCCCCAGCAGCATCACGATTCCTTCGCGCACCACCGACTGATCGTCGGCGACCACGACACGCGCGGTCACGCGGGCACCCGCAGTCTCACCACGAACCCCTCCTCGCCCGGACCGGCCTCCAGCGTCCCGCCGAGCAGCTCGGCACGTTCCCTCATTCCCAGCAGACCGTAGCCGGAGCCACTGACAGCGAGCTCGTCCACGGGCAGGCGGCCACCTCGGTCCTTCACCTCCAGGGCGACCTCACCCGGCAGATACTCGAGCCGTACGAGCACGTCGGCCCCCGGCGCGTGCTTGCGCACATTGGTCAGCGCCTCCTGCGCCACTCGCCTGACCGCTTGCGAGGCCTCGGCCGTCAGCGGCCGCTGCTCCCCGGCCACCGTCACCTCGCCCGGCTCCACCGCGGCCACCAGCTGTCGCAGGTAGTCCTCCACCGGGGAGACCTCCCCCCGCAGGGCGGAGAGCGCCTGCCGGGTCTCGGCCAGCCCATCGCGCGCCATCGAACGGGCCGCCACCACCCGCTCCAGCACCTGGTCCCGGAACTCCCCCGGGGGTTCTCTCTCGATGAGCAGCCGCGCCGCCTCCAGGTGCACCAACTGCGCGGAGAGGCTGTGCGCGAGGACATCGTGGATCTCGCGGGCGATCCGGGAGCGCTCGTCCAGCGCCGCCGACTCGGCTTCGGCCACCCTGGCAGCCCGCTCCTGCTCGAGGAGCCGCTGGGCGCTGCCGCGGGCCTCGGCATCCAGGCGGAGCACGTATCCCGCAAGGCAGAGACCCGCTGTGGTCACCGCCGTCGTCATCCAGCCGTCGGTGTTGACGGCGGCGTACGCGGCCAGCGCGACGGCCGTGGCGGGCAAGCCTGCCGAGAGCGGCAACCGCTCCAGAGCCGTGACCGCGCAGCCGCACCACAGGATCACGGCCGGCACACTCGCACCGGCTTGCTGCGCCCCGAAGGCCGCCGCCATCAGCAGCGCCAAGAGCCCCAGCGACGGCCAGAGCCGGTGCTCCAGGCTGGTCCGGAAGAATGCCCACCCGGCCCAGACGCAGCCGATGACGCCCAGCAGGCCGACCACGACGTCCCAAGGCCCGAACCTGCCGTTGGAGAAAGTGCCCCAGAGCATGAGGGTCAGCACCAGGACACGGACGGACCATGCGATGGCCGCCCGGGGGCGGGTGCGGCCACTTCTCGAGAGAGCCTCCCGGGACGGCCAGCTCGTCCAGGTAGCGCTTGTCACACACAGTCCTTCCACGCCGGCCGCGACGGCATGCCGTCCGCAGCGCCACCGTACGCCGGACGCATCTGGCGGACCCGCCACATCAGCACGCTGCTGCGCACCAGCAGCGTCACCGCAAGAGCCGTCATCAGGGCGGCACTGCCTTGATGTATACCCATCAGCGCGGCAGCCCCGTACAGAGCGGCTCGCAGCACCAGACCTCCCGTCCAGACGAAGACGGTGGCCTTGGTGCCCTTGCTCCACAGCGAGCCGTCCGGTTCACGCCACAGCCTGGCCGTCCAGCCCCAGCCGGCGCCGGTGACCAGCCCCACCGCCAGTTCGGCGCCGAGGAGCACGACTGACAACGCCTCGCGGTGCGGGTCCATCAGCCCGGGTTCGCGCAAGGACATGACGAGCAGGATGCCCGGCAGGATCCACCAGCGCCGGTCGTCGGAGATCCGCCGTGCCGAGCACTGGCGGACCACGACGAAAGCCACGACGGCAATGATCAGCAGGGCATTGACGAGCCCGGACATGGCGGCCTCCGAAGTGCGGGAAAGGTCATCGCCTTCGACGCTACGGAAAGACCCAGGTCAGGGGATCGGCTCAGGGGTTGATCGTGGGTGGAGCCGCAGTCTCCACCCAGGGGTGGAGACTGCGGTACCGGTTATGCGTCGATGCGGGAGCGGTCCAGCGTGGCCGCCGAGTTGGAGATGAACTCCTTGCGGGGCGCGACCTCGTTGCCCATCAGCAGATCGAAGACCTGCTCGGACGATTCCAGGTCGCCGATGTTGATCCGCCGCAGCGTGCGGTGACGCGGATCCATCGTGGTCTCCGCCAGCTGATCGGCGTCCATCTCGCCAAGACCCTTGTACCGCTGGATCGAGTCCTTGTAGCGCACGTTCTTCCGCTGCAGCTCCAGGAGCGTCTCCCGCAGCTCGCGGTCCGAGTACGTGTAGATGTACTTGTCCTGGCCCTTCTTCGGCTGGCTTAGCTCGATCCGGTGCAGTGGCGGCACCGCCGCGAAGACCCGGCCCGCCTCGACCATGGGCCGCATGTAGCGCTGGAAGAGAGTGAGCAGCAGAATGCGGATGTGCGCGCCGTCGACATCGGCGTCGACGAGAAGGATGATCTTCCCGTAACGAGCCGCGTCGATGTCGAAGGTCCGGCCGGACCCCGCTCCTATGACCTGGATGATCGCGCCGCACTCGGCGTTCTTGAGCATGTCCGTGACGGACGCCTTCTGGACGTTGAGAATCTTGCCGCGGATCGGCAGCAGTGCCTGGAACTCGGAGTTCCGGGCGAGCTTGGCGGTACCCAGCGCCGAGTCTCCCTCGACGATGAACAGCTCACTGCGCTCCACGTCGTCACTGCGGCAGTCGGCGAGCTTGGCCGGCAGCGAGGAGGACTCCAGGGCCGTCTTCCGGCGCTGCGCGTCCTTGTGCTGACGGGCTGCGATGCGGGTCCGCGCTGCGGCCACCGCCTTGTCCAGGACCGCCCTGGCCTGCGCCTTGGCATCACGCTTGGTGGAGGTCAGGAACGTCTTGAGTTCCTTGGCCACGACGTTGGCGACGATCCGGTTGGCCGCCGAGGTGCCGAGCACCTCCTTGGTCTGGCCCTCGAACTGCGGTTCCGCCAGCCGTACGGTGACTACCGCGGTGAGGCCCTCCAGGGCGTCGTCCTTGACGATGTCGTCCTCGGCGACGCGCAGCAGCTTCGCGGAGCGGAGCACCTCGTTGACCGTCTTGGTCACGGAGCGTTCGAAGCCGGTCACATGGGTGCCGCCCTTGGGGGTGGCAATGATGTTGACGAAGGACTTGAGGTTGGTGTCGTACCCGGTGCCCCAGCGCATGGCGATGTCGACGACGAGCTCACGGGTGACCTCGGTCGCCGTCATGTGCCCGCGCTCGTCCAGGACCGGCACGGTCTCCTTGAAGGAGCCCTGCCCGGTCAGCCGCAGAACGTCGCAGACGGCCTTGTCCTGCGCGAGGTACTCGCAGAATTCGCTGATCCCGCCGTCGAAGCGGAACGTCTCCTCGGTCTTGCCCTCACCGTCGAGACCGCGCTCGTCGCGCACGACGATCGTGAGGCCGGGGACGAGGAAGGCCGTCTGCCGCGCCCGCTGGTGGAGCGTCTCCAGACCGAGCTTGGCGTCCTTGAGGAAGATCTGCCGGTCCGCCCAGTAGCGCACCCTGGTGCCGGTGCGTGTCTTCGGCACCCGCTTCCCCTTGCGGAGGCCGTTGGCCGGGTCGAACGGGCTGTCCGGCCCCTGCTCGGTGAAGATGCCCGGAACGCCGCGCCGGAAGCTGATCGAGTGGGTCGCGCTGTTGCGGTCGACCTCGACGTCGAGCCGTGCCGAGAGCGCGTTGACGACGGAGGCGCCGACGCCGTGCAGACCGCCCGACGCGGCGTACGAGCCGCCACCGAACTTGCCGCCGGCGTGCAGCTTGGTCATCACGACTTCGATACCGGACAGGCCGGTCTTGGGCTCCACGTCGACCGGGATGCCACGGCCGTTGTCCCGGACCTCGACGGAGTTGTCGTCGTGAAGGATGACCTCGATGTGATCGCAGTGGCCGCCGAGAGCCTCGTCGACCGAGTTGTCGATGATCTCCCAGAGGCAGTGCATGAGGCCGCGGCTGTCAGTCGACCCGATGTACATCCCGGGGCGCTTACGCACCGCTTCGAGCCCCTCGAGTACGAGAAGGTGCCGCGCGGTGTAGTTGGAGCCGTCTTGGTCTGCTCCGCTCAGCAGCGCAGTGGACGGCACGGACGTATCGGCGGTCACGCGGTTCGCTCCTCGCTGAATTTCATTTGGGACCCGAGTGGGTAACGGGCTCGGCTTCGGTAGCCGCTGAGAGCGTACCGAGGCCTGGTAGAGCGGTTGTAACGCCACCCTCGGGGAATGCTCACAGTAGTCCAGCCTCGCATACGCGTTCGATCCCTCGTTGGAGTGACGCGCACATCACGTTCCCTTCGAGGCATGAACCATTTAGGCTCCGGGCACGTCCTCATGAACAAACCGGCAAGCCGGCCGGACGGACAACCGACCAAGACAAGCAACGCGAAACCGTAGCGCTACGCAATACGGCACATTCGCCGCCAACCGGCAACAGACAGCCATTTTGACAAGAAGTTTCGAAGAAAAGCCACGAGCGGGAACGTTTTCGGCCTGGTTGGATGTTGACCCTGGTACGACAGCTCGTCGAGCTAGAGAAGAGGCGACGTGACTACTGTTCTGACCCCCGCGAGCCCGCTGACCGCAGCAGACCGCTGTGACCGTTGCGGCGCCCAGGCATATCTGCGCGTCGTCCTGATCAGCGGCGGTGAACTGCTCTTCTGCGCCCACCACGGTCGCAAGTTCGAGCCGGAACTCAAGAAGATCGCCGCGGAAATACAGGATGAGACGGACCGGCTGACGGCCGTGCAGGCCAATGCCGCCGAAGAGGAACAACACTGACACCTCGCATCCACGACGAGCCAGGGTCCGGTTCCTTACCGGCCGGCGGGCGCCTCCCCCTGCGAGAGGGAGGCGCCCGTTCTCATACCCACGGAGCGGTGCCGGTCAGCTACTGCCCGCCATCCACCCGATGGCGGCGGAGATCCGCGTGTAGACGCCAGGAGCGCCCGGGAGCCCGCAGCCGTTCCCCCAGGAGACCAGCCCGACGAGTCGCCCACGGGCGACCAGTGGCCCTCCACTGTCTCCCTGGCATGCGTCGTGCCCGCCGAGCGGTTCGCCCGCGCAGAGCATCGCCGAGGCCTTGTACTTCCCCGCCGCGCCCCCCGGGTAGGCCCGCTCGCACGTGGTGTCCGGAAGGATGCTCACCTGGGCGGAGCGGAGCGACGACGCAAAGTCACCGCGCCCTGTCGTGTCTCCCCATCCATAGACCACGGCGCCGGCAGCCGGCTCATAGGCCTGGTCCCCGGCCTGGGCCATCGAGATCACGCTCTGCTCGGGAAGCGCGTTGGCCAGGGTGAGCACCGCCAGATCGCCGACATTGGTCGTGCGGTCGTATCCCGGGTTGATCCATGTCCCCTTCACCGCGATCTCATGGCCTCCCGTCCCGTTCAGCTCGTCCCGCCCGGCGATGATCCGCAGATCGCTCGCCTGGCTCACGTCGGTGCCGAGCTCCTCCTGGTTCAGGCAGTGCGCGGCAGTCAGCGCCTTCGTCGGAGTCACCATCACGGCGCCGCAGAACTGGCCCGCGCGGGTACCTCCGAAACGGTCACGGCTGGACAGCGCGACGACCCAGGGACTGTCCTTGACGTGAGCGGGCTGCCCACCGATGACAATGCTGTCCGCAGCCGCCGGAACCGGGGAGCCGAGCGGTATCACGGCCGGGGCGGCAGTCAGGGCAAGGACCCCGGTCATGGCGCGGGCGACGGTGCGGAACATGCGTACTCCTGACTCTGTGATGGATCATGCCCACTCAGAGTCATTCAGCCTGTCGTCGACCGCACCTGCACATAGGCCAAGGGCCCGGTTCCCATCGGAACCGGGCCCTTGGCCTGCGTACTCCTGCGACCTAGTCGAGGTAGTCGCGCAGCACCTGCGAACGCGACGGGTGGCGCAGCTTCGACATGGTCTTCGACTCGATCTGGCGGATGCGCTCACGCGTCACGCCGTAGACCTTGCCGATCTCGTCGAGAGTCTTCGGCTGACCATCGGTGAGACCGAAGCGCATCGAGACCACGCCGGCCTCACGCTCGGAGAGCGTGTCGAGCACCGAGTGCAGCTGCTCCTGGAGGAGCGTGAAGCTGACCGCGTCGGCCGGGACGACCGCCTCGGAGTCCTCGATCAGGTCACCGAACTCGCTGTCCCCGTCCTCACCCAGCGGGGTGTGGAGGGAGATCGGCTCACGACCGTACTTCTGGACCTCGATGACCTTCTCGGGGGTCATGTCGAGTTCCTTGGCCAGCTCCTCCGGAGTGGGCTCGCGGCCCAGGTCCTGGAGCATCTGGCGCTGCACGCGCGCGAGCTTGTTGATGACCTCGACCATGTGCACCGGGATACGGATGGTGCGGGCCTGGTCGGCCATGGCGCGGGTGATCGCCTGACGGATCCACCAGGTGGCATACGTGGAGAACTTGTAGCCCTTGGTGTAGTCGAACTTCTCGACCGCGCGGATCAGACCAAGGTTGCCCTCCTGGATCAGGTCCAGGAAGAGCATGCCGCGGCCGGTGTAGCGCTTGGCCAGCGAGACCACGAGACGGAGGTTGGCCTCCAGCAGGTGGTTCTTGGCACGACGGCCGTCCTCGGCGATGATCTCCAGCTCGCGCTTGAGCTTCGGCGCGAGCTTGTCTGAGTTCGCCAGCTTGTCCTCGGCGAACAGACCCGCCTCGATGCGCTTGGCGAGCTCGACTTCCTGCTCGGCGTTGAGGAGGGGGACCTTGCCGATCTGCTTCAGGTAGTCCTTGACCGGGTCGGCCGTGGCACCGGCGACGGCGACCTGCTGCGCAGGCGCGTCGTCCTCGTCGTCGTCGGAGAGGACGAAGCCCTTGGTCTCGCCCTCGCCCTCCTCTTCGTCGCCCTTGCCTACCTGTACTTCCTCGGTCGCCTCGTCGCCGTCGAGCAGCTCTTCGGCGTCCTTCTTGCCGGACTTCTTCGTTACTGTCTTCTTGGCCGCCGTCTTCTTCACGGCGGTCTTCTTGGCAGCCGCCTTCTTGGCTGCCGCCTTCTTCGCAGGGCTGGCCGCGGCGGCGTCGTCGGCCACCACGTCCACGGTCTCGGCCGACGGGGCGGCGGTGGCCGCGACGGTCCTCGTCACGGTCGTCTTGGCCGCGACAGTCTTGGTGGCGGTGCGCTTGACCGGGCTCTTCGCTGCGACGCTCTTGCGGGCGCGTTTCGGCGACTCCGCGGCACTGACCATCAGCGTCACACCCTCTTCCTCGAGGATCTGGTTGAGGCTGCGCAGAACATTCTTCCACTGGGTTGGCGGAATCTGGTCAGCCTCGAAGGCCCGACGCACGTCATCGCCGGCGATCTGCCCATCAGCCTTTCCCCGCTCGATGAGCGCCATCACAGACTCTGACTCGGCGATCTCCGGCGGGAGCGTACGGGATGTGCTGGCCGACACGAACAACCTCTCGGAACGATGGAAACGGCTTCCGGCCCGGCCCTGGAGAGGGCTGGAACCGACGACCGCCGGGCTGGGAATATACCGACGGCGCGGGCTTGGCCTCAGAACTGCACAGCGCGCCCAATGGCTGCTGTATTCCTTCCGCGGCGGTCACCTCTTAAGTCATCGCACTGTCTCGAGGAGTGTTACGCCCAATCCGCGTGGCCCGAGTCACACCTCATTTGCGACGAACATGACCAGGAACGACATCTCTCCACAATTGTGCCGCCGGACCGCGGAGGTCCGGCGACACGTGGTCCGTAACCCTGGCCGTGTTGCGCTCAGTGCTCGCGCGGCGCCGGAACCACTCGCTCCACCTCCGGGTGGACGACAAGAAGTTGGCGCATGGCCGCCTCGGCACCCGTCGCGTCGCCGGTGGCGAGGGCCTCGACGATCCGGGCGTGGTGGCCGAGGGACGCCTCGCCGGGACGGTCGCAGGCCGTGATCGGACCGCCCGAGACCTGCAGGGCGGCGGAGACGATGCCTGAGAGGTGTTCGAGCATGCGATTGCCGGCGGCTTGAATGAGCAGGGAGTGGAACTCGGCATCGGCGCGGGAGCAGGTGATCCCGTCACCCTGGGCGACCGCGTGTCCCATGATCTCGACCATGTCACCGAGGCGCTGCTGGATGTCCTCGCGGCCGTGACCGGCGGCCAGGCGAGCGGCGAGCGGCTCGATCGTCCATCGGAGCTCACCGAGCTCACGGCGCTGGTCGTCGCGCTGCGGACCGAAGGCTCGCCACTCGATGATGTCGGGGTCCAGCAGATTCCAGTCACTGACCGGGCGGACCCGGGTACCCACGTTCGGCCGGGCACTGACCAGACCTTTGGCCTCAAGAACGCGCAGTGACTCGCGTACGACGGTGCGGGAGACCTCGAAACGCTGGCCGATCTCCTCGGGCACGAGCGGGCGGTCGGCGCCCAGATCACCAGAGACGATCATCTGACCCAACTGCTGAACGAGTTGGCCGTGGAGGCCGCGGCCGCGGCTCGCCGAGCCCCGCCGGCCCACCCGGCCCAGCTCGGCGTCGGCGCCGTCCCAGGAACGAACGGCTGCATGCTCGCCGGCCGGCGCCTCCGTATAGGGGTAGCGATCGAGATCACCCGAGCCGGCGAGGCCGGAGTCGACGGAGCGGGCGGCGGTCATCATGGTGTGCGCAAGGGTACTCACGCATCCTTTGTCGGCGCGGCCCAGCCACCCCTTGAGGTCTTTGGTGAAAAGCACACGAAAGGGTGATCAGCGCCAGCCCCCCAATTGACGCCTTATCTGCATAAAACGGGCACTTCTCAAGGAATTTCGCGCCCCTCGACGGTCCGGCCATGTTCCGCGATCACCAACGAACCCTGCCGCGAAGACTGGTGAACAAATACGCGCAGATCAGGACCGAGAGCGACAACGACAGCGCCACCCCCACCGGGTGCACCACCATGCGCACGACAGCCATCATCCATCGGTCCACCACATGCGGCCACTGCACCCAGGCCAGCTCACGGAGCCTGGCCGGAAGTCCGAGCATCGAATGTGCGGTCGACCCCGTCGGCACCTTCTTCATGAGCGGGACGACGAGCACGGGAACGGCGAGTACCGCAGCAAGTCCGGCGGCCGTCACCCTGAAGATTCCGGCGGCCAGCAGACCGGCCCAGGCGCACCCCACGTTCAGGCCCGCCCAACTCGCCGCAAGATAGGTCGCATTCGACGGGATCCGGATCAAGTCGCCTCCGTACAAGAGATGGAGGGCTTCCTCGGATGCCAGAACGGTCAGCAGTGCAAGCAGCACCGCGACGCCCGCCGAAACGAGCAGCTTGGCCAGCAGCAGGCCGACGCGGCGGGGAACGGTACCTCGACCCGCCGCGAGCGCGGGGTAGCGGAACTCGTCTCCGAACGAGAGCGCTCCGAGCAGCCCGGCGCCGAATGCGACGGGCGACAGCGGCAGCATCGGCGGCCAGGCGGCGAGCACATCGGGAAGCCGGGAATGGCCACTGCGGGCGAGCAGGACCGAGAGCCCGACCGAGACGACCAGAACGGCAGCCATGATCACCGTCGTCGTTCTGACACCGAAGAGTCGGCGCAGTTCGTAGCGCAGCGGCTGGAGCGGGCCACGGGCCGGTCGCCGTCGGACCGGCGGCGGCAGTTGCGACGCGGATGCGGGTGACGCGGGCCCCGGTCCGGCCTCCGGATCGGTGGCCGGCGGCTCCGGACGAGGTACGGCCCCAGGTTCGGAAGGGCCGGTGGCGAGGGGGCCGGTGTCACCGATCTCGTCGGCCAGTTGATGAACGGGTACGCCGTGACGGAATGCCGTGTCGCCGATCTCCGCGCAGCTGCTGCCGTACACCGACAGACAACTGCTCGCTTCGGCGACCACCTCGACGGAGCGCTGCGCCGCGCGCGCCTCACGGCTGACCACCGTGGCGAGCCGGGCAGCGTGCGGGGTACGGACGACGACGCGGGGGCGCAGCCGGGTACGGGAGAAGGCGGCGCTGCCCTGGTCGGCGACGAGACGTCCGGAGTCGACCGTGACCACGTGGTCAGCCGCACGCGCGGCCTCCTTGGGGTCGCGGGTGGTGTAGAGAACCGTCCCGCCCCGGGTGGCATGGGCGCGGAGCAGCCCGTGCAACCAGTTCTTCTCGTGTGGGGAGAGCCCCTCTCCGGGATCGTCGAGGATCAGTGCGTGAGGGTCGCCGAGCAGCGCCGCAGCGAGGCCGAGCCTGCGGTCCATACCGACCGACATCGCGCCGATGCGCTGGTCACGGAGCGCGGCGAGGCCGACCGTCTCGAGCAACTCGTCGGCCCGGGAGGCGGGCACCCCCGCGGCGGCGCAGAGCATACGGAGCTGGCCACGGGCGGTACGAGCGGGATGACCGGGTACGTCTCCGAGGAGCACTCCCACCTCGCGGGCGGGATGCGGGATGCGGTGCAGCGGTCTGCCGCGGAAGTAGGTGATCCCCCGCCCCGATTCGATGTCGAGCATCAGACGAAGGGCCATGGTCTTGCCGGAGCCGGGGGCACCGAGGAGCGCGGTGACGGCGCCCGGCCCGGCGTCGAAAGTGAGGTCGTCCACGGCGGGCGGACGGCCGCGGTGGGGAGCGCTGGTGAGTCCGATGGCCTGGAGCATCGCTTCTCTCGCGGAAGATGAGACCGCTCGGCGGCAGGGTGATTACCGCAGCAAGATAACGCGACATTTGAGACTTTTAGCGCAGCACCGGACCCGCGGGCGTTCCGCAGGTCAGACTTCGGGCCTCAGCATCGGCGGATTGAGCACCGTGGCCGCACCGGCCCGGAAAAGCTGGGCCGGACGCCCGCCCTGGCGGGTGGTGGTTCCACCGGCAGGCACCAGGAATCCGGGCGTGCCCGTCACCTTGCGGTGGAAGTTCCGCGGATCGAGGACCACGCCCCACACCGCCTCGTACACGCGACGGAGCTCGCCGACCGTAAACGCCGACGGGCAGAAGGCAGTGGCCAACGAGGAGTACTCGATCTTGGAACGGGCCCGCTCGACACCGTCGGCGAGGATCTGCGCATGGTCGAAGGCCAGCGGGGCCTGCTGTTCGCCCTCGCGACCGTAGCCACCCTCCGGTCCGAGCAGGTCGTCGATGGGCGCCCACCGCGCGCTGTTCGCATCACCGCCCGCGCGGGGGGCGGGCAGATCGGGTGCCAGTGCGAGGTGGGCGACGCTGACGACCCGCATCCGCGGGTCCCGCTTCGGGTCGCCGTAGGTGGCGAGCTGTTCGAGATGAGCACCGTTGCCGACGGCCGGGGCTGCCGGGTCATGGGCGCACAGCCCGGTTTCCTCGGCCAGCTCGCGTGCCGCGGCGGCCCCGAGGTCCTCATCGGCCTTGACGAAGCCCCCGGGCAGCGCCCACCGGCCCTGGAACGGCGACTCGCCACGGCGAACCACCAGCGCACACAACGCATGGCGGCGCACGGTGAGCACAACGAGGTCGACGGTGACAGCGAAGGGCGGGAAGGTCGACGGGTCGTAGGGCGGCATGCCGTGATCATAGTCGTCTGCCTGACGATAAACACTCTCTTCGTCATGCTCTTCATTCGTTCCGGCCCAAGTGCCCCGTGCTGCCCACTCCCTCCGCTCGCCTTGCTCCTGACGTCAGGCGCCGCTCCGCGCGCCCGGTCACGGCTGCCGACCGCCCTTGGTCCCGCCCCGGCCATCCGCCCGCGACTCCCGGGCACGCCTTCGGGCAATCGCCGTTCCGGGACGGACGGAGCCGGTATGCGCCCTTTTCCGCCTCACGGCCGGCGGGCGTACTGCGCGGGGCGCTGCACTCCGCTCCGGACGGTGGCTGCTTCGGCCCGCCCGGCTACTGCGCTCTCCGCGCAGGCAACGACGCAGGGTCTCCGGGTCGAGTCCTTGGTTGCACGCCTGGTGGAGAAGTTGAGCAAATGTGTACTCGGGGTCCGCCTGCAGGGCCAGGCCCAGAGCGACCCGCGCACCCGGTTCGTCGCCGGTGGACCAGGAGACCCAGCCCGTCAGGGTGAGCGGCGCCGCGGCATGCTCCCCGTACGGTCCGACGCAGCGACGCGAGAGCGCCCGCCACAACCGCAACGCGGATTCCGCTTCCGGCCCCTCCATCCATTCGGCGGCCTTGTCCCGGGTCTCCCGGTCCTGCAGGCCGAGGATCACCGCGGCGGCCTCGTCATGGCTGATCAGGGAGTCGTCCTGGACGTCCGCAGCGGAGGGCGCCGTCGTAGGGGCCTCCCGGAGGCGTTTCATCAGCGCACGGGCGAGCACCAGCGTCTCCCGGGCCACTTCCTTGCGTCCCTGCTCGTCGAGGATCCTCGGCACCAGTGCGGCGCCCGCCGCGTCCAGAGCCTGTGGCTGATCCGCCACGGACGGGGTCTTCAGGGGCGTGAGCCTGGCTTCCATCTCCCGCAGAGATCCCCGTACTTGAATGCCCGCATAGGTGGCGGCAGCCGCCATCACCGAGGTGCCGGGGAGGGAAAGCGGGTTCCCCTCGGCCGGACAGCAGCGCGGGTCGGGGCAGCAGTAGGACCAGTACCGGCCGTCGGAGATGCAGAGCGCTTCGAGTACGGGTACGTCGAGTGCTCCGCAGGCCGTGCGCAGACGTTGACCCAGCGGCCGCAGCCGCTCCATCACCTGGCCCGGGGTCTCCCCGTCGGCAGGATCCTGACAGAGAAAAATGACGATCGCATCGGGACGCTCCCCGCGCCGCTCGCTGCCCTTGACCAGACACTCGGCGAGTTGCTCTGCGGTGGACGGCCATTCTTGCGGTGACTGCGGAATTCCGAGCCTGAGCCGCCCGCCGAAGCGGCCGCGGCCGCCGTGCAGGGCGACCATGACCACGCTGTCGTTCGGATGGAACCCCATGAGATACGGGAGGGCATCGGCGAGTTCGGCGGGCCCGCGCAGAGTGATCTGCTGCTCGTCGGCCGGCCCGGTGGATTCGTGGTGCTTGTTCATGGCACGACCGTCCCGCGAGCGGCAGAATTCCGCGACCCCTGTGGATAAGTTATCCACAGGGCCGCGGGGTCGTTCGCGGTTTGTCACAGCCATCAGGTTGCATGGGGGCATGACCAACGCAGACCGCGCAGAGCTCAGGGCTTCGGCCGATTCCGTACTGGCCCGACTCGTCGGGGACACCACCGACACTGCCCGGCTGCGCGAGGACCAGTGGCGGGCCATCGAGGCACTGGTCGCGGACAGACGCAGAGCGCTGGTCGTCCAGCGGACCGGCTGGGGCAAGTCCGCCGTGTATTTCGTCGCGACCTCGCTGCTGCGGGCCCAGGGCAGCGGCCCGACGGTGATCGTCTCGCCGTTGCTCGCACTGATGCGTAACCAGGTAGCGGCCGCGGCCCGGGCCGGGATCACCGCCCGCACGATCAACTCGTCCAACACCGAGGAGTGGGACACCGTCCAGGCCGAGGTGGCAGCAGGGGAAGTGGATGTGCTGCTCGTCAGCCCCGAGCGGCTCAACAACCCCGACTTCCGGGACCAGGTCCTGCCCCGGCTCGCTGCCGCAACCGGGCTGCTCGTGGTCGACGAGGCGCACTGCATCTCCGACTGGGGCCACGACTTCCGGCCGGATTACCGTCGGCTGCGGACCATGCTCGCCGATCTGCCGGCGGGCGTACCCGTGCTCGCGACGACCGCCACTGCGAACGCGCGGGTGACCGCGGATGTCGCCGAGCAGCTCGGTACGGGCGCGGGTACGGACGCGCTGGTGCTGCGTGGACCTCTCGACCGCGAGAGTCTCAGCCTGGGCGTGCTCCAACTGCCCAACGCCGCACACCGACTGGCCTGGCTGGGTGATCATCTCAAGGAACTCCCGGGCTCCGGGATCATCTACACGCTCACCGTCGCGGCCGCCGAGGAGATCACGGCGTATCTGCGCCAGTGCGGGCACACCGTGGCCTCCTACACCGGCCGCACCGAGAACGCAGACCGGCAGCAGGCGGAGGACGATCTCCTGGCCAACCGGGTCAAGGCCCTGGTCGCAACGTCCGCGCTCGGTATGGGATTCGACAAGCCCGACCTCGGCTTCGTCGTGCACCTCGGTTCCCCCTCCTCCCCCATCGCCTACTACCAGCAGGTGGGTCGCGCGGGCCGAGGCGTCGAGCATGCCGAGGTGCTGCTGCTCCCGGGCAGGGAGGACGAGGCGATCTGGCAGTACTTCGCGTCGGTCGCCTTCCCCCCGGAGGAGCAGGTCCGGCGCACGATCGATGTGCTCGCCCAGGCCGGCCGGCCGCTCTCGCTGCCTGCTCTGGAGCCGCTGGTCGAGCTGCGGCGCACCCGTCTGGAGACGATGCTCAAGGTCCTTGATGTCGACGGTGCGGTCAAGCGGGTGAAGGGCGGGTGGATCGCCACTGGAGAGCCCTGGGTCTACGACTCCGAGCGTTATGCCTGGGTGGCACGCCAGCGGTCCGCCGAGCAGCAGGCGATGCGCGACTACGCAACGACGACCGGCTGCCGGATGGAGTTCCTCCGTCGCCAGCTGGACGACGAGGAAGCGGCGGCATGCGGACGTTGTGACAACTGCGCGGGTGCCCGCTTCGACGACCAGGTGTCGACGGCCGCTCTGGACACCGCCCGGGGCGAGCTCGGCAGGCCGGGCGTGGAGGTGGAGCCCCGCAAGATGTGGCCGACCGGTCTCGCCGCGGTGGGCGTCGACCTCAAGGGCCGTATCCCGACGGGCGAACTGTCCTTCTCGGGGCGCGCCCTCGGCCGGCTCTCGGACATCGGCTGGGGCAACCGGCTGCGTCCGATGCTGGCGGCGCAGACGCAGGACGCCCCGGTACCCGACGACGTGGCGAACGCGGTGGTGACGGTGCTGGTCGACTGGGCCAAGGGGCCGGGTGGCTGGGCATCCGGCACCGCCGATGCCGCACCCCGGCCCGTAGGCGTCGTCACGGTCGCCTCGCGCAGCAGACCGCAGCTCATCCAGTCACTCGGCGGCCGTATCGCCGAGGTCGGCCGGATGCCACTGCTCGGCAGCGTCACCTACGCGCCAGGAGCGGCCGAGGTGCGGATCTCCCGGACCAACAGCGCGCAGCGGGTGCGGGCTCTGCACGAGGCGCTCGTCGTGGAGCCGGAGCTGGCCGCGGCGTTGGCGTCGGCGGGGGGCCCGGTGCTGCTCGTGGACGATCTCTCGGACACCGGCTGGACGCTTGCCGTGGCATCCCGGCTGCTGCGCCGGGCCGGGGCGGAGGGAGTGTTTCCGCTGGTCCTCGCTGTTCAGGCGTGACACGGGGCGTCATCCGTCCACGATCTGGGCAGGGATATCCGTGTCATTCCGGCTGATTCCCGTCAGCCTCGCCAATTGCTCGTTGCCGCCTGCCGATACGCCAGGGAGAATTGAACTCGCCTCCGCACGGTCCTTTCGCGGCCCGGAAGGGCTGTGCCGCGGTGCGCCCCCACCCGACCCTGCCCGCACCGTGGGCGCGTATGCGAAGGGAGGACCGTGACCTTCGGATTCGCTCCGTCCGCAGCCACTTCGGTGTCCGCCGACTCCGCCAACCGCCTTGCCAGAATGCTCGAACCGGCCGAGTGGGCCGCTGCGGGCATACCGTTGCTGCGCAGCCCGCGCGAGGTCGTCAGCGGACTGCACGCCCGGCACCGGCCGACTCCGGCCACCGCCGTCGTCGCCGTGCTCGACCATGAGGAACGCCTCACGGCCAGCGCGTCGTTCACCCGCCGCGCCGTAGCCGCGGACGGCTGGGAGTTCCGTAACGCGCTGCTGGCGCATCTGCGCCGGGTCATCCCGCACGATCTGCGTCGCCGCACGCCCGTGCGGACTGCGGTACTGCTCTACTGCCGCGAGGGGGACGAGCGGTGGACGGAGGAGGACGGGGCGTGGATGTGGGGTCTGCGAGACGCCTGCACGCTGCACGGCCTTCGGTGCGGCGCGTACATCACGCTGACCCATGGCGGGTGGCAGGTGCTGGGCGAGGGCCGCGGTGGCCGTCGGCCCAACTCCACGTCAGCGCCTTCGTCTCTCGCCGACACGGTGGCCGAGCACGATCCGTTCCCGCTTCGCACCGGTGGCGGGTCGACGGACGCACTGCGCCGTACGGCCGCCCGCTGACCCGAGCCGTCGGCCCGGCCGCCCCGTAGGGCAGCCGGGTCACCACGGTCGTACGTGCCGAACGGCTCAGACGCCGACGCCGAGCACGGTGTTGATCTGCTGCGGGTCACCGCAGACGATCAACAGCGCCCCGGCGCGCTTCTGCGCGAGGAGCAACGCACGGGCGGCGGCGTCATCGGCCGCTCCATTGACCGCGACGATCACCACGGGACGGGCCTGCACCCGGTCCGCGCCCGCGGCACCGGCGAAGAAGACATCCTCACCGGCCTCGTGCTGGGCCCAGTAGGCGGCCTCTCCGAAGGACAGCTCGTGCGCGGCCCACGGGTGATGATCACCGGTGGTGAGCACCAGGATGTCGCCCGGTGCGCGTCCGGAGTCGAGCAGCAGATCGACTGCCTCGTCGGCGGCGTCGAGCGCACCGCCGGCCGAGGCCGGGATCAGCTGGATCTGCGGCACGGAACGGCTCTGCGAGCGGGCAGCCTGAGACTGACCGACGGTGGGGTGCGGGCGCTGTGCCGGGGGCGCGGGCCTCGCGGGACCGGGCCCCGGACGACCGGGGCGCGGCATGGCCGCGGAACGCGGACCGGGTACGGGACGGGGGGTCGGCGCGGTACGGCCTGCGGCCGGAGTGACGCGGGGACCCTGGGCGCTCTCGTGAATCTGAGGCTCCTCGGGGATGAGAGGCATGGGTGGTTGTCTATCAAATGCCGACGCGATGAGCATCAGCGGGTGGGCACAAATGCGCGATCAGAAGTCGAAGCCGAGCTGGCCCCCGCTTTCCAGTGCAGCCGCCTCGGCGGAGAAACGGACCTTCTTCAGGTGCTGCCACTTGGGCAGCGCGTCGAGGTAGGACCACGAGAGACGGTGGTGGGGCGTGGGCCCCAGCGCCTCCAGAGCGGCCCTGTGCACGGGGGACGGGTAACCGGCATTGGCACCGAAGACGAAGGCGGCGTACTCCCCCGATTCCGCACCCAGTTCGGCCATCATCGTGTCCCTGCGAACCTTCGCGATCACCGAGGCGGCCGCGACCGCGATACAGGACTGGTCGCCCTTGATGACGGTTCGGACCGTCCAGGGTTCGCCCAGGTAGTTGTGTTTGCCGTCGAGTATCACCGCGTCGGGCCGCACAGGCAGCGCTTCGAGGGCGCGGACAGCGGCGAGGCGCAGGGCCGCGGTCATCCCGAGGTCGTCGATCTCCTGCGGCGAGGCGTCTCCAAGACCGTAGGCGGTGACCCAGCCCTCGAGCAGCGGCGCCAGCTCGGCGCGGCGCTTGGGGCTGATCAGCTTGGAGTCGGTGAGCCCGGCGGGAGGCTTGCGGAGGCCGGTGACGGCCGCGCATACGGTGACCGGTCCCGCCCACGCTCCGCGTCCGACCTCGTCGACACCGGCGACGGTCTTGGCACCAGTGGTAGCGCGCAGTGAGCGCTCGACGGTGTGCGTGGGTGGTTCGTACGGCATGGCGCCAGCCAGGGTACGCCGACGACAACGGCGAGAACACCCCGGGGCGCCGGACCGTTGTCCCGTCCGCGACATCCCCGCCGGGGCGCTCACGGCCCGACCCCCGGCCGTCACGTTCAGTTGTCGAAGGAGCGGAACAGCGGCACCGCGACCTGATCGATCATTTCGGCGAGTTCCCCGTCCGTCCATTCGCTGCCGCACACCTTGCTGCGGTACATCATCATCGCGGGGATCACCTCGAAGGACAGCTCGCCCGTGGCGTCGGGTCGGACGTCGCCACGCGCGATTCCTCGGCCGACGACCTCCCGGAGGAGCTCGGTCGACGGCTGGATCACCCCTCTGAGGATCACCGACTGGAACCGCTCGGCAGAGCTTGCGTCGCACTCGTGAAGTACGGAACGCAGCGCGCATCCGGGCTTGGAGAGCATGGCGTCGCGCAGTCGCCGGCAGAGCTGGTACAGATCTTCGCGAACGCTGCCGAAGTCGGGTGCCTCACCGAGCGCCGGCAGTGCCGTCTGGAGCGCGTCTGCCACCAGGTCCTCCTTCGAGGGCCATCGCCGGTAGACCGCCGCCTTCCCTGTCTGGGCCCCGGCGGCGACACCCTCCATCGTCAGCCCGTTCCAGCCCACCGTGCTCAGTTGCTCCAGGGCGGCATCGAGGATCGCGCGTTCCAGTACGGGCCCGCGGCGGCGCGGTGACGCCATCGGCGGCCGAGCGGCGGCCGCCGAACGCGAAGTAACCATCAGCTTTTCTCCATCGAAACAGGTCGGACGGTGAGGCGGGTCGGGACGGTGCGGCGGATTCAGGACGTCGAGACGCATCAGGACCGATCGTCATCGGACCGAGCAGGCCCGGACCGAGCAATTCCGCCGACATCCCGGCAACGGCGGCTTCAGTGAACGCTTGCGTTCACTGACGGGGACTCACTACCGTTGACGAGACAGTGAACGCTTCCGTTCACTAATTCACTTGTGGGGGATCCATAGTGACAACCTCTCAGCTAGAAGCACAGAGTCCGCCGGGCGCGGCCCGACGGCAGGGGCGACGGGGGATCGCCCTCACGGTCATCGCCGCATGTCAGTTGATGGTTGTGCTCGATGCCACGATCGTCAACATCGCGCTTCCGCACATCCAGGACGCACTCAGCTTCTCCACCACCGATCTGTCCTGGGTCCTCAGCGCCTACACGCTGACCTTCGGTGGGCTGCTGCTTCTCGGCGGCAGGGCCGGTGACATCCTCGGCCGCCGCCGGGTCTTCATAGCCGGAATCCTGGTCTTCACCTTTGCTTCCCTGCTGGGCGGACTGGCCCAGGAGCCGTGGCAATTGCTCGTGGCCCGGGCCCTCCAGGGCATCGGCGGAGCCATCGCCTCACCGACGTCACTCGCTCTGATCACCACCACGTTCCCCGAAGGACCCGAGCGGAACCGCGCGTTCGGAGTCTTTGCCGCAGTTTCGGCGGGGGGCGGCGCGATCGGCATGCTGGCCGGCGGAGCGCTCACCGAATGGCTCGACTGGCGTTGGGTCTTCTTCGTCAACGTACCGATCGGTGTGCTGATCGCGGTCCTGGCACCCATGTACATCAACGAGTCCGAGAAGCACCCCGGCCGCTTCGACGTCTCGGGCGCACTGACCTCGACCCTCGGCATGGCCTCGCTGGTGTACGGATTCATCCGGGCCTCCGAGGAGGGCTGGCGGGACTCCGTCACCGTGGGGTCCTTCGGCGCCGCGGTGGTACTCCTAGCCGCATTCGTGCTCATCGAGATGCGGGCGAAGGAACCGATCACTCCGCTGCGGATGTTCGCCGACCGCAACCGGTCGGGGACGTACCTCATCATGCTCAGCCTGGCCGCCGCCATGTTCGGCATGTTCTTCTTCATCGTCCTGTTCGTGCAGAACGTGCTGGGCTACAGCCCCATCGAGTCGGGTCTGGCCTTCCTGCCCGTGACGGTCGCCATCGCCATGGGCGCAGGGCTGTCGCAGCGGCTGCTGCCGGTGCTCGGCCCCAAACCGTTCATGATCACCGGTTCGACACTCACCGGAATCGGCCTCTTGTGGCAGACGTTCATCTCGCCCGACAGCTCTTATGCGAGCGGGGTGCTGGGGCCGCTGCTGGTGTTCGGCTTCGGCATGGGCCTGAACTTCGTCACGCTGACGCTGACCGCTGTCTCCGGGGTCGCACAGCACGAGGCCGGGGCGGCATCCGGACTGCTCAATGCCAGCCAGCAGGTGGGTGGTTCGCTGGGCCTCTCCATCCTGGTGACGGTCTTCGGGACGGCAAGCCGCAACGAGGCGGAGAGGCAGATTCCGTCGTTCATGGCGCAGGCGACGCCGGAACAGAAGGCGAAGTTCGCGGAGACGCACGAATTGCCCGCGCCTTGGGGACACGAGGTGCTCACGCACGGCATTTCGACGGCGTTCACGGCAGCGGTGGCGATGGCCGCGCTCGCCCTGCTGACTGCGGTGTTGGTGATCCGGGTACGCAAGAGCGATCTGGATGCGTTGAGCGGCAAGGCGTCCGCGGGTGGCCCTGGAGCCTAGCGTCGCACGCCGGTGCGGACCGGTACGCCGGGTGGCGCGCAGGCAGACGCACGCGCGTCGGCGCAGGTGCAGGCCGTCCACGGGGATGCGGCCTGCACCTGCCCGGATCGCCGCGTACGGCTCAGCGATCCAAATCAGTTCGGGTCGTAGGGGGCGTCATCCGTAGGCGGCGTCATCAGTACGGGTCGTACGTGTCGTCTTCGTAACCGCCCCGATCACCGCCGTCCTCACCGCTTCCGAGGCCCGCGCAGTCCGTCACGAGAGCGTTCGCGCTCCGGTTCTCCAGAATGTCGCGTGCCCGCGCCTCGCCCCAGCTGGTGGCGTACCAAGGAGCGTCGGACACGCGCAGCGTGCGCTGGATCTCGCCGAGGGCACAGGACCGCAGCGGTTCGGGCAGTGTGTCGAGGGCCGGTACGGCGTCGGCCGAGAGGCCACGGAGGTAGTCGATGTCGATCGCGTGATCGTTGCGGTAGCGCTGAACGTTCTGTTCCGCGATCAGCCCGTCGGGCGAGACCAGACCGAACACGAGCACACCGACGGCCGCGCTCGCCGCCACGGCGCGCGGCAGCAGCCGGGCGCCGAACACGCCCGCCGCCATGATCAGGATCAGCACCACGCCCAGCCACAGCTCGACCGCGGCGACGGATATCCGCAGCCGGGTCAGGCCGTAAGCATCGACGTACAGCTCCATGCGCCGCAGCGCGGAGGCCACCACGACAAGGGTGAGCAGGCACAGCGTGCCGAGGACGATCCGCACGAGAGTGCGGTCGCGCGCTTCACCACGAGGGGCCCAGCGCAGGGCGAGCGCGATCACGAGGAGGGTGAGCAGCGTTGCCCACAACAACTGCCAGAAGCCCTGACGGGCGTATGCGGAGTAGCTGAGATCGGTCTCGGCCATCACCTTGTCGTATCCGCCGAGCAACACGGTGAGCTGGATGGCGATGAAGACGGCGAAGAGCAGATTCAGCACGATGAGCGGAAGCGCCCACTCCAGCCGGCCTCGGGCCTTGCCTGCCCGCACGGTGATGCGGTCCCAGCGGATGGGGGCGGCGGCGGTATAGGCGGCAGTGAGCGCACCGACCAGTCCGACCACGAAGAGGAAGAACCGCCAGGGGCTGTCGCCCAGCGACACATCCGGCATCAAATTGCCGAGCACATCGGCGAACGCGGCATCCGCGCTTGCGAACAGCGCTCCGAAGACGATGAGCAGGACAACGGCCACCGCGGTGGACCGGAAGGCGACACCCCATCGACCGCGAGAACCGGCCATCCGGTCGCGAATGCCCAGCCCGCCCCATCTCACTCCCTCGACGGCGGAGGAGAACAGGCCCACCGAACCGAGGAACACCCCGAGCCAGCTGCGGCTGCCGTGCAGGGTGAGCGAGCCCAGCGCGACGGCTGACACCACAGCGAGGAAGGTGGGCCAGCCCGCGTCCCGGAGCGCTGGGACGATGAGCAGTGACAGACCGCCCAGCGCCCAGACAGCGGACCATGGTCGGAGCCGGCGACCCGCGGCCTCAGCGGCGAAGAAGGCCGCGAGCGCGGCGGGAAGCGCGACAATCAGCAGGTTCAGGCCGAGACCGTCCCCCAGCAACAGGCCACTGAGGAGCGCGGTGGCCACGACCGACCAGAGTGTGGCGTTGCGGATGGCGACCGGCGGGGCCGGGCGTAGCCGCGCAACCGTGCCGGCCTGCTGCTGACGGCTCTGCCAGGGGTTGGGCGGCGGATGCGGTTGCCATCCGTGCTGCGCGTACGCCGGGCCCTTCGGCGGCTCCGGGACGGCGTCGTCGGAATCGGGCACGCTCGGCGCTGCGGACCTACCGGGCGGCTCGGACGGCCCCGCGGCCACCGACGGCTCCCGCGACTTCGAAGACTCCGGCGGCGCCGACGGCTCCCGCGGGCGAGACGACTCGGACGACTCTGGCTTCCGGGTTGACTCTGACGTGTGATCGGACATGGGACCCCCTCCCACCGAGTTCCGCTCACGCAGCTGCTGAGCAGCGCGAGCACCTCGGCTCTCATTCGGCGCACGACCGTCATGATGATCATTGACGGCGGCGTGGCCGAAAGGGTAGACCCCCCGGTACCGCTCGCAGACGTGTGCGGCAGGGATGTGGCAGTACCGTGACAGTCGAGACGTGTCAGCTGCGACCCGGCCGGGGAAGCCAGCCGGGCAGCTCTTCCGTCTGTGCCGACCAGGCGGCAGGCGGAGCCCCCGCCTTGCCTGCCGCGATGACCCCGCCGACGATTGCGCAGGTCGTGTCGACATCGCCACCGGCCTGAGCGGTCACCCAGAAGGCCTGCTCGAAGTCGCCGAGGCTCCGTGCCGCCGACCAGAGGGCGAACGGCACTGTGTCATGTGCACTTGTACGACGGCCGTTGCCGAGGACCGCCGCGACGGTCCCGGCATCGCTGTAGTCGAGCATGTCGCGCGCCCGGCGCAGCCCGGCGCCGACCGCACTGCGCGGCACAAGGGCGATGACCCCGTCGAGGAGATCGGTCGGCGTCGGCGGGCCGCCGGGCGCGGCGGCGAGCGAGGCGGCCGCCGCGACGGCCATCGCCCCCACGACGGCCTCGCGGTGCTGATGCGTGGTGTACGAGGAGATCTCGGCCTGGTGCGTGGCCTGCTCGGGGTCGTCCGCGTACCAGGCGCCGAGGGGTGCGATACGCATGGCCGAACCATTGCCCCAGGAGCCCTGGCCCTGGAAGAGCGCGGACGCCAGCTCGCGCCAGTCGCTGCCCTCCCGGACCAGCCGCAGCAGCCGGTTCACAGCAGGGCCGTATCCCCGGTCGAAGTCGTGGTGGTCGGCGAACGAGTGGGCCAGCGCGTCCTGGTCGATGCGATTGTGCCCGGCGAGCACGGCCAGGACGGAGCAGGCCATCTCCGTGTCATCGGTCCATTGCCAGGGGCCGAGCGGCAGTGCGCACTGCTTCAGCAGCGGATAGTTGGCGGGCACAAAGAACTGGGAGCCCAGAGCGTCCCCCACGGACAGCCCTCGCAGGCTGGCCAGGGCGCGTTCGAAGCGTTGGGCGGAAGCGGAGTCAACGGTCATCGCCTCTCCACTCTATCCGGTGATCCCGTACGGCTCAGGGGTACGCCACCGCTCGAAGGGCCGGTCAAGCGTGTACCGCCCGTCCTCGCCGAGCATCAGCATTCGCGTCTCTCCGTTGCAGGGGTTGGACAGTGACTCGAATTCGGCCACCGACCAGTGGAACCACCGCATACAGAACAACCGCATCGTCAGTCCATGAGTGACCAGCAGAACGTTGGGCGGATGGTCGGGGTCCTCGAAGCTCCGGTGCAGGCTCTCCAGAAAAGCTCCGACCCGGTCGTACACATCGGCGCCGGACTCCCCCTGCGCGAACCGGTAGAAGAAGTGTCCGTACGCGTCCCGGTAGGACTTCTGCAGTCTCACGTCGTCCCGGTCCTGCCAGTTCCCCCAGTCCTGTTCGCGCAGCCGCGGCTCCTCGCGCACCCGCACGCGCTCCAGGTCGAGCCCGAGGGACCTGAAGGTCTCGTGTGTGCGGCGGTACGGCGAGACGTACACGCTGACCCGCTCCCCGCCGAAGAGGTCGCGCAGCCGTGCCCCCGTCTCCCTGGCCTGCCGCAACCCCGTCGCGGTGAGCCTCAATGCATGGTCGGGCTCACGTTCGTACACCGTGTCATCGGCATTGCCCTCGGACTCGCCGTGCCGGACGAGGACAATGCGTTGCGGTCGTGCCATGTAAAGACCCTAGATCGAGTCCGGTCCATTCGAGCAGTTGTCCGGAATCCGTCCGACGCATGTTCCCGGCGAAGCAGGGCCCAGGACGTCCGGCACGCCCGCGCCCCGCCTGGGACCCGCCGATCAGGGGCCGACCCGAGGTACCCGAGGATCACACCGTCCAGGACGGGTCGAGTTGCACGACGTCCCCCGCCAGCGCCGCCACGTCGTCCTCGGTCCCTGCCCGCTGCGAGAGCCTTTCGACGCTCCCCGGCCGGTACTTGCCGCGCTCGGCACTCGACTGCCACATCGACAGCACCAGGAACTCGTGCCCCGGGGCTTCGCCGAACACCCCACGCAGCATGCCGGGAGAGCCGGCCATCGCCGGATTCCACACCCTCTCCTGCATCAGCGCGAAGTGTTCGACCCGGTCCTCGTGCACCCTGCTGTGCGCCACTCTGACCACATCCGCATCGGTGAAGCGCGGCTCGAAGCCAGTCTTCACATCGAAGCGGTAGTCGAACAGTTTGACCTGGATGTCGCTGTACGTTCCGGACTGTGCGGCAGCCAGCCTGTCGTGCGCACGCGCCATGAACGAGTCGTAGAAGACCCGGTTCTCCCAGAACGCGAAGACATGGGCAACCTCCGGTCGCCCCCGGCTCCAGCCGCCCCCCTGTCCCCTGAACCCCGGCTCACCGAGCAGCCCCGCCCACTTTCGCTGCCCCCGCTCGAAACCGCGACGGTCCGTCACGGTGCAGCGAATCCACTTGACCAGCACCGCGCCATCGTACGGCGCCGAACGTGGCGCGGGTCACGCTCTGACGGAGTACGTCCGAACCAGGCGCCGCGAATCGCAGAATGATCTCCATGACCACCCCGCCCGCCAACCCTCTGTTCGCCAACACCCTGTTCGCCCGCCTCGACTCCGCGGAACGCATCCTCGTCGCCGGGGCGGGCGGCGGCTTCGACATCTACGCGGGACTTCCGGTGGCACTCTCCCTGCTGCATCAGGGCAAGGACGTCCGGCTCGCCAATCTCTCGTTCAGCGCTCTCGAAGGGCTTCCCGTCGATGCCTGGCTCGCGCCCGATGTCGCGGTGATCACCCCCGAAACGTCCCTCCACCAGCCGTACTTCCCGGAACGCACGCTCGCCCAGTGGCTCGAACTGCACCACTACCCGAGCACCGTGCACGCCTTCGCCCGGGTGGGAGTGCAGCCGCTGCGGGCCGCCTACCGAGCGCTGATCGAGCGGTACGACATCGACGCGGTCGTCCTCGTCGACGGCGGTACGGACATCCTGATGCGTGGCGACGAATCCGGGCTCGGCACCCCGGAGGAGGACCTCACCAGCGTCGCGGCGCTCGCCGGAATCGACGTACCGGAGCGCCTCGTTGTCTCCATCGGCTTCGGAATCGACGCCTATCACGGGGTGAGTCACGGACTCGTCCTGGAGAACATCGCGGCCCTGGAACGCGATGGCGCCTGCCTGGGCGCCTTCTCCGTCTCCCGTACGACCCGTGAGGGCGCTCTCTTCGTCGACGCGGTCGCCCACGCCCAGAAGCACACCCCTGACCACCCGAGCATCGTCAACGGATCAATCGCCGCGGCGGTACAGGGAGCTTTCGGGGACGTCCATTTCACCTCGCGCACCCGGGGCAGCGAGCTGTTCATCAACCCGTTGATGTCGCTCTGCTTCGCCTTCGAACTGGAGGGACTCGCCCGCAACTGTCTGTACCTCGACCGCATCGAGCACACCCACCTGATGCGCCAGGTCAGCAGCGCGATCGAGCTCTTCCGCGAGGAGATCAGGCAGCGCCCGCCGCGCCGTATCCCGCATTGAACTGCACAGGAATCGATATTGGCCCGATTCCGCCGCCCGATACCAAGCCGGTTGGATCCATGAACAGTTACGGACATGATCGGGTGGTACGACCGGTCCGACGGCCCAGCGGCAAGGAGGGAAGTCCGATGAGCACGCCCAACAAGGACCTCGCGAAGGTCGAAGTCAGGCTCAAATGGGACCCAAGTCCTCCGGGTGCCCCAGCCCATGACCTCGACATCATCGCCGCGACCTACCCGGCGGACGAGCCGTACGGCAGCCCCTCGTATCTCGTGCACTTCGACAGCCGTTCGCCGGACGGCACCATCACGCTGAACCGCGACAGCAGGACCGGCCAGGGTCTCGGCTTCGACGAGGTGATGACTCTGGAACTGAACCGGTTGTCGGCCTCGTACGCCCGCGTCGTCGTCGGGGTCGCCATTCAGCAACGGGACGGCCGAAAGACCTTCGACGACATAGCGAGCACCGGCGTGCAGATTCGTGAGGGCTACACAAATCTGGCGGAGGACGATTTCTCCACGGTCGGCGGCGCCACCGCGGCAACGGTCGCCGAGTTCGTCCGGGGCGGCTCGGGCGGCTGGGAGTTCCGCGAGACGATCCGGGGGTTCGACGGCGACCCCGGTTCGTTCGCCGCGACGATGGGAAGCCGCACGCCCGGAACGTGACGCCTCGGCACGCAACCGGGGCGGGGAACCGACTGGTCGAGCAGGTCCAGGACCATGGCACCGCAGCACGCACAGAGCCGAGCCCTTTCCGCGCGATCCGATGCATCAGACACCACAGAGCTGGGTCGCGAAACGCCGAGGGCGGTGGAGCCCGAATATCGGCTCCACCGCCCTGACCAGCTATTTCATGCCCAGCAGGTCCCGAAAATCAGCTGCAACCGCTGGTCGAGCCGCAGCCCTCGCAGATGTAGCAGGATCCGGCGCGCTGCATCTTCGTGCCGCAGGAGAAGCAGAGCGGCGCGTCCGCGCTGATGCCCAACTGCATCTCGACGAGCTCCGCCGAGGTGTGCGCCGTCCTCGGGGCGGGCATCTCTGTCTCCTTCGGAGGAGCGACCGCCTTCAGCGGCTCCGTCCGGATCGGGGCGGACTGGGCCAGGCCCTCGACGTCCAGCTCGTCGTCCTCGAGGGACGCCTCGTACGAACCGGTGTCGAGGTGACGCTGGCGCTCCTCGGCCGAGTGGATACCGAGCGCCGAGCGGGTCTCGAAGGGCAGGAAGTCCAGCGCCAGGCGGCGGAAGATGTAGTCGACGATCGACTGCGCCATCCGCACGTCCGGGTCGTCCGTCATGCCGGCCGGCTCGAAGCGCATGTTGGTGAACTTCGAGACGTACGTCTCCAGCGGGACGCCGTACTGCAGACCGACCGAGACGGCGATGGAGAAGGCGTCCATCATGCCCGCGAGGGTGGAGCCCTGCTTGGACATCTTCAGGAAGACCTCACCGAGACCGTCGTCCGGGTAGGAGTTGGCGGTCATGTAGCCCTCGGCGCCGCCCACCGTGAACGAGGTGGTGATGCCGGGACGGCCCTTGGGGAGACGCTTGCGGACCGGGCGGTACTCGACGACCTTCTCGACCGCGGCACGGATGGTGCCTTCGGCCTTGGCGGTGACCTCGGCCTTCTCCTTCTCCTTGGTCTTGGCGGAGAGGGGCTGACCGACCTTGCAGTTGTCGCGGTAGATGGCGAGCGCCTTGACGCCCATCTTCCACGCCTCGAAGTAGACCTCTTCGACGTCCTCGACCGTGGCCGTCTCCGGCAGGTTCACCGTCTTGGAGAGGGCACCCGAGATCCACGGCTGGATGGCCGCCATCATGCGCACGTGGCCCATCGCGGAAATGGAGCGCTCGCCCATCGCGCAGTCGAAGACCTCGTAGTGCTCGGCCTTCAGACCGGGGGCGTCGATCACATTGCCGTGCTCGGCGATGTGGGCGACGACCGCCTCGATCTGCTCCTCCTGGTAACCCAGGCGGCGCAGGGCCTGCGGGACGGTGCCGTTGACGATCTGCATCGAGCCGCCGCCGACCAGCTTCTTGAACTTGACCAGGGCGAGGTCGGGCTCGAGGCCGGTGGTGTCGCAGGACATCGCGAGACCGATGGTGCCGGTGGGCGCGATGACCGAGGCCTGCGCGTTGCGGAAGCCGTTCTTGGCGCCGAGACGGATGACGTCCTGCCAGGCCTCCGTGGCGGCGGCCCAGATCGGGTTGTCCAGGTCGTCCATGTGGACGGCCGCGGCATTGGCGTCGGCGTGCTGCTTCATGACGCGCTGGTGCGGCTCGGCGTTGCGGGCGTAGCCGTCGTACGGGCCGACGACCGCGGCGAGCTCGGCGGAGCGCCTGTACGAGGTGCCGGTCATCAGCGACGTGATGGCACCGGCGAGGGCGCGGCCGCCCTCGCTGTCGTACGCGTGGCCGGTCGCCATCAGCAGGGCGCCGAGGTTGGCGTAACCGATGCCGAGCTGACGGAAGGCGCGGGTGTTCTCGCCGATCTTCTGGGTCGGGAAGTCGGCGAAGCAGATGGAGATGTCCATCGCGGTGATGACCAGCTCGACGACCTTGGCGAAGCGCTCGGACTCGAAGGACTGGTTGCCCTTGCCGTCGTCCTTGAGGAACTTCATAAGGTTCAGCGAGGCCAGGTTGCACGACGTGTTGTCCAGGTGCATGTACTCGCTGCACGGGTTCGAGCCGTTGATCCGGCCGGACTCGGGGCAGGTGTGCCACTGGTTGATCGTGTCGTCGTACTGGATGCCGGGGTCGGCGCAGGCCCAGGCGGCCTCGGCCATCTTACGGAAGAGGGACTTGGCCTCGACCTCTTCGATGACGTCACCGGTCATCCGGGCGCGCAGCCCGAACTTGCCGCCGGACTCCACGGCCTTCATGAACTCGTCGTTCACACGGACCGAGTTGTTGGCGTTCTGGTACTGGACGGACGTGATGTCGTCGCCGCCCAGGTCCATGTCGAAGCCCGCGTCGCGCAGGGCGCGGATCTTCTCCTCCTCCTTGACCTTGGTCTCGATGAAGTTCTCGATGTCGGGGTGGTCGACGTCGAGAATGACCATCTTGGCCGCGCGACGGGTGGCACCACCGGACTTGATCGTTCCGGCGGACGCGTCGGCGCCGCGCATGAAGGAGACAGGACCGGAGGCGTTGCCACCGGAGGACAGCAGCTCCTTGGAGGAGCGGATACGGGAGAGGTTCAGGCCGGCGCCGGAGCCGCCCTTGAAGATCATGCCCTCTTCCTTGTACCAGTCGAGGATCGACTCCATGGAGTCGTCGACGGCCAGGATGAAGCAGGCGGAGACCTGCTGCGGCTGGGGCGTGCCGACGTTGAACCAGACCGGCGAGTTGAAGCTGAAGATCTGGTGCAGGAGGGCATACGCCAGCTCGTGCTCGAAGATCTCGGCGTCGGCCGGAGAGGCGAAGTAGTTGTAGTCCTCGCCCGCCTTCCGGTACGTCTTCACGATCCGGTCGATCAGCTGTCGCAGACCGGTCTCGCGCTGCGGCGTGCCGACAGCTCCGCGGAAGTACTTGCTGGTGACGATGTTGACCGCGTTCACCGACCAGAAGTCGGGGAACTCGACGCCACGCTGCTCGAAGTTGATCGAGCCGTCGCGCCAGTTGGTCATGACGACGTCACGGCGCTCCCACGCCACCTCGTCGTACGGATGCACGCCGGGGGTGGTGTGGATGCGCTCGATACGCAGGCCCTGCTTGGTCGCAGTCGACTTGGATCCCTTGGCTCGGGAACCTCGTGCCGGGCCGCTCGCCGTCTCTGTCATGCCGCCTCCCATATGTGGGCAAAAACGCCCTGCAGTGCCCAGAACTTCCCGGGGCACAATCTGTGTCTGATGCTTCGGACGCCGCGCACAGCACCCGGAGCAGATCTATGTAGCCGCCCTGCCGCTGATCGATACGCCTGTGTCGAGCAGCCGGTGTCGCTCAGTCGACGGCTGCGGGAACGGGGACCTCCAGGGTCTCGCCGGTCCCGCATCCCCCCACGGGAGACCGCCGTTCGCGAAGTTCCACGATGGCGGCCTCGAAGTCTTCGAGTGTGTCGAACGCCCGGTACACGGACGCGAAGCGCAGGTATGCGACGAGGTCGAGTTCCTGCAGGGGGCCGAGTATGGCCAGACCCACATCGTGGGTGGTCAGCTCGGCGCTTCCGGTGGCGCGCACCGCCTCCTCGACCCGCTGGCCGAGTTTGGCGAGGGCGTCCTCGGTGACGGGTCGCCCCTGGCATGCCTTGCGCACGCCGGAAATGACCTTGGTGCGACTGAAGGGTTCAGTGACTCCGCTGCGCTTCACCACCATCAGCGAGCAGGTCTCCACCGTCGTGAAACGGCGGGAGCAGTCGGGACACTGACGGCGACGGCGGATCGACGTGCCGTCATCGGTGGTGCGACTGTCGACGACCCGGCTGTCGGGGTGCCTGCAGAAGGGGCAGTGCATGGCTCCCAACCCTCCTTCACAGCACGACTGAATGGCCTCTTCAGGCCCCGTCAGGGGCCCTCGAAGCAGCCATAAGCATAGGCGATGGTCACGGTCTCGATCGACCAGGGACCACAACTTCTGGGTGGCTGGAACAATCCAACCACTAGATCTTGGGTTTGGTCGCGCATTCGGCCCTAGCGCGTGTCGCGCGTCCCGGGCGGCCCACAGGCAGCGTACGACCGACTACGAGGCTACGGGACACGCTCGACCGCCCGGATCGCGGGGCGCCCGACGCCGGACCGGAACGGCGGCCGCAAGACCACCCCCGCGTGGCGGCGCCGCAGCCGCGAACGCTAGCGTGATGAGCCGAATTGCCGGTCGTGCATGGCGCGCGTCGAACCCGCGCACACCGGGTGGGAATCCGATCCGCGCTTCGCTCATACACCCAGCAATGAACCGGGCACAGACTTTTATTCGTTTTTCACTCGAACGTGTGTTTGGCGCAACCTTTCGAAAGCTACTACCGTTGTGCAGCTAGGGAGACCATTCGAGAGGGGCCGACGTGACCACCACCGCAGACAGTGCCACCATCACTGCCCAGGACCGCTCCCAGAGCCGACTCGAGCCGGTGCATGCCATGAATGACTCAGTCAGGAACACGGAGGGGCCGGAGCCGGCGCGCCCAGCGCGCTCGCTCCCCGGCCGACCTCCAGGAATCCGAGCGGACAGCTCGGGGCTCACGGACCGGCAGCGGCGAGTGATCGAGGTCATCCGCGACTCGGTGCAGCGCCGGGGATACCCACCCTCGATGCGGGAGATCGGCCAGGCGGTGGGGCTGTCCAGCACGTCCTCCGTCGCCCATCAGCTGATGGCTCTGGAGCGCAAGGGCTTCCTCCGCCGCGACCCTCACCGCCCCCGGGCGTACGAGGTCCGCGGTTCGGACCAGCCCAGCACGCAGCCGACCGACACGACCGGCAAGCCAGCTGCTTCGTACGTACCACTGGTCGGCCGGATCGCGGCCGGCGGACCGATCCTCGCCGAGGAATCGGTCGAGGACGTCTTTCCGCTCCCCCGCCAGCTGGTCGGGGACGGCGAGCTGTTCGTCCTGAAGGTCGTCGGAGACTCGATGATCGAGGCGGCGATCTGTGACGGCGACTGGGTCACGGTGCGCCGTCAGCCCGTCGCGGAGAACGGCGACATCGTGGCCGCCATGCTGGACGGCGAGGCGACGGTCAAGCGCTTCAAGCGGGAGGACGGCCATGTATGGCTGCTCCCGCACAACTCCGCGTACCAGCCGATCCCTGGCGACGAGGCGACCATCCTCGGCAAGGTCGTGGCGGTGCTGCGGCGGGTGTGATGCTCGCCGGTTCCGACCGGGCCCCGGGATCCACTGCGCCGATCCCGGGGCCTGCTTGTGCGTCCGGGCCGACGAAACGCTTCCCGGAGCAGTGGTGGTCACCAAGGACGAGCAGATGCCTTGGGCTCGTTCGGGATCACTGCTCGTCGGCCTTGGCGGCGGCGTCGATCGCCGCGAGTGAGCGACGCGCCTGGTTGCGGTCCGTCGTGTACCAGAAGTCGGGCAGCGAGGCTCGGAGGTAGCTCCCGTACCGGGCATTGGCCAGCCTCGGGTCGAGCACCGCGACCACTCCCTTGTCGCCCGTGGCCCGGACGAGACGGCCGGCACCCTGGGCCATCAGCAGCGCGGCATGGGTCGCCGCGACAGCCATGAACCCGTTGCCGCCCGCCTCCTCGACCGCCTTCTGGCGCGCGCTCATCAGCGGGTCGTCGGGGCGGGGGAACGGGATCCGGTCCATGATCACCAGCTGGCAGCTGGCCCCGGGGACATCGACACCCTGCCAGAGCGAGAGCGTGCCGAAGAGACAGGTCTCGGGGTCGGCGGCGAAGTTCTTGATCAGCTCCCCGAGTGTCTCCTCGCCCTGCAGCAGGATCGGCTTGTCGAGCCGGCCACGCAGCTCCTCGGCGGCCGCCTGCGCCGCCCGCATGGAGGAGAAGAGCCCGAGGGTGCGCCCGCCGGCGGCCTCCACCAGTTCGGACAGCTCGTCCAGCATGTCGGTACGGGAACTCTCCCGGCCGGGCGTGGCCAGGTGCCTGGCGACGTACAGGATGCCCTGCCGCGGGTAGTCGAAGGGCGATCCGACGTCGAGGCCCTTCCACTGCGGGATGTCGTCGCCCGCGGTGCCCTCGGGGGCCAGTCCGAGGGAAGCCCCCACCCCGTTGAAGTCCCCGCCGAGCTTGAGCGTGGCCGAGGTGAGCACAACCGAGCGGTCGGCGAAGAGCTTCTCGCGCAGCAGGCCGGAGACGGAGAGTGGGGCAACGCGGACGGATGCGCCGAAGCGGTCGTGGCGCTCGTACCAGACGACGTCGTACTCGGACCCCTGGGTGATCCGCTCGGCAACACCGTGGATCGTCTCCACCGACGCCAGGGCCTGTTTGCGGACGGCGTCCTCGTCCTGGACGGACTTGTCCCGGGTGGAACCCAGCGCCGAGATCACCGTACGAGCGGCGTCCCGGAGCGCCATCAGTGCGTAGCCGAGGTCCTCGGGGACCTCTTCCAGGCGGCCGGGGAGCGCCAGCTCCATCACCCGCTCGAACCCTTCCGACGCGGTCTGCAGGGCGTCGGCAGCCTTCTCGTTGACCAGCTTCGCCGCGCGGCGCACAGCCCTGTTCACCTGGCCGGGGGTGAGCTCTCCGGTGGCCACTCCGGTGACCCTGGAGACCAGCTCATGGGCCTCGTCGACGATCAGCACCTCGTGCTGCGGGAGCACCGGAGCGCCCTCGATCGCGTCGATGGCGAGCAATGCGTGATTCGTGACGACGACATCGGCGAGCTTGGCGCGCTCGCGGGCCAGCTCCGCAAAGCACTCCGCACCGTACGCGCACTTGCTGGCGCCCACGCATTCCCGGGAGGAGACGGAGACCTGCGCCCAGGCCCGGTCGGAAACGCCCGGGGTGAGGTCGTCGCGGTCGCCGCTCTCGGTCTCGTCCGACCAGTCCCGCAGCCGCAGCAGATCCTGGCCGAGCTTGCTCGACGGAGCCGCAGCTTCGAACTGGTCGAAGAGCCCTTCTTCCTCTTCCTGCGGCACGCCTTCGTGCAGCCGGTGCAGGCATAGATAGTTCGAGCGCCCCTTGAGCATCGCGAACTGGGGTCGGCGGCGCAGCAGGGAGTGCAGTGCGTCGACCGTACGCGGAAGATCGCGCTCCACGAGCTGGCGCTGCAGCGCCAGGGTCGCCGTGGCGACCACGACCCGCTCCCCGTGTGCCAGTGCGGGCACCAGGTAGCCGAGGGACTTGCCCGTGCCTGTGCCGGCCTGGACGAGCAGATGGGAATTGTCGTCGACGGCCTCGGCGACTGCCTCGGCCATGGCGGCCTGGCCAGGCCGCTCCATACCGCCGACGGCGGTCACGGCAGCGTGCAGGAGCTCGGGGAGGGATGGCTTTGTCATAGCGCGACCAGCCTACGGGGCACCACTGACAACGGCGATCACTCCCGGACTCATGCGGAGGGGTGGAGCGGGTTCGGAACGGTGCCGTGAACTGCGGCGTGCGGGCGCTCGGACCGGTCACGGTAACCGTCCCGATACAGGCGGTTGCGGTTCAGGCAGAGGCGCTCGATGCGCGGCGTCAGCATGTCGAACATCTCGAACCTCTCCTTCAGCTGGGGAAAGCGGGCGTGGTGTCGCAGGATTTCGGCCCGCACAAGTGACCAGAATTCGGCCTCCGGGACCCCCAGCTGTTCCTCGCAGAGGCGGGACAGGAAGCGGAAGACACCGACGAAGAGCCCCGAGTGGATGAACTGGGTGAGAAAGCCGGGCTCCTCGGTGAGCAGGATGCCACGCACGTCTTCCGGCATCGTCGCGTGTTCGGGCAGCGGCTGGGCGCTGATGTTCACATCGTCGACGAAGTCCTTGATCGCCAGCCGCACGGGCACGTCCTGGTCGTCGAAGACGACGATGGCGTTCTCGCCGTGCGGGGAGAAGACCGTTCCGTACTGGTAGAGGAAGTGCAGCAGGGGCGGGAGCAGCGCTGCGAAGAGCCGCGTCAGCCATGCGGTGGGGGTCAGACCCGAGCGGGTCACGAGCTCGGCGGTGAAGGCCCGGCCCTGCGGATCCATGTGGAGCAGCGAGGCGAGGGTACGGGCGCGCTCGCCTGGCATGAGCCGGGGATGGAGCGGCTCGCGCCAGATCGCGCCGAGGATCTCCTTGAACTGGTAGGGCGCCTCGGGGAGATGGTCGTAGAGCGGATGCTCGACAGTCACGGAGGCCACCTCGCCGAGCAGAATGACGCGGCAGGTGTCGCGAAGAAACGGGTCGCGGTCGCGCAGGCTCTGGACCCAAGCGGTGACGGCGGGGGCCGCGAGCGTGCGCTCGGTCGGGAGGCCTCGCCAGACCAGCGTGTTGAGGATAGACAGAGGCAGTTTGACGGTGTGCCGGTCGGGGCGCCCCAGATTGGTGAACGTACGGATGGACTGCTGCGGCAGCCGGAGGTCGTCGTCGGCGTGCAAGGGGACGATGTCGCCGGCGGCGATGGCCGGTGCGAACAGCGGAACGATCCACTCGTCCCACTGCCAGGGGTGCACGGGAAGAAAGAGGTAGGCGCCGGGGTCGAGATCGCGGGCGCGGAGCTCGGCGGCGAAAGATGTGCGTACCGAGGCGTCCAGTTCTTGTGCGTAGAGCTGCTCGGGGGTGGCGAGGCCGGTCACGCCCCGGTAGCCGCCGATCCGGGTACTGACAGCGATCCACGGCAGCTTCACCGCTCTGCGGGCTTCCGGGGTGAAGCGGGAGGCGTCGGCGGCGGAGAACCCGAGGCGTCCCTTGTTGGCGACGAGCCAGGGGTGACCGGTCTGGTGTCCTTCGAGCTCCGCATAGTCGAGCTCGGCGAGTCGGGCGGCGGTGAAGTTGGTGTCGTCCAGCCGGGCATCGGCGGCGAGTGTGGTGGTGATCTCTCGGATGAGGTGGCCGAGGGTGGCTCCGTCGAGGTGGAGCAGGCGCCGTGCGCGGGCGAGGAACTGCAGCGGATCGCGGAAGGGGACGGTCCCGGTGCTGCCGCCCTTGCCGGTCCCGTCAGGAACGTGCCGATCGCTCGTGAGCATCGAGTCGGCGGCGACGTGCCAGCTGCCGTAGGCACCTCGTCCGGCTCGGAAGCTCAGCGTTGCGCCGTCGTCCAGCGCGAGGGTGTATGTGTCGCTCCCGCCGGCCTGAAGGGCCGGCTCGATGACTTCCTCGTACGCGAACTCCCCGAGCATTTTCGCGAGCAGCCGGGTGGCGACTCGGTCCCAGACCGTCCGGTTCAGCTCTGGAGTGCTGAGCAGCTCGGGCGACTCCGCTGACTCATGGTTCGCAGGATATGGCGGCACGGGGACTCCTCGGGACGGAACCGATGGGGTTCGAGCGGTGTATGTAATGCAGCAGGTCGATCACAGCTGGGCTCGGTGGGCTCGGTCGCGGATCATCAGAGCGGCTTGCTTGTCGGGGAGTTCGACTTCCGCGGAGAACCGGAAGCCGGCGCTCAGAAATGCTGCGATGGAGGGGGTGTTGCGCAGGTCGGGTTCCGCCACGACGCGCGCGCACTGCGGACGGTTGTCGAGTACGAGGTCGGAGACGGCCCGGAGAAGGGTGGTGCCGATACCGCGCCCGCGGTTGGTCACGCCACCGATGAGGAGGTGGACTCCGGTGTCATTCGGTCGGGCAGGGTAGTGACGCGCCAGCGGGTCGAGGTCCGCGCGGTAGATCTCCCAGTAGCTCATGGGGACGCCGGACAACACGCCCAGGCAGGGGACGCTGCGTCCGTCGCCGTCGAGTTGGGGGCGCAGATGGGCGGCGGTGACGGCTTCTTCCCCGCCCAGTTCCCAGAACGCGGCGACTGCGGGATCGTTCATCCAGCGGCTGATCACCGCGAGATCGCGTTCCAGCCGTACGGGGACCAGTTGAAACACTCCGGCCGGTGTGGTGACCGGTCTCCACTCGGCCGGGTTGTCGAGCAGGTCGGAAGACTCCAGCCTGCTCGTGACACCAGGCGTGCCGGGGCCTTGGTTCGGGTACGCGTCCGTAACCGTGCCTGTGCTCACGTCCTCCCCCTCGGTCGACGTGGATCCGCCCCGCGCCAGGGACTCCTTCAGGGACAGGGGTCCGTCGGGAGAAGCGGGGATCGGCGTCGGCGTTACCGTTGCCGGTTTGTCTTCCCCGAACAAGGCGAGGAATTCGTCGGGGAGTTGCAGGTCCAGAGTGTCCTCGGCGCCCGTACCGGCTTGGGAGGCAGGGCCGGTTCCGGCGCCGGTGTGCTCATCGGCGGGAGGCACGGTGATGCCTCTCCTCTCAGCAGTTCAGGCGGGGGTCATGTTCCTTCAGGCGAAGAGGGGGTTGGCGATGGTGACGTAGACGGACTGGGTGTCGACCGGGCCGACGAGTTCATCGAGGCCGTGCAGCCGGGTCAGCAGGTTGGCTTTGCACCGTAGGTTCGGCTTCTCCAGCAGTTGCGCGGGAAGTGGGGTGCCAAGGCCGGTGACTCCGCCGAGGAATCGGCGGAGCGCGGCAATCAGCACCTGCTCATCGGCGAGGCGCTGGGAACCGAAGGCTCCGATGAGACCGAAGAGGTTGTTGACGCCGAGGTAGTAGGCGAAACGCTCGTCGGTGACCGAGTCGGAGACGAAGGTGTCGCTGACGGCTCCGATGCCCGGGAGCCTGTGCTCGAGGTCCGCGCGATAGGACTCGCGGAAGTAGTAGCCCTGGTTGTCCCGATAGCGGCCGCCGACGGGCCAGCCGTCGGCGTCGAGCAGCACCAGTGTGTTCTGCTGGTGGGCTTCGAGAGCGACGCCTGCTGTGGCGTCGAGCCAGAGCACGGGGCGTACGACGCGGTCGAGGTAGCGCAGGAACCACTCGGCAGCGACGGCTCCCTTGCTTCTGCCGGTGGCCGCGGCGAGGCGGACGACGACATCGGCGAGGCGCGAGTGCACGCCGGGCCGGTCCGGCCAGGGGCGCGGGGCCGTGAGGCCGGCGATGCACACCGCATCGTCGAGCGGGTGGAACGGGTTGTGGCGCAGCATGACATCGAGACCGGGGACGGGCTCGCCGTCCGGCGCGTCGACGGCGAGCCATGCGGGGTCGCGGACGATGTCGAAGCCGGGGTGGACGGCGTGCCACTGCGTGGCGAGTCCGCTGCGGAGCAGCCGGTGGACCTCCACCCCTCGGTGGAGTTCCTTGCGGAGGTTCTCACGACGGGAGTTGGTGATGCGTACGCCGAGGGAGAGCTTGAGCATGACGTCGGCACCGGGCTGGTGGACGGTCCGGACGGAGGAGGTGGGGTACCAGCGCTTGCCGTGCGGTCCCAGGTCGTGGAGGAGCTTCGCATCGAGCAGCGCTGCGACTTCGGGCCGGTGGCTCAGTTCGCGGGCCTGCCACGGGTGGAGCGGAATCGGTGCGGTGTTCTGGGGTAGTTGCAGTCCCTCCGCGTGCTGGGCGACCAGGTCCTCGGCCGGTACGGGGCGGCCCCCCTCCGTCCAGGACGACTCGGTGGCCAGCACGGAGCGGTCGACAGCCATCCAGTGCAACGGGAAGGAACCGTGCAACTCGGGGGAGTAGAGGCGGGATTCGGCCTCGGAGAGGCCTTCGCGACTCTTGGGGCTGGGGTGCAAGGGGTGTCCGAGCAGAAGCGACTGCTCGGCGGTGAGGAAGAGGTCGGCGTCGGCGGGAGCCGTGGGTGCACGGCGCCGCTCGGCGATGAATCCGGCCGTGCGGCGTACCGAGTCGGCGACTCTGGCCACCATGTCGGCGCCCTCGTTCCGGTCCGCCTCGCGGCCCAGGAGGGCCGCGACCGTGACGGCATCGGTGGTGGGCGCGCCGTCGGGTGCCTCCTCCAGGGCGGGCCGGCCGAAGCGGTGCCATCCCGTGGCGGACCAGTAGAGAACGGGAACGAGCAGAGCGGTCGCGCTGGCGGGCAGCGGGATGCGAAGGGTGTCCCGGTTCGGTCGGGGCAGGTCGTTCTCCCGGACCCAGCAGCGCAGCAGGTTCTCGATGCCTGCCGTGTCCGCGGCTACGAGCGGGTCCGGGTGGTCGAGTAGATCGACCGTTCCTGTGCCGGTCGGTGGAACCTGTACCTGTGGGTTGCGCCGACCGCCGCGAGGCGCGGCCTTCTGGCGCGGCACGATCGTCTGCTCGACTGCGAGTCGGCCGACGAGCCCGGCCTGTCCTCGCTGCTGGCCGGCGGGCAGGCCGTCGGCCTCGGGCGCGGGGGTGGGGTTCACGGCGGTCTTCCTTGTGAGGGTGTCCGGGGTCAGCGAGCCGACCCGGTCATGGTTCGGCGGTGCGGCGAACGCTCGGCTGCTGCCAGGGCATCGGCGAGGCGGTCGAGGACCGCGGTCGCCTGTTCGTCGGTGAGCGTCAGCGGAGGGAGCAGGCGTACGACGGCGGAGTGGCGTCCGCCGAGTTCGACGATGAGACCGCGGCGCAGGCATTCCTGCTGCACTTCGTAGGCGAGGACCGGGTCGGGCGGGGCCTCGGAGCTGCCGGTACCCCCGGTGGGCATGTCGGCCTCGGGGTCGACAAGCTCCACACCGATCATCAGGCCCCGTCCGCGGACGTCTCCGATGCACGGATGGTCGATCGCCAGTGCCTGGAGGCGGGCGAGCATGCGAGCGCCCAGCGTCGCGGCACGCTCGGCGAGTCGGTTCTCGCGAACGTAGGCGAGGGTGGCCGTACCGGCGGCCATCGCGAGTTGGTTGCCGCGGAAGGTACCTGCGTGGGCGCCTGGCTGCCAGGTGTCGAGTTCGGAGCGGTAGACGATCACAGCGAGCGGGAGGGAACCGCCGATGGCCTTGGACAGCACCATCACGTCGGGGACGATCCCGCTGTGCTGGACTGCCCAGAAGGCGCCGGTCCGGCCGACGCCCGTCTGCACCTCGTCGGCGATCAGGGGGATGGACCGGGCTGCGGTGATCTCGCGCATCCGGCGCATCCAGCCGTCGGGGGCGGGGTTCACGCCGCCCTCGCCCTGTACCGGTTCGAGGATCATTCCGGCCGGCGCCGGCGCTCCGCCCTTGGGATCGTCCAGGAGACTCACGGTCCACCGCGCGGCGACCTCGGCACCCCGTTCGCCGCCGATACCGAAGGGGCAACGGTAGTCCTGCGGAAAAGGAAGCCGGGTGACCCGGACGTCCTCGGCGCCGCCCGAGGCCGCGAGGGCTCCCGCCGTCATCCCGTGATAGGCACCGGTGAAGGCCAGCAACCCGCTGCGGCCGGTCGCGGCACGGACCAGTTTGAAGGCCGCTTCGACCGCGTCCGTGCCGGCCGGCCCGCAGAACTGGATCCGGGCGTTGTCGGCGAACTGCGGCGGGAGTGTGGCGAACAGCTCCGTGGTGAAGGCGTCCTTGACCGGGGTTGCCAGGTCGAGGACGTGCAGAGGCGCACCCGAGTCGATGACGTTCTTGATCGCTTCCAGAACGACCGGATGGTTGTGCCCGAGTGCCAGCGTGCCCGCTCCGGAGAGACAGTCGAGATAGCGTCGTCCGTCCGCGCCTTCGATGGTCAGCCCGCGGGCCCGAACCGGCACGATCGGCAGCGACCGCGCATAGGTACGGGCGGCCGACTCGCGCAGCGACTGTCGGCGCAGGATCCCTTCGTGCACCGAGCGTGGTGCCAACGGTGCAGGTTCGGTCACGGCCACGGCTGTTGGTCCTCCCGCTGTAACAGTTGCGTTGCACGTCAGTACGTTTCCGCAAGGACGGACTGCTGAGCTGAACGCTGTCCGCAAGCCCCGCGTACGTACCAACGACGCCGGACCCAGGGGATCACGGGTAAATCGGAAGATCCTGGCGGAGACGGAACCGTGGCCCTGCCGCGTTCCGTCCCCACCGGCACCGGCATAGTGGGGGACCGCGCCGAGACTTCGGGCAACTTCCCGGAGTCCCTGGTGCGTTGGCAGCGATGCGTTCGGAGCAGTGTCTGGATCAGCACCTCAGCACACTGTCCGAGTGCAGTACAGAAGTGTTGAGTTACGAAGTCCCAGGGGGATCACCACATGCGACTCATTCGACCAGTTCTCACGGCACGTCAGGGGCGGAGAGCACGTCGCGCGCCCTCCTCGCTGCTGGCCGTGGCCGCGGCCACGGCCGTTCTCGCACTCACCGCCACCGCCTGCGGGCCGAGCGAGGAGAAGGCCAGTGCCGAGCCCAGCAGTTCCGCCGACCAGTCCTCCGACAACAAGATCGCCATTCCGGACGATCTGAAGGACCGGCTCAAGGAGCACGGGATCGACCTCGACCAGTGGAGGAACGGCGAGTGGAAGAACTGGGACAAGGACAAGTGGCTGCGTGAGGCCAAGGACTTCGTCAACCCGATCATCGAGGACCTCTGGGACCCTGAGCGCATGCGGGATGCCGACAAGGCGCCCGAGCAGCCGGTCGACAACGACATCTCGGGCGACGCCGGCGTGACGGATCCGACACCGGCACCGGTGCAGGCCACGAATGCGCAGACTCCGTACCACGACAGCGCGGCGGAGTCCGGGAAGCTCTTCTTCGACGGCCCCGAGGGGTCCATGGTCTGCTCCGCGACCGTGGTGAAGGACCCGGCCCACCCCGGAAAGTCCAACATGGTGTGGACGGCCGGGCACTGTGTGCACGCGGGCAAGAAGGGCGGCTGGTACCGCAACATCGCCTTCGTGCCGTCCTACAACAACAGCGGTCTGTCGATCGCCGAGCTGCAGAACGCGCCCAAGGAGCAGATCGCCCCCTACGGCGTGTGGTGGGGCCAGTGGGCGCAGACGTCCGACCAGTGGATCGCCGACGGCGGCCCGACCGGCGGCCAGGGCGCTCCGTACGACTTCGCGGTACTGCATGTCGCCCCGGAGAAGGGGGCGACCGGAAAGTCGCTGGAGGAGACGGTCGGTGCGGCGCTGCCCGTCGACTTCAACGCTCCGGCCGTGCCCAGGATCGACAGCATGACCTCAACCGGCTTCCCGGCCGCGCCGCCGTACGACGGTCAGAAACTGCTGCAGTGCAAGGACAAGCCGGGCCGGCTCTCGCTCACGAGGGAGGACCCGACGATGTACCGCGTCGGGTGCACCATGACCGGCGGCGCCTCCGGTGGCGGCTGGGTCGCGGCAGGCCAGGACGGCAAGCCCGCCCTCGTATCGAACACGTCCATCGGCCCGGTGACGGCGGGTTGGCTGGCCGGGCCGCGTCTCGGCAAGGAAGCGAAGGGCGTCTACGACGCGGTCAGCAGGAAGTACGCCGGGCAGTGACCCGTACGAACCGGCGGCCGCCGACCTGTGGGTGACGGTTGCCCAGGGGCCCTCGGCGCGACAACAGTCCGCCGAAGGCCCCTGCGGACCGGGCGGTCGTCCTGCCCGCAGAGGGCCCTGGCATCCGGAACCCCGGTGGCAGAAGCCGTGGCCCGGACCGTCATAGGGTGTCTCTGCACATTTGGTGGTCGCCGATCCGACCACCTCTTCGCATGACACGTTCATGGCAATTCTCGGAGATTTCAGGGGGAATCTTTTCCATGCGATCCATACGTCCGCTGCTGGCCGCGACCGGCCTCGTCGCCGTGCTCGCGCTGTCGGCCACAGCCTGTGGTCCAGGCGAGGACGAGGCTGCCGACAAGCCGGCCGCCGTCGAATCCGCCAGTGGCAACGACGGCAGCGGCGGCATCCCCGCCGATCTGGCCGAGACGCTGAAGAAGCACGGCGTCGACCCGGAGAAGTGGAAGAACGGCGAGTGGAAGAACTGGGACAAGGACAAGTGGCTGCGTGAGGCCAAGGACTTCGTCAACCCGGTGATCGACGGGCTGTGGAAGCCCGAGCGGATGCAGTCCGCCAAGGACCCGGCGAAGACGATGGCGGCCGGTGACTTCTCCGGCGACCAGGGCGTCACCGACCCGGAGCCCGCACCGGTCACGGCCCGGCCCGAGGACCTTCCGTACCACGACCACGCTGCCCCGGTCGGCAAGGTGTTCTTCGACTCCCCCGAGGGCTCCATGGTCTGCTCAGGCACGGTCGTCAAGGACCCGAAGAACCCGGGCAGGTCCAACCTGGTGTGGACGGCCGGACACTGTGTCCACGCCGGTGCGAAGGGCGGCTGGTACCGCAACATCGTCTTCGTACCCGCGTACAACGACAAGGGCAAGTCCGCCGCCGCACTGGAGAACGCCCGGCCGGAGGAGATCGCCCCGTACGGTGCGTTCTGGGCCGACTGGGCCACGTCCTCCGGCGAGTGGATCGCCCGTGGCGGCCCCACCGGCGGCGAGGGGGCTCCGTACGACTACGCGGTGCTGCACGTGAAGCCGGAGAACGGCACGAAGTCCCTGGAGGAGACCGTGGGCAACGCCCTGCCGGTGAACTTCGACGCCCCCGAGATCTCACAGATCAGCGCCATGGGCGCCTGGGGCTACCCGGCCGCTTCCCCGTACGACGGTCTGATCATGCATAAGTGCGTCGACCGTCCCGGCCGGCTCTCCATCAGCCCCAGCACTCCGACGATGTACCGCATCGGCTGCACCATGACCGGCGGTTCCTCCGGCGGTGGCTGGTTCAGCGAGGGCGCCGACGGCAAGCTGGCCCTGGTGTCCATCACCTCCATCGGCCCGGTGACTTCGGGCTGGCTCGCAGGACCCCACCTGGGCGAGGGCGCGCAGGAGATCTTCACGATGATGAGCGACAAGTTCGCCGGTCAGTAGCAGGAGCCCCCTCCACGCCCGAAGGCCCGCTCCCTCATCGCGAGGGAGCGGGCCTTCGGTCCGTACGGTGTCGTGCTGTCAGTGCGCCGCGAGCGCGAACGTTGCGAGGTCCGCGGCCAGTTGCTCATGCACCCGCGCCTTGAGCAGCGTGCCCTCCGAGGTGTGCTCCTCGGAGATCACCTCGCCGTCGGCGTGCACCCGGGAGACAAGTCCGCCCTGGGTGTACGGCACGAGCGCCTCGATCTCGACCGACGGCCGCGGCAGTTCGGTGTCGATGAGCGCGAGCAGCTCCGCCATACCGGCACCGGTGCGCGCCGAGACGGCGATGGCGCGCTTCTCGATCCGTAGCAGGCGCTGCAGGACCAGCGGGTCGGCCGCATCAGCCTTGTTGATCACGACGATCTCGGGCACGTCCAGCGCACCCACATCGCGGATCACTTCGCGCACCGCGGCGAGCTGCTCCTCCGGCACCGGGTGGGAGCCGTCCACCACATGCAGGATCAGGTCGGATTCCCCGACCTCCTCCATGGTGGAGCGGAACGCCTCGACGAGGTGGTGCGGCAGATGCCGTACGAACCCGACCGTGTCGGCCAGGGTGTAGGTCCGGCCGCTCGGCGTCTCGGCCCGGCGAACGGTCGGGTCCAGCGTGGCGAACAGCGCATTCTCCACAAGGACGCCCGCGCCGGTCAGCCGGTTGAGCAGCGAGGACTTGCCCGCGTTGGTGTAGCCGGCGATCGCGACCGAGGGCACCTTGTTGCGCTTGCGCTCCTGACGCTTGATCTCGCGGCCGGTCTTCATCTCCGCGATCTCCCGGCGCATCTTCGCCATCTTCTCGCGGATCCGACGCCGGTCCGTCTCGATCTTGGTCTCACCGGGACCACGGGTCGCCATGCCGCCACCGCCGCTGGACCCGCCACCGCCCATCTGCCGGGACAGCGACTGACCCCAACCGCGCAGTCGCGGCAGCATGTACTGCATCTGAGCGAGCGAGACCTGCGCCTTGCCCTCTCGGGACTTGGCGTGCTGGGCGAAGATGTCGAGGATCAGGGCGGTCCGGTCGACCACCTTGACCTTGACGACGTCCTCGAGATGGATCAGCTGGCCGGGGCTGAGCTCACCGTCGCAGACGACGGTGTCGGCCCCTGATTCGAGGACGATGTCGCGCAGTTCCAGCGCCTTGCCGGAGCCGATGTACGTGGCCGGGTCGGGCTTGTCGCGACGCTGGAAGACGGCGTCGAGCACCTGGGCGCCCGCCGTCTCCGCAAGTGCGGCAAGCTCCGCGAGCGAATTCTCCGCGTCCTGCACGGTCCCGGAGGTCCACACGCCGACCAGCACCACGCGCTCCAGGCGCAGCTGTCGGTACTCGACCTCGGTGACGTCCTCGAGCTCGGTGGAAAGGCCCGCCACACGCCGCAGCGCGGCACGCTCGGAACGGTCGAGCTGTTCGCCGTCCCGCTCTCCGTCGATCTCTTGGCTCCAGGCGACGTCCTCTTCCATCAGGGCGTCGGCCCGAAGGCTCTCGGTGAGGCTCTCGGTGACGTTCTCCGTGGCACTCTGCGCGTTCTGCGCGTCCTGGGGAAGGGAAGAAGAGGAGGTCATTGGATCCTTACGTCGATAGAAGTCCGTTACATCAGTCACAACGTGTGACCTTCCTGGATGATTCCCTCAAGGGAGAATCTCCGGTCCGGCCGCCGCGGCGACCCGTCGATAGTGGCATGGCCCGGCTGGGTCCGTCACCCGGGTTTACCCCCGTCCGGCGGGCTGTGTGCTGTGCCAGTCCGGGTGCCCCGGCATCGGCGGGGTCTTCGTCCCGTACAGCCAGCCGTGGAAGAACGCGGTCAGGTCACGCCCCGCGATCTGCGACGCCAGCCGGACGAAGTCCTTCGTGGTCACGGTGGAATCGCGATGGGTGCTGACCCAACGGCGTTCCAGCTGGTCGAAGGCGGGCTCGCCGATCTCCTGGCGCAGCGCGTAGAAGACCAGTGCGCTGCCGTCGTACACGGCCGGCCGGAAGATGCTGATCTTCTCGCCGGGCGCCGGGGCGGCGGGGCGGGCGGGCGGGCCTCCGGCGGCGCGCCAGCTGTCGGACCTGGTGTATGCGTCGCGCATCCGGCGTTCCAGCGGCCGCTTGGCGTGTTCCTCGGCGTAGCGGGCCTCGTACCAGCTGGCGTGTCCTTCATTGAGCCATAGATCGGACCATGCCTGCGGGGAGACGCTGTCGCCGAACCACTGGTGGGCCAGCTCGTGCACCATGAGTGAGTCGACGTACCACTCGGGATAGATGCCTGAGGTGAACACGGACCGTTCGAAGAGCGTGAGCGTCTGGGTCTCCAGCTCGAAGCCGGTCTTCGTGTCGGCGACCAGCAGTCCGTACGTCTCGAAGGGGTAGGGGCCGACCTGCCGCTCCATCCACTCCAACTGCCCCGGCGTCTTCTTCAGCCACCGTTCGAGGTCCTTGGCATCGGCGGCCGGCACCACGTCGCGAACCGGCAGTCCGTGGGGTCCGGTCCGCTCAAGGACGGTGGAGCGCCCGATGGAGACCTGGGCCAGCTCGGTGGCCATGGGGTGTGCGGTCCGGTACGTCCAAGTGGTCGAGGAGCCGTGCCGGACCTTGCCTGCGGGCAGGCCGTTGGCGACCACCGTCAGTTCCTTGGGTGCGGTGACCCGGAAGGTGAAGTACGCCTTGTCCGCCGGGTGGTCGTTGCTGGGGAAGACCCGGTGGGCGGCGTCCGCCTGGTTGGCCATGGCGAGGCCGTCGGAGGTGCGCAGCCAGCCGCCGCTGTTCTGGTCGCCGCTCGGGTCGCTGGTGTGCCGGACGGTGATGTGGAGCGGCACTCCGGCCGGAAGCCTGCCGGGGGCCTCGACGACCAGGTCCTCGTCCGCGGCGGCGAAGTCGGCCCGCAGACCGTTGATGTCGACAGTACGGACAGTGCCGCGGGCGAAGTCGAGGTTGATCCGGTCGAGCGGCTCGGTGGTCCGCGCGTCGATCGTGGTGACGGCGTCCAGTGGCTTGTTGTTGCCGTGATAAGTGAACCCGATGTCGTAAGAGAGGACGTCGTAGCCCGGGTTGCCGAGGTGAGGAAAGAGCGAATCTCCGATGCCGAGCGGCACGGGTGCGGGCAGGGTGGCGGCGACGAGGGTGGCCGAGGCAGTGGCCAGCAGGGCGGCCCGCAGGCGGCGGGGGATGAACGGCATGGACTACGGCTACCAGCGAGGACCGCCGGGTCCGGGTGCGGCGCGCGCCGCGCCACTCGAACGAGGGCCGGTGCGGCGGCCGGGCGCTGCGAGGCGGTGGTTCAGACGGCGGCGGCCGGATGCTGGGCACGGCTCACGTCGTACACCCCCGGCACGTCACGCATCGCACGCATCAGCGCGGGCAGTCCGGCGGCGTCCGGGAGCTGAAGGGTGTAGGTGTGCCGGACGCGCTGCTCGCTGGGTGGTTCGACGGTGGCGGCGATGATCGCGGCGTCCGCTGCCGCGATGGCCTCGGTGAGATCGGCGAGCAGCCGCGGGCGTCCGAAGGACTCGGCGACGAGGGTGACCCGGCAGGCCGCCGCATCGCCCCAGCCGACCGCGACGGGCGTCCGGCCGGCGGCCTGCATCCGGGCCACCGCGGGACACTCCTGCCGGTGCACGGTGACGGCGCCGCCGCGGACGGTGAATCCGGTGACGGCGTCGGGCGGTACGGGTGTGCAGCAGCCCGCGAGACGCACGGTGGCGTCCGGCCGGCCCACGACGACGGTCGCCGCGCGGTCGGCGGACCGGTCGCTTCCGGAAGGTGCCGAAGCCATGGGCTGCGGTTCGGGCCTGCGGCCCACGGGCCGGCTGCCGTAGGAACCCTGGAGGTCCTGCGGGTGGGCGCCGAGCCAGCCGGTGATCGCGATGCGTGCGGCGGGCGTACGGGCGTGGTCGAGCCAGTCGGGTGAGGGACCGGACGTCGCGTCCTCGGCCAGCAGCAGCTGCACGGTGTCTCCGTCGCTGAGCACGGTGGAGAGCCTGGCGAGCCGGCCGTTGACCCTGACTCCGATGCAGCTGTGCGCCTCATCGCCGTACTGCGCGTAGGCGGCATCGACGCAACTGGCCCCGGCGGGGAGGCCGAGGGTGCCGCCGTCGGTACGGAAGACCGTGATCTCGCGGTCCTCGGCCAGGTCGGCACGGAGGGTGGTCCAGAAGGTGTCCGGGTCGGGGGCGGACTGCTGCCATGTGAGGAGCCGGGAGAGCCAGCCGGGCCGGGTCGGGTCGGCGCGCTCGCCGTCCGCGGGTTCGGCCGTCTGCGGCGCGGAGGTGCTGTCCGCGGTGTGGGGGTTGCCGAGCGCGATGACGCCCGCTTCGGCGACGTTGTGCATCCGATGTGTTCGGATGAGGACTTCGGCGACCACGCCACCCGGGCCGACGACAGCGGTGTGCAGCGACTGGTAGAGGTTGAACTTGGGGGCCGCGATGAAGTCCTTGAACTCGGAGATCACCGGGGTGAAACAGGTGTGGAGTTCGCCGAGGACGCCGTAGCAGTCGGCGTCCTCGCCGACAAGCACCAGCAGGCGGCCGAAGTCGGTGCCACGCAGTTCGCCGCGTTTGATCCGGACGCGGTGCACGGAGACGTAATGGCGCGGCCTGATGAGGACTTCGGCGGGAATTCCGGCCTCCCGCAACACGGCTCTGACGTTCTCGGCGATGGTGGAGAGAGGATCGGCGGCGGCGGTGGGGCCCGCTTCGCCCGGGGCGGCCGACCCTGGTGACGCTGCGGCGATCAGTGCCCGGGTGTGTTCGTACTCCTCGGGGTGGAGGATCGCGAAGACAAGGTCCTCCAGCTCGGTCTTGAGCGCCTGTACCCCGAGCCGTTCGGCGAGCGGGATCAGCACATCGCGGGTGACCTTGGCGATTCTGGCCTGTTTCTCGGGGCGCATCACCCCGAGGGTGCGCATATTGTGCAACCGGTCGGCGAGCTTGATCGACATCACCCGGACGTCGTCCCCGGTGGCGACAAGCATCTTGCGGAATGTCTCGGGCTCGGCCGCCGCACCGTAGTCGACCTTTTCGAGCTTGGTGACGCCGTCGACGAGGTAGCAGACCTCTTCGCCGAACTGCTCCCGCACCTGATCAAGGGTTACCTCGGTGTCCTCGACGGTGTCATGGAGGAGGGACGCGGTGAGCGTCGTCGTCTCGGCGCCGAGTTCGGCGAGGATCAGCGTGACCGCGAGCGGGTGTGTGATGTACGGCTCACCGCTCTTGCGCATCTGCCCCCGGTGGGAGGACTCTGCCAGGACATAGGCCTTGTGCAGGACGGTCAGATCGGCGTCCGGATGATGGGCCCGGTGGGCCTCGGCGACATGGCCGATCGCATCGGGCAGCCGGTCGCGGGAGACGGGTCCGAGCAGGGCGACCCGGCCGAGCCTGCGAAGATCGATCCGGGGACGGCCTCGTCTGCGGATGGGAGCACCTGGGTCGGTGGCCTCTGCGCTCATGGGGGCACCTCCGGCAAACGTCGACCGGCGGTGGGGAGGTGCGGACGCGCCTCCGGGCCGGTGCTTGATGCTACCGACCCCACCACGTGGCGGAGTCCGGCTCTCGCTCAGCGTGAAACGGATCACCCATTCGAGCGAAGCTTCAGCCGGTCACCGTTTCGAGCCAGGCCGGATCGATCATGCCTTCGGCGACGATGACAGCGGCCCCGGTCATCTCGATCTCGCCGTCCGGCTGCTCGGTGATCAGCAGGGTCCCGCCGGGCAGATCGACCCTGTACGTGACCGGAGTGCCCGTCTGAGCGGGGTCGGCGCCGTCCCTGCGGGCTGCGGCGACGGCCACCGCGCAGGCGCCGGTGCCGCAGGAGCGGGTCTCGCCGGAACCGCGTTCGTGAACCCTCATCGCGACGTGGCGCGGTCCGCGGTCCACGACGAACTCGATGTTGACGCCGTCGGGGTAGACGGCAGCGGGGGTGAACGGCGGTACGGAGCGCAGCTCACCGGCGTGCCCCAGGTCGTCGACGAAGGCGACCGCGTGGGGGTTGCCCATATTGACGTTCCGGGCGTCCCAGCTGCGGCCGTCCACCGTGACGGTGACGCCAGCGCCGGGAAGCAGGGCGCGCCCCATGGAGACCGTGATGTCGCCGCCCTTGGCGATGTGGACCTTCTTCACGCCGCCCCGGGTCGCGACCGCGAGATCGCCCTCCTCGACGAGCCCGGCGCGCTGCAGATAGTGGGCGAAGACCCGCACACCGTTGCCGCACATCTCGGCGATGGAGCCGTCGGCATTGCGGTAGTCCATGAACCACTCGGCCTCGCCCGCCATGGCTCGCGCCTCGGGATGCGCGGCAGACCGCACGACGTGCAGCAGACCGTCACCTCCGATACCGGCCCGGCGGTCGCAGAGCCGGGCGACGACGGATGCGGGCAGGTCGATGGCGTCGTCCGGGTCGGGAACGATCACGAAGTCGTTCTCGGTGCCGTGGCCCTTGAGGAAGGCGATCTGCGAGGTGCTCACAGGGCAACTGTACGAGGCCGCACCGACAGCGGGCGAAGGCGGGCCACGCGGTCGACGGGCCGAGCGAAGGCGGGACGGCAGGGACGAGACGGGCCGGCCGCGCCGGGATCCGCGTCAGCGCAGTCGGGCCACGCGCCAGACGGCCAGCGCCACCAGCACCCCGCACACGGCCACGTACAGCGCGATCACGCGCCAGTCGGGGCGCTCGCCCATGCCCCTGGCGGGCAGGCCCGGCCAGGTGTGCCCGACCCGGCGGGCGGCCATCATGCCCCAGCCGGCGGCGCAGCAGCTGATCAGCAGTCCCAGCATGGCGACTACCGCACCGCCGTCGCCGAACTCGAAGGCGAGCGGAAAAGCGAACATCAGCGAGCCGACCGCCGCGAGCATGACGATCGGGGCGAGCTGCCAGATCCGCAGACGGCGTGCGGGCCGCAGCTCGACCTCCACCTCGGGGGTCACCTCGAGCTCGTCGGGCCCGTCAGGGCTCAGACGTCCCGCCTCGTGCTGCGTGTCCGGTGCGTCTTGTTCTGTGTCGCGAGGGCCGGCCTCCATCGCCACGCGCCCTCCCAACTCGGACTCCACTGGTCGATCGATGCTCGATGATGGCACGCTCCCGGTCACCGAAATGACGGGCAGGGCTTCCCGATGCCATCACGTGATCAGGCTGTAACCGCTCGTTCGACCAACGCCAGCGCCTCGTGCGGGAGTTCCCGGCGGTGGTCGGCGGCACCATTCAGCCACCGGACACGCGGGTCGCGGCGGAACCAGGAGTCCTGACGGCGCGCGAAGCGTTTGGTGGCGCGTACCGTCTCGGCGCGGGCCTCGTCCTCGGTGCACTCCTGCACCAGAGCGGCAAGCACCTGCTGATAGCCCAGCGCACGGGAGGCGGTTCGCCCCTCGCGCAGCCCCTGCGCCTCCAGGGCGCGCACCTCGTCCACGAGCCCGGCCTCCCACATCCGGTCGACCCGGAGGGTGATGCGTTCGTCGAGTTCCGGGCGAGCCACGTCCACCCCGATCTGAACGGCGTCGTAGACCGCTTCGTCGCCCGGAAGATTGGCGGTGAACGGCTTGCCGGTGATCTCGATGACTTCGAGGGCCCGGACGATGCGCCGCCCGTTGCTCGGCAGGATGGCCCGGCCCGCCTCGGGGTCCGCGGCGGCGAGCCGGTCGTGCAGCGCACCGGAGCCGTGCTCCGCCAGTTCCTGCTCCAGCCCGGCGCGTACACCGGGGTCCGTACCGGGGAACTCCAGGGCGTCGATGGCACCTTTCACGTACAACCCGGAGCCGCCGACCAGGACGGGGGTGCGGCCCTCGGCGAGCAGCCGGTCGATCTCGAGGCGGGCCAGTCGCTGGTATTCGGCGACGCTGGCGGTCTCGGTGACGTCCCAGATGTCCAGCAGCCGGTGGGGTACGGATCCGCGCTCGGCGAGCGTCAGCTTGGCCGTGCCGATATCCATCCCCCGGTAGAGCTGCATGGAGTCGGCGTTGACCACTTCACCGCCGAGCTGCTGGGCAAGAAATACCCCCAGATCGGACTTTCCGGCTGCGGTGGGACCGACGACGGCAATGACCCGCGGTGCGGGAGATGGACTTCTCACCGCCCCAGTCTCGCAAACCTCCGGACCCCTTCCTGAACCAGCTACGTGCGACTTCCTGAGCCCGGCTACGTGACGGTGCGAGGCCGGAGGCGTCCGCAGCCCCGGCGCGCACACGAGCCGCGAGGGGCGCAATGAGGCTCCCGGTCGGCGCGGGATTACGTTCGCCCGAGTAAAATATTGAGCAGATATGGGCGTTATTCCACAGTTTCGCCAGTCGTCCTTCAGGGCGGTCGGGGAAGCGGCAGCCGCCATCACAACGACTGACGAGACGCAGAGGACGCCCGCCCTCAGTCCCCCAGCAGAGAAGGTGTCCGATGGGCCTCATGGACAGTCTGAAGGCCAAGCTCAGCCCGGCAAGGGACAAGGTCGGCGATTTCGCGCAGCAGCATGGAGACAAGATCGACCAAGGACTCGACAAGGCTGCTCGGACGGTCGATCAAAAGACCAAGGGCAAGTACACCGACAAGATCGAGTCCGGCACACGAAAGGCCAAGGATGCGGTCGAACGGCTGTCCCACAAGAGCGAAGGCGGTATGCCGCCGACTCCCTGACCTCGACACCCTCATGTCATGGCACACACCTGACGCCCGTGGAGCCGCATCGCTTCACGGCCGTCGGGCGTCCGGCCCTGGCTCCGTGTGACGCGTTCTCAGAACCAGGTGGCGACCATGTATCCCACCCCGTACGGGGCGCCCTCGTAGAGCAGCCGACCGCTCAGGCCGGCCCCCTCCGCGGCGCCCGCCAGCACCTGCCACGGCGCCCGGCCCGCCACCTTCAGTTCGTACGCCAGTGACTCGTCCAGCGCGCTCAGCGCGGCGAGGTCCGCGGCGGCTAGAGCCCGGGACGCCTCCGTGTCGAACGAAACGGCGCGCTCGTCCAGGTAGCCGGGGGCTTTGAGCGTGCGGCAGGCGCTGCCGTCACCCATGACCAGCAGAGCCACCCGGTCGGCCCTGGCCGCCAGCTCCCGCCCGGCGTTCGCGCAGCGCTCGGCCTCGAGCGTCTCGCCCACCCCGAGGCCCTCGACCGGGGCGTCGGCCCAGTCCGCACGGGCAAGCAGCCACGCGCCCACGGCGAGGGACGGTGGCAGCGGACGCTCCACCGAGGCGCCGAGGTCTCCCCCGAGCCCCAGCCTCACATCGAGATCGACGCCGAACCCCTTGAAGGAGCCCTGGTTCCCCTCGGGATGCGGACCGCGCCCGTCGACGTCCGCGGGCCCGATCACGATCAGCAGGTCGGGGCGGGCCGCGGCGAGCACGCCCAGGGCGTCGATGCACGCGGTCCTCGCGGCGTCGAGCTCGGACGCGGCGCCGGCGGCGACCTCGGGTACCAGCAGGGGCGGACAGGGGCAGACAGCTGCGGCGACAAGCATGCTGGGCAGCGTACTGCGTCGGCTTTCTCCCCTGGTCGCACGTCCTGAGGACTCCTGCCGCCTGCGGACTCCCGTCGCCCGCGAGCTTGCAGCCAGCGGGTCACCGCCTTCCGCTGCTGGTCAGTCGCACCCGCAGCCGGGAGCCGACGCGGCCGGCAGCGGCGCCGGTGCGCCGATGCCGGGCAGCCCCAGCATCACCCCGGCCGGCTTGGCGGCCTCGGCCGCGGTGCGCTTCTCCCAGGCGTCGCCGGAACGGGTGCGCCGTACGCTCAGCGGCGCGCCCTCGGCGAGCAGGTGGTGCGGGGCGGCGTAGGTGATCTCGACTGTCACCACATCGCCCGGCCGCACGTCCTCGTCCGGCTTGGTGAAGTGGACCAGACGGTTGTCGGGAGCGCGGCCGGAGAGCCGGTGGGTGGCGCCGTCCTTGCGGCCCTCGCCCTCCGCGACCATGACCTCCAGGGTCCGGCCGACCTGCTTCTTGTTCTCGTCCCAGGAGATCTCCTCCTGGAGGGCGGACAGGCGCATGTACCGCTCCTGGACGACCTCCTTCGGGATCTGCCCCTCCATCTCGGCGGCCGGGGTTCCGGGGCGCTTGGAGTACTGGAAGGTGAAGGCGTTCGCGAAGCGCGCCTGGCGGACCGCGTGCATGGTCTGCTCGAAGTCCTCCTCGGTCTCGCCGGGGAAGCCCACGATGATGTCGGTGGAGATGGCGGCGTCCGGCATCGCGGCACGCACCTTCTCGATGATGCCGAGGAACCGATCCTGTCGGTACGAGCGGCGCATCGCCTTCAGGATCGTGTCCGATCCCGACTGCATCGGCATGTGCAGCTGCGGCATCACATTCGGCGTCTCGGCCATCGCCGCGATCACGTCGTCCGTGAAGTCGCGGGGGTGCGGCGAGGTGAAGCGGACCCGCTCCAGGCCCTCGATCTTCCCGCAGGCCCGCAACAGCTTGGAGAAGGCCTCCCGGTCCCCGATGTCGGAGCCGTACGCGTTCACGTTCTGACCGAGCAGGGTGATCTCGGAGACACCCTCGTCGACCAGCGCCTCGATCTCGGCCAGGATGTCGCCGGTCCGGCGGTCCTTCTCCTTGCCGCGCAGCGCCGGGACGATGCAGAAGGTGCAGGTGTTGTTGCAGCCGACGGAGATGGAGACCCACGCCGCGTAGGCGGACTCGCGGCGGGTGGGGAGGGTGGAGGGGAACGCCTCCAGGGACTCGGCGATCTCGATCTGCGCCTCCTCCTGGATACGGGCGCGCTCCAGGAGCACCGGCAGCTTGCCGATGTTGTGCGTGCCGAAGACGACGTCGACCCACGGGGCCCGCTTGACGATCGTGTCGCGGTCCTTCTGCGCGAGACAGCCGCCGACCGCGATCTGCATCCCGGGCCGCTTCGTCTTCATCGGAGCGAGCCGGCCGAGATTGCCGTAGAGCTTGTTGTCGGCGTTCTCCCGCACCGCGCAGGTGTTGAAGACGACGACATCGGCGTCACCGTCGGCGCCCTCGGGCGCACGTACGTAACCAGCGCCCTCCAGCAGCCCCGACAGCCGCTCGGAGTCGTGGACGTTCATCTGGCACCCGTAGGTGCGCACCTCGTACGTTTTCAAACCCTCTACCTCGCTCATCTCGTCCACCAGGGTACGAGGTCGCGCGGCCCTCCCGCCGCCCCCTTCCACAGGCCCGGCTCTGGCCATCGCGCTCAGTGACCTGGCAGGATCGCGCCATGCTCGATGCACTGTCCCGTACCGGCCGGCGGCGAGCCCTCCAGGGGGGCGCCGCGACGGTCGTCGTTCTAGGGCTGCTCCTGTGGTGGGTGCTGCCGCTCGGGGAGCCCACCCCGAGCGGGTCGCTGACCTTCAGCACCGGGGTGCGCAGCGGGGTCTACCAGCGCTACGGCGAGCGGCTCAGAGGGGCACTCGCCAAGGACATGCCAGAGGTGTCGATACGGCTGCAGACCTCGGAGGGCTCCCAGCAGAACATCGAGCGGGTGGCCACGGGGAAGGCCGACTTCACCATCGCCACGGCCGACGCCCTGGCCACGTATCTGCGGGACGACAAGCCGGGTGCCGAACGACTGCGCGGCTGCGTGCGGCTGTACGACGACTACGTCCAACTGGTCGTGCCCCGGGACTCCGACGTGCAGCAGGTCTCGGACCTCATGGGCAAGCAGGTCGGGGTGGGGCAGCCGGGTTCGGGCGTGCGGCTGGTCGCCGACCGTCTGATGACTGCTGCGGGTCTTGATCCGACGCATGACATCACTCCGGTTCCGGCCGGTATCGACACGATGCCGAAGCGGCTGGAGAACGGCCTGCTCGACGCGTTCTTCTGGTCCGGCGGGCTGCCGACCACCGCGGTGCAGGAGTTGTCGGACCGGTTCGCGATCAGGCTGGTGCCCTTGGAGGACCCGCTGATCAAGCAGCTTCAGGCCGGCGGCGGGTCGACCCGCTACTACCGTTCGGCCATGATGCCTGCCGACGCCTATCGCAACGCGCAGCGGGGACAGGCCGTGCCGACGGTGGCGGTCGCCAATGTGGTGGTCACCACGGACCGTACGGATGACGCGATGACCGAGGCGTTCACCCGGACCGTGATCGACAGCCGGGACCGCATCGGGCGCGAGGTGCACGCGGCGCAGTTGGTGGACCTGCGGACGGCGATCTACACGAATCCGCTGCAGCTGCACGACGGGGCGAGACGCTACTACCGCTCGGTCAAACCCTGACACTGGGTGGTGGCGTCCCGCGCGCTTCCGCCCGGTCGAGCCCCTCAGTGCGGAGGTGGCGCCCCCGCACCCCCGTGCTCTCCGTGCTCGGCCGCACGAAGGCGTGCCCCCACGCCGGTACCGCGCGCACTGTCAGCCGTGCGGACCGTTGCGCGGGACCGTCACCGTCACCCGCAGTCCGTGGGGCTCGTGCGGTGCGTACGTGAGGGAGCCGCCGCCCGCAGCGAGCAGGGCGCGCGAGATGGAGAGCCCGAGACCGGATCCCCGCACGTTCTGATGCCGGGTGCTGCGCCAGAAACGGTCACCGATCCGCTCCAGTTCCTGGTCGGTCAGGCCCGGCCCGCGGTCCGCGACGACCACCGTGACATCCTCCCGGCCGGAGGCGACCGTCACCCGGACCTCCTCACCGGCGGGGGTGAACTTGCACGCGTTGTCGATGACGGCGTCGAGGGCGCTCGACAGTGCGACGGGGTCCGCCCAGGCGGTCACGGCGGATGCCCCGTCCGCCGTCAGCCGTACCCCGCTCTCCTCCGCGAACGGACGCCACGAGGTGACCCGTTCGGCGGTGAGCGCGCCGATGTCCGTGAGCTGGAGATCGGCTGCGGTGTGCTCGGCCAGCGCCAGGTCCAACAGGTCATCCAGAACCTGACCGAGCCGCTTGCCCTCCGTACGGACGGAGGCGATCTCCTCGTTTCCCTCAGGAAGTTCGAGCGCGAGGAGTTCGATGCGCAGCAGCAGCGCGGCGAGGGGGTTGCGCAGCTGGTGCGAGGCGTCGGCGACGAAGGCGCGCTGCTGCTCCAGCACTTCTTCGACGTTGTCCGCCATCTCGTTGAACGACCGGGCCAGGCGCCTGAGTTCCGGCGGTCCTCCGGAGGCCACCACCCGGGATCTCATCCGGCCGCTGGCGATGTCGTGCGCCGCCGCGTCCAGGGTCTCCACAGGCAGCAGGACCCAACCGGTGAGCCGGATCGCGGCACCGACGGCCACCAGCATCGCGACCACTTCGCCGACCGCGATCAGCAGCCAGCCACGTATCGTCCGGGAGCGCATTTCACTGGTGGGCGAGTCGAGAACCACGACGGCAACCACATCGCCGTCCCGCACGACGGGCGAGGCGACGACGACCCGGCCGCGCTGCCAAGGCCAGACCTGTGGCGGATCGTGGCTGCGGCGCCCGAGGAGCGCCTCGCTGAACGCCTCCCGCCCCTCACCCTCGACCGGGAGCCGCCAAGTTGCCGGAGCCACCGCCATGGCGCTGCGGTCGCGGTAGAAGACGCCGGCCCGGATCCCGTACACCGAGTCGTACGTCTCGAGTTCGTCCTGGAGCGTGCGACGCCGTTCATCGGTGCCGCTGGTCTGTTCCGCGACGAACTGGGCCAGCGCGGCGAAGCGTGCCGTGTCGTCGATGCGATCGATCACGACGCGCTGCTGCTGAGCGGCGGCCACGCTGACGGCGAGCGGGAAGCCGAGGGCGAGCAGCACACCCGCCATGAGGATGATGAGCAGGGGAAGGAGACGGGTACGCACCTGGGACGTACGCCCTTACGCGGACGGGGCGACGAGCCGGTAGCCGACCCCGCGCACGGTCTCGATCAGTGCGGGCAGCCGCAGTTTGGAACGCAGGGACGCGACATGCACTTCGAGCGTGCGGCCCGTTCCCTCCCAGCTGGTGCGCCACACCTCGCTGATGATCTGCTCCCGGCGAAACACCACACCCGGGCGCTGGGCGAGCAGCGCAAGCAGATCGAACTCCTTGCGGGTGAGCTGGACTTCGGTGCCGTCGACGCTGACCCGGCGGGTCGGAAGTTCAATGTGGACATGGCCGAGCCGCAGCGCGGCGACGGGCGTCGGCACCGTGTCCTCGCCGGTCGACTTGCGCCTGCTGACCGCGTGGATGCGGGCGAGCAGTTCGCCGGTGTCGTACGGCTTGACGACGTAGTCGTCCGCTCCGAGGTTGAGGCCGTGGATCCGCGACCGGACATCGGCCCGCGCGGTCACCATGATCACCGGCGTGGAGGTGCGCTTACGGATCTTCCCGCACACCTCGTAGCCGTCCTGGTCGGGCAGTCCGAGGTCGAGGAGCACGACCCCGAAGGGTTCCGTGTCCGCAGGCAGAAGGGCCATCAGGGCCTCCTCGCCACTTCGCGCGTGCACGACCTGGAAGCCGTGCCGGGCGAGCACCGCGGACAGGGCGGCCGCCACATGGTTGTCGTCCTCGACGAGCAGCAGTCTCATGGCCCCCCTTCCTCTCCGCGATGAGGTCTCTCCCGCGGCGCTGTCTTCAAGCGCTTCCGAGCGCTTGTCCATACTTCCCGGTACTTCCCCGTACCGGGGTGTTTCACGTCAAGGTCTATCAGGGCATCCACGCCGATGACCGGTACGTCAGTCAAGAGCCCGCCCATTACATCGAGGTTTCCGTTATGCACCCGGTACGCCCCCGCTACCTCTTCCACCGTCCCGTTCACGCGGTGTGTCCGGTTGCCGCCGGATCGTTATGCTCAATTTCCGCTCAGATGTAATGACGGTGGTCGCACTGCGTCATTAGGGTCCTTCCCAACCGAGGAGGACGGAGCAAGAAGCCGATGAGCGGAGTTTCAGTGACCAAGGCCGCCGAGGATGCCGTACCTGCGGCGAACGACCTTGTCGTACTGAGCAACGTCAACAAGCACTTCGGCGCGCTGCATGTGCTCCAGGACATCGACCTGACCATCGCCCGGGGCGAGGTCGTGGTCGTCATCGGGCCTTCCGGGTCCGGGAAGTCCACGCTGTGCCGCACGATCAACCGCTTGGAGACGATCGACTCGGGCGCGATCTCTATCGACGGCAAGCCACTGCCCCAGGAGGGCAAGGAGCTGGCCAGGCTGCGTGCCGATGTCGGCATGGTCTTCCAGTCGTTCAATCTCTTCGCGCACAAGACGGTGCTCGAGAACGTGATGCTGGGGCAGCTCAAGGTCCGCAAGGCGGACAAGAAGGCTGCCGAGGACAAGGCACGGTCGCTGCTCGACCGGGTGGGCGTGGCGACGCAGGCCGACAAGTACCCCGCCCAACTCTCCGGCGGCCAGCAGCAACGGGTCGCCATCGCAAGGGCGTTGGCGATGAACCCCAAGGTCATGCTCTTCGACGAGCCGACCTCGGCGCTCGACCCGGAGATGATCAACGAGGTGCTGGAGGTCATGCAGCAGCTCGCCCGGGACGGCATGACCATGGTCGTCGTCACCCACGAGATGGGCTTCGCGCGCTCGGCGGCCAATCGTGTCGTCTTCATGGCGGACGGGAAGATCGTCGAAGAGGCAACGCCCGACCAGTTCTTCAGCAACCCGCGCAGTGACCGTGCCAAGGACTTCCTTTCGAAGATCCTGCACCACTGATTTCCGGATCAGCCGTTCACTCACATCGCGTCAACTCTAGGGAAGTTCACCATGCAGCTTCGTAAGGTCACCGCCGCATCGGCCGCCGTGCTCGCGCTCGCTCTCACCGCCACCGCCTGTGGCTCCTCCGATGACAAGGGCGGCGACTCGGCGGGCGGCGGCAAGAAGATCACGATCGGCATCAAGATCGACCAGCCCGGTATCGGTCTGAAGACGCCCGACGGCAAGTACACCGGTTTCGATGTCGATGTCGCCACGTACATCGCCAAGGAACTCGGCTACGACGCCAAGGACATCAACTTCAAGGAGACCAAGAGCGCCGACCGCGAGACGGCGATCGAGCGCGGTGACGTCAAGTTCATCGCCGCCTCCTACTCGATCAACGACGAGCGGCTGCAGAAGGTCGACTTCGCGGGCCCGTACCTGCTGGCGCACCAGGACATCCTGGTCCGCTCCGACGACAAAACGATCAAGTCGCCGGCCGACCTGAACAGCAAGAAGCTGTGCTCGGTGACCGGCTCGACCTCGGCCCAGAACGTCAAGGAGAAGCTGGCGCCGAAGGCCCAGCTGCAGGAGTACGGCGGCTACTCCGAGTGCCTCACCGGCCTGGAGAACAAGGTTGTCGACGCGCTGACCACGGACGACAGCATCCTGGCCGGCTTCGCCGCGCAGAAGGACTTCCAGGGGAAGTTCAAGCTGGCCGGCTTCAAGATGAGCAACGAGAACTACGGCATCGGCCTGAAGAAGGGCGACGCCGACCTCAAGAAGAAGATCAACGACGCGCTCACCAAGATGGTCTCGGACGGCTCCTGGGAGAAGGCCGTGAAGGCCAACTTCGGTCCGGCGAACTACAAGAACGAGCAGGCCCCGAAGATCGGCAACATCGTCAAGTGAAGCAGGGCTGACCCGGCGCGCCGTCCGTGAACGGCGGCGCGCCATGCCCTCCTACACGCGGAAGCGCGGGAGATCGTGTTCGACTTTCTTGAAGGTTACGACCTGTTGGGGGCTTTCTGGGTGACGGTGCAGCTCACCGTCTACTCCGCCCTCGGCTCCCTCATATGGGGAACGCTGCTGGCCGGCATGAAGGTCGGTCCGGTCCCCCTCATGCGCGGTTTCGCCACCGCCTATGTGAACGTCGTCCGGAACATTCCTCTGACCGTCATCATGGTCTTCTCGTCGCTGGGTCTCTTCCAGACGCTCAGCATCAAGCTCGGGGCCAGCGATTTCACGGACATCAACTTCCGGCTCGCGGTCCTCGCGCTGATCGTCTACACCTCGGCCTTCGTCTGTGAGGCGCTCCGGTCGGGCATCAACACCGTGCCGGTCGGCCAGGCGGAAGCAGCGCGTGCGCTCGGTCTGAGCTTCACGCAGGTGCTCCGTCTGATCGTCCTTCCGCAGGCCTTCCGCTCGGTCGTCAATCCGCTGGCCAACGTGCTGATCGCGCTGACGAAGAACACCACGGTCGCCACCGCAATCGGCGTGGCCGAAGCGGCATACCTGATGAAGGAAATGATCGAGGCCGAGGCGCAGCTGATCCTGATCGCCGCCGTCTTCGCGTTCGGATTCATCTGTCTGACCCTCCCGACCGGCCTGATACTCGGCTGGGTGAGCAAGAAGGTGGCGGTGAAGCGATGACTTCCGTCCTCTACGACGCCCAGGGGCCGCGCGCCAAGCAGCGCAACATCCTGTACACGGTCCTCTTCCTGCTCGTCGCCGCTGCCGCGGTGTGGTGGCTGTACGACAGCCTGGCCTCCAAGCACCAGCTCGACTGGATCAAATGGAAGCCGTTCTTCACCAGCTCCCAGCCATGGCAGACCTACATCTGGCCGGGACTGCAGAACACCCTGAAGGCAGCGGCGTTCGCCCTGGTCATCGCTCTGCCACTGGGTGCCCTCTTCGGAATCGGGCGGCTCTCGGACCACCGGTGGGTGCGGATGCCGGCCGGCGTCGTCGTGGAGTTCTTCCGCGCCATCCCGGTGCTGATCCTCATGATCACCGCGAACCAGGCGTACTCCGAGTACACGACGATCAGCAGCGAGTCCCGCCCGCTGTACGCCGTGGTCACGGGTCTGGTGCTGTACAACGCCTCGGTGCTCGCCGAGATCGTACGGGCCGGGATCCAGTCCCTCCCCAACGGACAGACGGACGCGGCCAAGGCGATCGGTATGCGCAAGGGCCAGACCATGCTGTACGTGCTGCTTCCGCAGTCCGTGACCGCCATGCTGCCCGCGATCGTCAGCCAGCTCGTCGTCATCGTGAAGGACACCGCCCTCGGCGGCTGGGTGCTGACCTTCCCCGAGCTGCTGGCGTCGGTCCGCCCCATGAGTGCGAACTACGGCGCGAACACCATCGCGTGCTTCACGATCGTCGCTCTGATCTACATCGTGGTGAACTTCGCGCTCACCTCGTTCGCGAGCTGGCTGGAGGGCCGGCTGCGGCGCAGGAAGAAGAGCTCGGGTGCCGTGGTCGGTGCCGGACCCGGCGGCGGTCTGGAGACCATCGGTGCGCCGACGCTCAACATCGACGACGGACGCGGCGTCTGACGACTCGTCGACAATCTACCTGCGAGGGGCGCCGGTGCATCCACCGGCGCCCCTCGCCGCGTTCCGATGTCACTTGACGCAAGCACCGGCAGTGGGTTGCATACGTTCTGTGATCGCCGACCGAACGCTCGCTTCCACATCCGTCACCACCCTCACGACCGCACGGGCCCAGGGAGTCGCGCCGTGGACCCGGTGATCGTCGTCGGTGCCGGGCCCGTCGGCCTGGTGCTGTCGCTCGCCCTCGCCGCGCAGGGCGTCCCCTCCGTACTTCTCGACGAGGATGCGGGGAAGGACGAGACACGTCCCGCCCGGACCGTGGTGCTGCGTGAGGACACCGCGGCGCTGGTGGAACGGCTCGGGTGCACGACGCTCCGGGACGAGGGCGTCCGGTGGTCCGGCTGGCGGTCCATGCGACGCAAGCAGCTGGTGAGCGAACTGTCGCTCGGCGAGGACGCCCCGTACGGTGATCAGCTGCCGGCCCCGGTCCATGTGCCGCAGCATGCACTGATGCGCGGGCTGCGGGACGCGATCGCCCGGCAGGGGCTGGTGCAGATGGCTCCGCTCAGCCGTATCGACACACTGGAACAGGACCCGGCCGGCGTCACGGTACACACCAGGGAGCCCGACTCGACGTGGTGGCGCGGGAGTTACCTGGTCGGCTGCGACGGCGCCAGGTCCACCGTGCGCAAGCTCCTGGACATCAGGTTCCCCGGACGCACGGCGGTGGAGCGGCATGCCGTCGCCGCGCTGCGCACCGAGCTGCCCTGGCCCGGCCAGGCCGTGCTGCACCGGCTGCCGCCGTGGCGCAGCGGCGGCGCCGAGGTGACCGCGCGGCCGCTGCGGGACGGCGCGTGGCGGCTGGACTGGCTGCTTCCGCCGCGCGGCGAGTTCGTCACGCCCGACGCCCTGATCACCCGGGTGCGGGACACCCTCGCCGGCTGGTGCGGTGGTGAGACCCCGCCGTACGAACTCCTGGACACGGGCGTGTACACGCTGCACCACCGGCTGGCCCGGCGCTGGCGCGTCCGGCGGGCCTTCCTGGCCGGGGACGCCGCACATCTGCTGGGCGCCTTGGGTACGCAAGGGCTCGACGAGGGGCTGCGGGACGCCGAGAACCTGGCCTGGAAGCTGGCACAGGCCTGGCATCACGGCGCCTCGGACGTACTGCTCGACAGCTACCAGACGGAGCGCCGGGCTGCGGTCGCCTCGCGGCTGCGCGCCGCGGACCAGTCGCTGCCGATACTGCGTGGTGGCGGAGGTCTGCGGACATTGGTTCCGGGGGGCGCACGCGGGCACGATTCGCTGCTCGCCGACGGTCATCTGGGCTGTGGCGCGCTCGGTGCGCCCCCCTCGTACACGCACTCCCCCCTTGCGCCTCCACGCGCCGAGGCGCACACAACGGTCGGTACGCCCCCCGGTGCCCCGGTTGCCGATGTGCGGGTGACGGCGCCCGACGGCACGACCGTACGACTGCGCGAGCGGCTGGGGCAGGGGCACCTGCTGGTGCTGCTGGTCGCTCCGGGGACCGGGGTGTGGGACCGGCGGCACTGGCTGATGGCGGGCGTGATGCCGCGGCTCGTCGAGGCGGTCGACGCCTTGCCGGTAAGGGGCGAGCTCCTGGTGACCGAGGCCTACCCCGGGGCGTCGGCCCACACTGTGCTGCTGGTCCGGCCGGACGGACACCTGGTGGCGTCGTTCGGCGGGGTCCGGCCGGCGGAACTTTTCGCTGCGGCGGACGCGGCGCGCGGCGGTGAGCCACGTGCGTCCGTACGCGCCGACCAGACCGCAGACATCAATTGACCCCCGCAGGCGGCACATGGTGTACTCCGAAACGTGACCGACACTGATGTGCGCTTGTGGCGGAGGGTCCATATGGACCTCGTCCGCTACGCGGGCTGCGTGTGTCGTCCGTCCTGCTGAATCGCCTCTTCCTGCTGCGGTGTGCGCTCTGTCGTACCCCGGGCACCACACGCGAACTCTCAGGACGGTCCCTGTGTCTGCCTCTCCCTCTCCTTCGCCCTCCCTGCGCACGCCTGTCTCCGGTCCGCACTCCGGTGCCGGACCCGGCCCGACAGCCGCGGAACTGCTCGAATTCGTCTGCCACACGGCGGCGGACACCGATCTCATCGCCGCGCTCCCCGTCGATCCCGAAGGCCGCACCTGGATCCGGCTCGACGGGCCCGGTGGCAGTGAGGCCTGGCTGATCGGCTGGCCGCCGGACACCGGCACCGGCTGGCACGACCACGCCGACTCGCTCGGTGCCTTCTGCACGGCGGCGGGCACCCTGAAGGAGCAGTCGCTCGCGGTGCGGCTGCCCACCGACGGCTGGAAGACGCTTGAACTGGCCGAAGGCGTCGATCGGTCCCGACAGCTGTCGACCGGTCAGGGCCGGGCGTTCGGCCGGCACCATGTGCACGAGGTGCTGAACGAGTCCGGCACCGAGCACGCCGTCTCCGTCCATGCGTACTATCCGCCGCTGCCGCAGATCCGGCGCTACAGCCGCACGGGCGCGGTACTCCGTCTTGAGCACGTCGAGCACCCGGAGGACTGGCAGTGAGCGGCGACCGGAACGGCGGTACGGGGCGGGTGGGAATCGACGAGTTGCTGGAGCGGGTCCGGGCCGGGTTCGACCGGATCGGTCCGCACGCGGCGGCGGCCGCCGCCGCGGACGGGGCCCTGCTGGTGGATATCCGCTATGCGGCGCTGCGCGACCGGGACGGACTGATTCCGGGGGCACTGATCGTCGAACGCAATGAGCTGGAGTGGCGGCTCGACCCGCAGGGCAGCCATCGCGCACCGGAAGCGGTCAGCCATGACCTGCAGGTGGTGGTGGTGTGCAACGAGGGCTACGCGTCGAGTCTCGCGGTCGCGTCCCTGCAGCAGTTGGGACTGCACCGGGCGACCGATCTGATCGGCGGGTTCCAGGCGTGGCGGGCGGCGGGGCTCCCGGTCGACGCCTGACGGGTGACAGTTGCGGCCGCGGTGCCCGCGTGGGACACGGGCCGCACTGCCACTGGCGTGTCACTGCTTGGAAGCAGCCACCTGGCCGGGCAGCGCGGCTGCACCCACCACCGTCGCGTACACCACCGGCATGACGGTGGGCACCGCGCTGCCGGTCATGCCGATGCTGAAGGCGGTGAGTACGGCGAGTGCGATGCCGGTGCCGGTGCCGAGGGCAGCGGCGATCAGCAGGACCGACAGGCGGGCAAGGATCGTGGAGGCCGCCGGGACGTCCCGGTCAGGTGTTGAAGGATCTGCTGGCGTCGCGGCTGAGCGAGCGCCTCGAGAGCGGCCGGCTCTGTGATCTCGGTGCCGCCGGGCTTCTCTGCCATGCGTCACACATTGCTCTGCGCACAGATACCTGTGCACTGGAGCATGCCTGCGTCTTTCATGCGGGGCCGGCCCCCCTCTCGGCGGCTTTCTTGTCCCCCGAATCCCACCCCGACACACCCGAACGCCTCACCCCAGTGGAGTAAATTCACCATAAGGCGGACATTTACCCCAAACGCCAAGGACTGACATGACGGAGACGTCGCACCGATGCCGACCACCACCCTCACCCCCGACCAGCTCGACCGTCAGGCCGCACGTCTCCACGACACGGAGACCTGGCAGCAGATCGTCGCGGGCTGGGACATCACCACCCCCGAACCCGTGCGTCCTGTCCCGCCCGACAGCGCGCCGCACCCGCCGGACCGGCACCCGGCCGACTGGCGCGATCTGCTGTCCGTGCCGGTCGACCAGCTGATCGCCGACTCGGTGCGCGTCCTGCCCCCGGCCCCGCCGCGCGAGCGCCCACTTCCCGGACGACTCGGCGCCATCCTCCCGGACCGGCTCCACGCCTGGCGTCGCATCGGGCAGCCCGAACTACGGCCTTCCATCCACCTCGCCTACGCACGGCAGATCCTGACCGAGTGGGGCTGGCAGAACACCCCGTACCGGCTGCGGAACGCCCGCGGCGCCCGCTGCATCTGCGGCGCCCTCCTCACCGCGCACCGTCTGGGCTACGGCTCCCTCGACACCGTGGACCGGGCCGGCGCCTGGCTCATCGCGGAACTCCGCTCGCAGGGCTGGACCGACCTCATCGGCCCCTGGAACCGCCACCCCAGCCGCACCGCATCGGATGCCCTGGCCCTGCTGGACGCCACCATCCGTCGCGCCTCGTTCGCCGGACACTGACTCCTACACGCCACCCACCGCGCAACGGCCCCGCCTCCCGCGCCCGGCTTCGCTCCCCCGCCGAACCTCTGCGCGCACCCCCCGAGGCGCCCACCGTCAGCGATGCGCACCACGTCAGAACGGCTCGTCGAGACCTTCCGTGTCCTCACCCTCTTCTTCGAGTGCCTGACGCACCACACGCAGGGCCATCCCCTCCCCGTACCCCTTGCGCGCGAGCATGCCCGCCAGGCGGCGCAGACGCCTGTCACGGTCCAGGCCGCGGGTGGAGCGCAGCTTGCGCGCGACGAGCTCCCGGGCGGTCTCCTCCTCCTGCTCGGAGTCGAGCTGCCCGATCGCCTCGTCGATCACCGCCGAGTCCACCCCCTTGGTGCGCAGTTCCCGCACAAGAGCACGACGGGCCAGGCCCCGGCCGTGGTGCCGGGATTCCACCCAGGCATCCGCGAACGCCGCGTCGTCGATGAGCCCGACATCCTCGAAGCGCGACAGCACCTCTTCGGCTGCCTCATCCGGGATCTCCCGCTTGCGCAGTGCGTCCGCAAGTTGCTTGCGGGTGCGCGGGGTCCCGGTGAGCAAACGCAGACAGATGTTGCGCGCCTGCTCGACCGGGTCTCGCGGCTCCCCCTTCTCGGCCCTCGACGAGGAAGGGGAGCCGCTGCTCCTGGAGCGGGAGCGGGCCCGACGGCCCGCGCCCTCGCCGAACCCTCCACCCGAGCCGGTGCCGTAATCGGGACCGGCGCCGGGGCCGGGGGCGGGCTCGGCATCACTGCCCGGCCACTCCGTACGACGTGTCACGGTCTAGCTCTTGGCCGCCGCAGTCTTGGCCGGCTTCGCCTTGCCGGCCGGAGCGGGCACCGACTTCGCCGCGCTGTCGGCCGCAGCCGCCGCGCCGCCCGCCGCGTCCGCCCCGGGTTCGGCGGACGGAGCCGCCTCCGGCCTGACACCGATGCCCAGCTTCTCGAGGATCTTCTTCTCGATCTCGTTGGCGAGATCGGGGTTGTCCTTGAGGAAGTTGCGGGCGTTCTCCTTGCCCTGGCCGAGCTGGTCACCCTCGTACGTGTACCAGGCGCCCGCCTTGCGTACGAAGCCGTGCTCCACGCCCATGTCGATCAGGCCGCCCTCACGGCTGATGCCCTGGCCGTAGAGGATGTCGAACTCGGCCTGCTTGAAGGGCGGCGCGACCTTGTTCTTGACGACCTTGACGCGGGTGCGGTTGCCGACGGCGTCGGTACCGTCCTTCAGCGTCTCGATACGACGGATGTCGAGGCGCACCGATGCATAGAACTTCAGCGCCCGGCCACCGGTCGTGGTCTCCGGGGAGCCGAACATCACACCGATCTTCTCGCGGAGCTGGTTGATGAAGATCGCGGTGGTCTTGGACTGGTTGAGCGCGCTGGTGATCTTGCGGAGTGCCTGGCTCATCAGTCGGGCCTGCAGACCCACGTGCGAGTCGCCCATCTCACCCTCGATCTCCGCACGGGGCACGAGTGCCGCGACGGAGTCGATGACGATCAGGTCGAGAGCGCCCGAGCGGACCAGCATGTCCACGATCTCGAGCGCCTGCTCACCGTTGTCCGGCTGGGACAGGATGAGGTTGTCGATGTCGACGCCGAGCTTCTTCGCGTACTCGGGGTCGAGGGCGTGCTCCGCGTCGATGAAGGCCACCGAGCCGCCGAGCCGCTGTGCATTCGCCACCGCGTGCAGCGTCAGCGTCGTCTTACCGGAGGACTCCGGCCCGTACACCTCCACCACACGGCCGCGCGGCAGTCCGCCGACGCCGAGGGCGACGTCGAGTGCGGTCGACCCGGTGGGAATCACCTCGATGGGCTCGTTCGGCCGTTCACCGAGGCGCATCACCGCGCCCTTGCCGAATTGCCGTTCAATCTGTGCGAGTGCGGCGTCCAACGCCTTCTCGCGGTCGGTTCCTGCCATGGGTTCCACCCGATTTGCTTGAGTCGATCGCTTCACGTCAAAGACGCTAACCCCTGCCACTGACAATGGGCCTCGACGTCCTCCCGGCCTGTGGACAACTCCACGGTCGGGCCCGGGAAAACCCGGCCGGAATCCCATGAGAATGGATGTTCGATTTCGGTGTCAAGCACACCGCTCCGGACCGGCCCGCCCCCCAGAGTAGCGCCCTAGCACTCTACACTTGACGAGTCAAGATCAAGTGGTCAACATCATGCTAGATTCCGGCCGTATGGGGACATCACTGACAGGGAAAGTGGCCCTGGTCGCCGGCGCCACGCGAGGTGCGGGCCGTGGGATCGCCGTTCAACTGGGAGCGGCCGGAGCCACCGTCTATGTCACCGGACGGACGACCACGACCCAGCGGTCGGAGATGAACCGCCCGGAGACCATCGAGGAGACCGCAGCTCTCGTGGACGAGGCGGGCGGCCACGGGATCCCGGTCCGGGTGGACCACCTCGTGCCCTCGGAAGTCAGCGCGCTCGTGACGCGCATCCGGCGCGACGAGGGCCGACTGCACGTCCTCGTGAACGACATCTGGGGAGCCGGGATCGAGTGGGACAGGTCGGTCTGGGAATCCTGCCTGGAGACAGGTCTGCACACCCTGCGTCTGGCCGTCGACACCCACGCCATCACCAGCCATTACGCGCTTCCGCTCCTCATCGAGCAGCCAGGGGGCCTGGTCGTCGAGGTGACCGACGGCACCGATGAGTACAACGCCGTCCACTACCGGGTCTCCTTCTTCTACGACCTGGCCAAGGCATCGGTGAACCGGATGGCGTTCGCCCTCGCGCACGAGCTGAAGCCCCACGGCGCGACCGCGGTGTCGCTCACGCCCGGCTGGCTGCGGTCCGAGGCGATGCTGGACGCCCATGGCGTCACCGAAGCGAACTGGCGCGACGCGATCGCCCACGCACCCCACTTCGCGATCTCCGAGAGTCCGGCCTTCGTCGGCCGCGCCGTGGCCGCACTCGCGCAGGACCCCGGGGTGGCTCGCTGGAACGGGCAGTCGCTGTCCAGCGGGCAACTGGCTCGGGTCTACGGCTTCACCGATCTGGACGGCAGCCGGCCCGATGCCTGGAGGTACGTGCCCGAAGTCCAGGACGCGGGCCGGCCGGCCGACGTGACGGGCTATCGCTGAGCACCCTGCGAGACCTCCTCACCGCCCCGGCCTCGCGCACCCCGCCGGAGCTCCCGCACCGCGCCGGAACTCCCGCGTCCCGCCGTCGCTCAGACCCGTGGCCGCGGACCCGGTGCTTCCGGTCGCTCCGCATCCTCTTCGTCCCCGGGAGCCCGGGTCGCGCGGCGCAGCCGCGAGAACACCGACTCACCGCGCCGCCGCTGGTGACGGCCGTGCACCCGTGGGTCGTCCGTCACGTCGTAGCGCCTCACATAGGCGCCCAGGAACGCCTGCAGCGTGGCGACGGCCGGGATGGCGATCAGCGCGCCCACGGCGCCCATCAGCGCCGTACCGGCGATGACCGAGCCGAAGGCGACCGCCGGATGGATGTCCACGGTCCTGGAGGTGAGCTTGGGCTGCAGCACGTAGTTCTCGAACTGCTGGTAGATCACGACGAATCCGAGCACCCACAGGGCGTACCAGGGGTCGACGGTGAACGCGATCAGCATCGGCAGGGCGCCGGCCAGATACGTACCGATCGTGGGGATGAACTGCGAGACGAGACCGACCCAGACCGCGAGCGCCGGCGCGTACGGCACATCGAGGGACACCAGCAGGATGTAGTGCGCGATTCCGGAGATGAGTGCCATCAGCCCGCGCGAGTAGAGATAACCACCGGTCTTGTCGACCGCGATCTCCCAGGCCCGCAGGACTTCGGCCTGCCGGGCGGGCGGCAGTACGGAGCAGAGACCGCGGCGCAGCCGGGGGCCGTCGGCCGCGAAGTAGAACGAGAACAGGAAGATCGTCAGCAGTCGGAACAGCCCACCGAGCACGGTGGTGGAGACATCGAGCACACCGGTCGCGCTGTTCTGGACATACTTCTGCAACCAGTCGGAGTGCAGCAGGCTGTCCTGCACCTCGACCCGCGAGAGCTCGGTGTGGAAGCTCTGGTTGACCCAGTTGATCACCGAGTCCAGGTACTTGGGGAACTCCTCGACCATCTCGACGATCTGGCCCGCAAGCATCGATCCGAGCAGTACGACGAACCCGGCCCCGGCAATCAGGATCAACAAGAACACCAGGAAGGTCGCCAGGCCGCGACGCATGCCGCGTGAGGACATCCGGCCCACCGCGGGTTCTATGGCGAGCGCCAGGAAGAAGGCGATCAGCACGTTGATCAACAGCCCGATGAGCTGGTCGAACGCCCAGCTGCCGAGCCGGAAGCAGGCATAGAGCGCCAGGGCGAGGACCATGGCGCGCGGCAGCCATGCAGGCATTCGGGCCGCCCCGGCGCCGGACGGCTGGGTCGGTGGCGCGGCCGGCGGGACGGGCGGAGTGGGGGCGGGCGGGTTCTGGGCGGTCTCGTCTGTCAGTGCCACGGACCCAGTCTCGCCCACGGCTGTGACAGCCGGCCGCCCACCCCGGAGAGCGGGTGCGGTCCCGCGGGGACGAGCAGTTCGTCAGCGCTTGTCGGCGGGGATGCCGACCGCCGTGCAGACGCCGCGCCAGACGTCCTTCGCCTCCCAGCCCGCGGCCAGCGCCTGGTGCACCGTCCGCCCGCCGAGCTCGGCCATCACATGGTCGTGCGCAAAGGAGTCGGCGTACCCCGCGCCGAAGTGGTCTTCCATCCGTTCCCAGAAAATCGTCAACCGCATGACTTCAGTATCCCGCTCCTGAGAGTGCAGCCGTGTCCCTACGACATGTCGAGAGCGCTTACCGGCCTACGGTCGGTCCATGGCTGGAACAGGAGCAAGCCCCCTCAACCGCGCCGAGCAGTTCATCTGGCTCACGGCCCGTGTCCTCGAACAGCGGCGGTTCGCCCACCACTTCCTGGCAGGAAGCGCCGACGCCGTGGAGACCGCACTCACCGCCTATCTCAACGAGGACGGCGGATACGGTCACGCACTCGAACCCGATCTGCGGGGCCCCGTCAGCCAGCCGCTGCACACGGCCCACGCGCTGAACGTTCTCGACTCCATCGGGCGCTGCAGCGGTCTGCGGGTGGAACGGATCTGCCGCTTCCTGACCGATGTGTCGACGAAGGAGGGTGCGCTGCCCGCCCTCCTTCCCTCGCAGCGGGGCTATCCGGCCGCGCCGTTCATCCAGCTCGTCGACGACCCGCCGGCGGAGCTGCTCGCCACCGGTCCTGTCGTCGGGCTGCTGCACCGTAATGCGGTCTGGCACGCCTGGCTCTTCCGGGCCACCGACTTCTGCTGGGAGGCGGTCAACGCGCTGGAGCACTCGCATCCGTACGAGATCGAGGCGGCGGTCGCCTTCCTGGACGGTGCACCGGACCGGGCGCGGGCGGAGGCCGCGGCAGACCGTATCGGACGGCTGGTGCGGGAACAGCGGCTGGCCGTGCTGGATCCGGAGCGGCGCGCGGAGTACCCGGTGGCGGCCGGATACGCACCGGGTGAGCAGCACTTCCCGTACGACTACGCCCGTACACCCGATTCGCTCGCCCGTCGCTGGTTCACCGACGCGGAGCTGGAACGCTCCCTCGACCATCTGGCGTCGGAACAGCAGGCGGACGGCGGCTGGCCGTTGAACTGGCGGCAGTGGGCACCCGGCACAGCTCTGGAGGGGCGGCCTCTGGTGACGCTGAAGGCACTGCAGACGCTACGGGCCCATGGCCGCAGCCTCGGCTGAGCGCCGGGGCGGAGGCACACCGCCAACCGTCCGTGAGCGGGCCCACCGGACGGCCGTGACCAGGCCGTCCGCCGCGGGCCTTCGGTAGTCGGCCGGACGGCCGCCGCCCGGTCGCTCATCCTGCGCCGTGTGTGCCGTCGGTCCCGTGGCCGCTGTCGTGCAGCAGCAGGGCCGCGATGGCGAGCGCGGTGCCGCGCGGCGACACCAGATCGAGCCCGGTCAGCTCGGCGAGCCTCGCCAGCCGATTGTCGACGGTGTTGGGATGCAACCCCAGCAGGGTCGCGGTGCGGCGCCTGTCCTGCTGGTGTGCCAGGTGGGTCCGCAGGGTCCGCAGCAGCTCGGGGCGGGCGGCAGCGGGGTCCAGCAGGGCGGCGATCCGGCGGCTGCCGGGGCCGGGGCGGGACAGCTGGAACTCGAGGAGCACGTCGTCGAGGCTGTGCAGTCCCGGCGGCAGCCCGCACGCCCGGGCGACCCGGATGATCTCCACGGCCGTACGGGACGCCTCGGGGACCGCCCCGGGTGCTTCGGCCGGAACTGCGGCGACCCGGACGTCGGCGCCGCAGGCACGGGTCAGCCGCCGGGCCAGATCGCCGGGTGGTTCGCACTCCTGCGGTACGACAGCACGGCCTGCGCCCGCGTCGAACAGGAAGAGCAACTCCGTACCGAATGTCTGGTCGAGCACGGTCTGGATGCGCCGCATCCGGCGCCGTACGGTCACCGGACTGCCGGTGCCGGAGCTGCCGGACCCCGCGTTCCCGGCCTCCGCGCCGCCCGGCTCCATGTCCCCTGGCCCCGCACCGGGTTCCGACGGTTCCAGCACGACGGCGAGCACCAGCGCGGGCCCGTCGAGGCCGAGCTGCGCCGACGGGGAGTGACCTGGTTCCAGAGTCCCGTCAAGGAATCCGCGCACGAGGGAGCGGCGCTGCTCCCGCTGTTCCGCCTCCAGCGCCGAGCGCTCGTCCATGTACGTCTCGGCCACCGCACCGACCAGCGAGTGGTGCGACTGGAGCAGCAGATCGGCAAGTTCGATGAGCGCGCTCTCCTCACCGGGTTGCGCTGCCTCACACAGCGCCTGCCACAGGACGTACATGCCGAGTCCGTGGCTGCGCAGCAGCAGGTGCAACGGCATCCCCTCCTCGGCGCGCTGCGCCGCACGCTCGCGGAAGAGCCGGAGCCCGCCCGGGCTGGGGTGCGGTTCGGTGGCCCGGCGCAGGAAAAGACGCACGCCGTGCCGGGCGGTTGCGGCGATCTCCAGGTCCTTCACATCGTCCGGGAGCCCGGTGTAACCGGGGAGCTGCTCGAAGGACTTACGGGCCATGTGCCGCGCCAGCTCGTTGACCCTGGGCTCGCAGCGCAGGGCGAGGGCTCTGGCCGCATCGGACAGTGGCATGGCGGTTCTCCCTGCACCCGGGTGGCCCTTGTGACGCGTCACAGTACGCAGCGCGAAGCGGTGTGACGAGGGCGGGTGTCGGAGGTCACTTCGGAGGCCGAGACTCGGTTTCCGGGCGATCTGCCGTACAGCACCGAAGGAGTCGAAGGTATGACCGAGCACAAGCCGACGGACTATCTCAGCTATATCGACCGGGTGTGGCAGGGTGAGGACACGCTGCTGCCGCATCTGTCCGGTGCGTACTCGGGTGCGGGCCTGGTGACTGTTCGCGAACGGGTCGGTTTTCTGCCCGCCTTCGCCAATGTGGCGGTCTTCGACACGGGTGCCGGGCTGGTGCTCGTGGACTCCGGGGACTTCCGTACGGCAGGTCCGCTGCACGAGGCGGTCGGGGCCTTCAGTGAGCAGCGGGTCAGCACCGTCGTATACACGCACGGTCATGTCGACCACGTCTTCGGTGTCGCACCGTTCGACGCGCAGGCGGACAGTGAGGGGCGCGAGCGGCCTGAGGTGATCGCGCACGAGGCGGTCACCGCTCGCTTCGACCGGTACATCAGCACGGCGGGCTACAACACCTGGATCAATCGCAGGCAGTTCGGCGTACCGTCCCTGAACTGGCCATCCACCTACCGCTATCCCGACACCACCTATCGCAGCCGGCTGACCGCCGAGCGCGGCGATCTGACCTTCGAGCTGGTGCACGCCAAGGGTGAGACGGACGACAGCACCTATGTGTGGGTCCCCGAGCTCAAGACCCTGTGCACCGGTGACCTCTTCATCTGGAACACCCCGAACGCGGGCAATCCCCAGAAGGTGCAGCGGTATCCGGAGGACTGGGCGCGGGCGCTGCGCGCCATGCAGGAGCTCGGCGCCGAACTTCTGCTCCCCGGCCACGGCGTGCCGATCGTCGGCACGGACCGGGTCCATCGGGCGCTCGACGACACGGCGCGGCTCCTGGAGTCGCTCTGCGAGCAAACCAGGGAGCTGATGAACGCGGGCCACCGCCTCGATGCCGTACTGCACGGCGTGCAGGTGCCGCAGGAACTGCTGCAGAAGCCCTACCTGCATCCCGCCTACGACGAGCCGGAGTTCGTCGTACGCAACCTGTGGCGGCTGTGGGGCGGGTGGTACGACCAGAACCCGGCTCATCTCAAGCCGGCCCCGGACGCCGCAGTCGCCACCGAGTTCGCGAACGCCGCGGGCGGCGCCCCGGCACTGGCACAGCGGGCGGTGAAGCTGCTGGAGGAGGGGGAGCTGCGGCTCGCGTCGCACCTTGCGGAGACCGCCGCCCTTGCCGCCCCGGCCGATGTGGAAGTGGCGCGGATACGGGCGCGGGTGTACGCGCAGAGGGCGGCGTCCGAGACATCGACCATGGCCCGTGGGGTGTTCAACTGGGCTGCCGCGGAGTCGGCGGCGGTGGCGGAGGGCACCGACCTGGAGACCGAACTGACACGCTCTCCGGACGGCCGGAAGCGGGCCGCCGGAATGATCAGCGTCGGAGTCGCGGACGAGGACGCCTGCGACTGCGGCGGGGCGTCCGGGGAGCGTGGGTGAGCGCCCCGGCGGGGGCCGCCGCACCGCTGCAGGCGGGCATCGGAGCCGAGAACCCCGAGCGGCTGCGGCGGGGGGCCTGGGGCACCACCTGGCTGTTGCTCACCTTCATGCTGCTGAACTTCGCCGACAAGACCGTCATGGGCCTGGCCGCGGACCCGATCCGCGACGAACTAGGACTGACGCGAGGTGAGTTCGGTACGGCGCAGTCCGCTTTCTTCGCCCTGTTCAGCCTGGCCGCGCTCGGGGTGTCGTTCCTGACCCGCCGGACCCGTACCACCGTGCTGCTGCTCGGGATGGCGTTGCTGTGGTCCGTGGCGCAGCTTCCGATGCTGCTCGGCGCCGCCGGGTTCGGGACGCTGCTGGCGACCCGGGTGCTGCTCGGTGCGGCCGAGGGGCCCGCGGCACCGGTGGCGGTGCACCATCTGCACGGCTGGTTCGGGCAGAAGGAGCGGACCCTGCCGACCGCCGTACTGATGGTCGGCGCGGCGGGCGGGGTGGCGGTGTCCGCTCCCCTGCTCACCGTGGTGATCGATGGGTGGGGATGGCGCTGGGCCTTCGGCATCGTGGGGCTGGTCGGCCTGGCGTGGGCGCTCTGCTGGTACGTACGTGGCGAGGAGGGGCCGCTCGCCCCACCGCGGGGGACGGCCGCCTCGGACCGTGGAAGCAGCGCGTCCGTTCCGTACCGGAGACTGTTGCTCTCCGGTACCTGGCTCACGGCGGCCTTCGGGACGTTCGCCGCCTACTGGCTGCTCTCCGCCGGGCTGACCTGGGCGCCGGACTACCTGCACGAGGTGTCGGGGCTGAGCCTGAAGCAGTCAGGGGCTGTGGTGACGGCAACGGCCGTCGGCAATGCCGTGGTGCTGCTGGGACACGGACTGTTCGCGCGGCGGGCGTCCCGGAAGGAGACTGCGCCGAAGCTGCCCGCGGGGCTCGGCGGAGGCGTGGTGATGTGTGTGGCCGCCCTGTCGATCGCGACGTTCGCCGAAGTGGACGCGGTGGGCGTGAAGATCGCGCTGATGGTCGGCCCGATGGCGCTGACGAATGTGATCCTCACGGTGTCGCAGACGGCCGTCGCGCGGATCGCGCCGTCCGGGCAGCGCGGAGTGGCCCTGGGTGCCCTGGCCTTCGTCTATGCACTCGCCGGCATCCTGTCGCCGCTGGTCACCGGCCGGATGGTGGATGCGGCCCCGTCCGTGCCGACGGGCTACCGCTCGGCGTACCTGCTGATGGCGGGGCTGGTAGCGGTGGCCGGTGTACTCGCCGTCTGCTTCCTGCGGCCGGAGAAGGACGCGGTGCGGCTCGGCGTACCGGAGACACCGGCGGTGGGCATTCCTGTGCACTGAGCCGTCGACGGTGGCCGGTGTGTAAGGGGCTCGGTCCCAGGGGCCGAGCCCCTTACACAACACACCTGTGCGGGCGGCCCGATCGTGCTCCGCACGGACGTCTATCCGAGTGCACGCGCCCCTGCCGTGACGACCACGGCCGCTCCCACGACCACCAGGAAGGGAGCACGCAGGACCAGGGCGAGTGCCGCGGCGGCCAGTCCCGCACCCCTGGCATCCAGCACCAGCTGCTGTCCGTCCCCGAAGGTCTGCTGCGCCGTGAGGGCCGCCAGGAGCGCCACCGGCAGGAGCGCGGAAAGGCGCTGGACGAGCGGGCGTTCCAGCGCGCCCGCGGGCACCAGCAGTCCCAGCAGCTTCGCGAGATAGCAGCCGACGGCAGTGAGTGCGATCGCTGTCCAGACGTTCATCGGCCGTCCTCCGTCGGGGTCGCCGCCATGGCGGGGGTGTCACCGGGCGAACCGTTGCTGCGTCCCATCAGGAAGAGAACGGCAGGCGCGGCCAGCGCGGAGAGCAGCACCGGTACCCCCGCGGGCAGCACGGGCAGCAGACCGAGGGCGAGCAGGACGGCGAGCGCGGCGGTGATGCGCTCCGTCGTGCTCCTCAACATGGGTGCGAGCAGGGCGAGAAAGACGGCGGGGCTCGCGGCGTCCAGTCCCCAGCTGTCGGTGTCGCCGAGCGCCTCCGCGCCAAGAGCTCCCAGCAGGGTCGTCAGGTTCCACAGCACGTACAAGGTGATTCCGGTGACGGTGAAGCCGATCCGCGCGGCCCGCCGGGTGGGCTGGGGCAGCGTCACAGCGGTCGTCTCGTCGATCACCCACTGCGCGGCGAGCGGTCGCAGCGCACGCGGGAGCGCGAGCAGCTGCGACAGCCGCAAGCCGTAGAACGCGTTGCGTACGCCGAGAAAGAACGCCCCGGCAGCCGCCGTGTACGGATTGCCGCCCGCCGCGAGCGCGCCTACCAGCGCGAACTGCGAGGCGCCTGTGAAGACGAGGAGGCTTAGCAGGCAGGTCTGGAGCAGGCTGAGGCCCGAGCCTGCCGAGGTGACTCCGAAGGCGAAGCCGGACAGCCCCACGGCGATACCGACGCCGAGGGCATCGCGCACGACGGCCGCATCGGACTTCACCTCACCGGCGGCTGTCTCGGCGGGCTCGCCGATTTTCTCTGGGGATGTTGTCTGTTCTGGCACAGACGGAACGCTACGGGGACAGACCGGGACCGGTCTTGTACGTTCTTGCGCGTTCGCGCTGGTAGGCGCCGGGCGGCACCCCCACTATCCGGGTGAAATGGCGATTCAGGTGCGGTTGATCGGTGAAGCCGACCTCGGTCGCGGCGACCGAGGGCGCCACACCCGCATCCAGCATCCGCCGCGCCCGCCTTACCCGGGCATCGGTGAGCCAGGTGTGCGGCGGCATCCCGTACTGCTTCTTGAACGCCCTCAGCAGGGCGAACGGGCTGGTTCCGAGTTCGACGGCCAGCACCTCCAGAGTCGGCGGCTCGGTCATCCTGCTCTCCAGCACCGCACGCGCCCGTGCCGCGTCCCGGGCGCCCGCCGACCGGGGAGAGCGGGTGGGCAGCACGCTGCCATGGCTGCTGAGCAGCCGCGCGACCAGGATGCGCAGGACGCTGTCGGCTGCGAGCGCGTTGCCCTCCTCGGCCGCCCGGTGCACCTCGCCGATGAGCCGGGCCGATTCCGGGTCGACGACGCTGGTCTCGGCGAAACCGACAGTGCCGCGCAGGCGCGTCGTGTCGGCGGCAATGTCGTTGATCACCTGTGCGGACGGGTACAGCGTGGCGTACACCCAGCCCTCGGGGACACCGGCCCGCGCGGTGTGCGGCACCTCCGGATTGATCATGACGACGGCGCCCGGGCCTGCATGTACGGTGCCGCCGGGCAGCCCGACGTCCTCGACTCCCCTTGTGATGGTGCCGAAGACGTAGCCCTCGTGGCTGTGGCGCGGGAAGGTGTGGCGCACGTACCGGGCACGCAGCAGATCGAGGTCCGGCAGTTCCGCGTACTGCCAGTACCTCGCCCACTCTCCCGAAGCCGGGCCGAAGCCCGGGCCCGATCCTGCCGCCATTCCCGAATTCTCGCAGGTACCGACCACTGTCACCGTCCGTTGTCAGTGGTCGGGTGCACGATGGGGGACATGGCCGGCTCTGCGCTCGATTCGTTCTCCCCCGCCACCCGCGGCTGGTTCTCGGGTGCCTTCAGCGCGCCGACTTCCGCGCAGGAGGGTGCCTGGCGCGCGATCGGCGAGGGTTCGGACGTGCTGGTCGTCGCGCCCACCGGATCGGGCAAGACGCTCGCCGCGTTCCTCGCCGCGCTGGACCGGCTGGCCGCGGTCCCGCCGCCCGCCGAGGCGAAGAAGCGCTGCCGCGTGCTGTACGTATCGCCCCTGAAGGCCCTGGCTGTCGACGTGGAGCGCAATCTGCGCTCACCGCTGACCGGGATCCGCCAGGAATCGGTGCGGCTCGGGCTGCCCGAGCCCGACGTGCGGGTGGGCATCCGCTCGGGGGACACGCCGCCCGCCGAGCGACGCTCCATGGCGACCCGGCCGCCGGACATCCTGATCACCACCCCCGAGTCGCTGTTCCTGATGCTGACCTCCTCGGCTCGGGAGGCCCTGTCGGGGATCGAGACGGTGATTCTCGACGAGGTGCACGCAGTGGCCGGTACGAAGCGGGGCGCACATCTCGCCGTGTCGCTGGAGCGTCTCGACGAGCTGCTGCCTCGTCCGGCACGGCGGATCGGCCTGTCGGCGACGGTCCGTCCGGTCGACGAAGTGGCGCGGTTCCTCTCGCCGCAGCGGAAGGTGGAGATCGTCCAGCCGCCGTCCACCAAGCGGTTCGATCTGTCGGTGGTCGTGCCGGTGGAGGATCTGGGCGAGCTCGGCGGTTCGCCCGCCACCGACCCGGATCAAGCGGGCCAGACGGAAAAGCCGTCGATCTGGCCGCATGTCGAGGAGCGGATCACCGACCTCGTCCAGGCGCACCGCTCCACGATCGTCTTCGCCAACTCCCGCCGTCTCGCGGAGAGACTGTGCAACCGGCTCAACGAGATCGCGTACGAGCGGGCCACCGGCGAGACGCTGCCGGAGGCCCACTCCCCCGCCGAGATCATGGCCGAGTCCGGTGCGGCGAAGGGTGCCCCGGCACTGCTCGCCCGCGCACACCACGGTTCGGTCTCCAAGGAGCAGCGCGCCCAGGTCGAGGAGGATCTGAAGGCGGGCCGGCTGCCTGCCGTGGTCGCCACCTCCAGTCTGGAGCTGGGCATCGACATGGGTGCGGTCGACCTGGTGGTCCAGGTGGAGTCGCCGCCGTCGGTCGCCTCCGGGCTGCAGCGGGTCGGCCGTGCCGGGCACCAGGTCGGTGCGGTCTCCACCGGAGTGGTCTTCCCGAAGTACCGCGGCGACCTGGTCCAGGCGGCGGTGGTCACCGAGCGGATGCGCTCCGGCTCGATCGAGGCACTCCGGATCCCGTCCAATCCGCTGGACGTGCTGGCCCAGCAGCTGGTCGCCATGGTCGCCCTGGACACCTGGCAGGTGGACGATCTGCTGGCCGTGACCCGCCGTGCCGCCCCTTTCGCCTCGCTGCCGGAGTCGGCGTTCACGGCCGTGCTGGACATGCTGGCCGGCCGCTATCCGTCGGATGCCTTCGCCGAGCTGCGCCCGCGCGTGGTCTGGGACCGCGTCGCCGGTACGGTCACGGGCCGCCCCGGCGCCCAGCGGCTCGCGGTCACCTCCGGCGGCACCATCCCCGACCGCGGGCTCTTCGGGGTCTTCCTCGCCGGTGCCGACCCCAAGAAGGGCGGCGGCCGGGTCGGCGAGCTGGACGAGGAGATGGTGTACGAGTCCCGGGTCGGCGATGTCTTCACGCTGGGCACCACGTCCTGGCGGATCGAGGACATCACCCGCGACCGGGTCCTGGTGTCCCCGGCCCCCGGGGTTCCGGGAAGGCTGCCGTTCTGGAAGGGCGACCAGCTGGGCCGCCCGCTGGAGCTGGGCCGTGCCCTGGGCGCGTTCGTTCGCGAGATCGGCGGAATGTCGTCCGAGGACGCCAGGTCGCGGCTGCTCGCCGCCGGCCTCGACACCTGGGCCGCCGACAACGTCCTGTCGTACATCGGCGAACAGCGCGCCGCCTGCGGCCATGTCCCCGACGACCGGACCATCCTCGTCGAGCGATTCCGCGACGAGCTGGGCGACTGGCGGGTGGTCGTGCACTCCCCGTTCGGTGCGCAGGTCCATGCTCCGTGGGCGCTGGCGCTGGGAGCCCGCCTCGCCGAGCGGTACGGCTTGGACGCCCAGGTGATGCATGCCGACGACGGCATCGTGCTGCGGCTGCCCGACGCCGACATGATGGGCCTGGATCTCCTGGACTTCGATCCGGCCCAGGACCTCGCCCCTGACCCGTCACAGAACTCGTCCCGGAACTCGCCGCGGGAGCCGGCCCCGTTGGCCGCAGCGGCGCACGACAGCGATCAGCCGCCCGTCGGCGCCGCCGATGTCGTCTTCGACCAGGGCGAGATCAACCAGATCGTCACCGATCAGGTCGGCGGATCCGCCCTGTTCGCCTCCCGCTTCCGCGAGTGTGCGGCGCGCGCCCTGCTGCTGCCCCGCCGCAGCCCGGGCAAGCGCACCCCGCTCTGGCAGCAGCGTCAGCGCGCCGCCCAGCTCCTCCAGGTGGCCTCGGAGTTCGGCTCCTTCCCGATCGTCCTCGAAGCGGTCCGTGAATGCCTGCAGGACGTCTTCGACGTTCCCGGGCTCGCGGAACTGATGGGCGATCTCGAAGCGCGCCGCGTCCGCCTGGTCGAGGTGACCACCCAGGAGCCCTCGCCCTTCGCGCGCTCGCTCCTCTTCGGCTATGTGGCGCAGTTCCTGTACGAGGGCGACTCTCCGCTCGCCGAGCGCCGGGCGGCCGCGCTCTCCCTCGACTCCCATCTCCTCGCCGAGCTCCTGGGCCAGGCCGAACTGCGCGAGCTGCTCGACGCCGAGGTGCTGAGCGGGCTGGAGCAGGAGCTCCAGTGGCTGACCGAGGACCGCCGGATCAAGGACGTCGAAGGCGTCGCCGACCTGCTCCGCGTCCTCGGCCCGCTCACCGACGCCGAGTTGGCCGAGCGCGGTGCCGAGCAGCCGTGGGCCCCGGAGCTGGCCGCAGCTCGCCGGGCCATCCGGGTCCGGATAGGCGGAGCCGACCACTGGGCGGCGATCGAGGACGCGGGCCGACTGCGTGACGCGCTGGGCACGGCCCTCCCGGTCGGCGTCCCCGAGGCGTTCACCGAACCGGTGAAGGACCCGCTAGGCGATCTCCTCGCCCGCTACGCCCGTACGCACGGTCCGTTCACCTCCACCGGTGCCGCCGCCCGCTTCGGCCTCGGCACCGCGGTCACGGACGGCGCTCTGCAGCGGCTCGCCGCGTCCGGCCGGATCGTCCAGGGGGAGTTCCACCCCGCAGGCATCGGCCAGGAATGGTGCGACGCCACAGTGTTGCGTCGGCTCCGCCGCCGGTCCCTCGCCGCGCTCCGGCACGAGTTGGAGCCGGTCCCGCCCGCCGCCCTCGCCGGCTTCCTCCCGCAGTGGCAGCATCTCGGCAACAACAGCCTGCGCGGAATCGACGGACTGGCCCGCGCCGTCGAACAGTTGCAGGGTGCCCCCGTCCCCGCATCGGCGCTGGAGAAGCTGATCCTGCCGGGCCGGGTCACGGGGTACGCCCCCGCCCTGCTCGACGAACTCACCACCACGGGCGAGGTGATCTGGGCCGGCGCGGGCGCCCTTCCCGGCAAGGACGGCTGGCTGTCCCTCTATCTCGCCGACAGCGCGCCCCTGCTCCTCCCGCCCCCGCACCCACTCGAACTCAGCGCGCTGCACGAATCCGTTCTGACCACCCTGACCGGCGGGTACGGGCTGTTCTTCCGGCAGATCGCCGATCAGGTCCGCGCCACCACCCACCCGGACTGCACCGATCCTCAACTGGCCGACGCCATCTGGGAGCTGACCTGGTCCGGCCGGCTGACCAACGACACGCTGGCGCCACTGCGTTCGCTCCTCGGGTCCGGACGTACGGCAGGATCGACCGCCCACCGCGCGAAGCGCAGCGTGCCCCGCGGCCGTTACGGCTCGCTCACCGCCGCCGCCCGCCCCGCGTCACGCACCGGCCCTCCCACTGTCTCGGGCCGCTGGTCCCTGCTGCCCACCGCCGAGCCCGATCCCACGCACCGCGCGCACGCCTTGGCGCGCATGCTTCTGGACCGTCACGGCGTGGTGACCCGCGGCGCGGTCCAGGCCGAAGGCGTCGAGGGCGGCTTCTCCGCGACGTACCGCATCCTCTCCGCCTTCGAGGACAACGGGCAGGCCCGCCGCGGCTACGTCGTCGAGGGCCTGGGAGCAGCCCAGTTCGCGATGGACGGAGCGGTCGACCGGCTCCGTGCGGCGTCCACCGCCCGCGACCGCACGGAACCGGGAGCGGCGCCCCGCGCCCTGGTCCTCGCCGCCGCCGACCCGGCCAACGCGTACGGCGCTGCCCTGTCCTGGCCCGAGCCCCCGGACGGCGCCGGACACAGACCGGGGCGCAAGGCCGGCGCCCTGGTGGTCCTGGTCGACGGCGAACTGACGCTGTACATGGAGCGCGGCGGCAAGACCCTGCTTGCCTGGCCGACGGATCCGGAGGACCCCTCGCTCCGGGCGGCGGCCGAGGCGCTGGCCACCGCGGCCCGCGCGGGGGCGCTCGGCACGGTCACGGTGGAGCGCACCAACGGCGCCTCGTCCCTGACCTCGCCGCTGGGCCGCACACTGGAGGCGGCCGGCTTCCTCGCCACCCCGAGAGGTCTCCGTCTGCGGGCCTGACCTCACGCGCCGCCCGGCCCCACGCGCGCTCACCTCACCGGCCCCGGCTTCCTCGCGCCCGCCCACACCCACGGCCACGGCCACGCACACCCTCACACCCCGCCCCCACCACGCATCATGGAGACATGCCCGAAGGAGATACCGTCCTGCAGACCGCCAGGCGTCTGCACACTGCACTGGCCGACCAGGTCCTCACCCGCTCCGACCTGCGCGTCCCTCGGTTCGCGACCGCCGACCTCACCGGCCGGACCGTCCTCGGCACCCTGTCGCGCGGCAAGCATCTCCTCACCCGGATCGAGGGCGGCCTCACTCTCCACAGCCATCTGCGGATGGACGGTTCCTGGCGCGTCTACGCCCCGGGCGAGCGCTGGCGCGGCGGCCCGGCCCATCAGATCCGCGCGATTCTCTCCACCGCGGACCACACAGCGGTCGGTTACCGGCTGCCCGTCCTGGAACTCCTCCGCACAGTCGACGAGGAGAAGGCGGTCGGCCATCTCGGCCCCGATCTGCTGGGCCCCGACTGGGACCCGGACACCGCGCTGCGCAACCTGCTCGCCACCCCCGCCCGTCCCCTCGGTGAAGCCCTCCTGGACCAGCGCAACCTGGCCGGAATCGGCAACATCTACAAGGCCGAACTTTGTTTCCTCGCCCGCGCCACGCCCTGGCTCCCCGTCGGTGACCTGCCCGCCACCACCGCCGTGCGCCTGGTCACCACGGCCAAGCAGCTCCTCGAAGCCAATCGGGACCGACCGGTCCGCACGACCACCGGTTCCCGGGCTCACGGGTACGTCCCGACTGAGCGGCTGTGGGTGTACGGCCGGGCCCACCGCCCCTGTCTGAGATGCGGCGCTCCCATTCGTGAGGCGGACCAGGACACCCGTCCCACATATTGGTGCCCACGCTGCCAATCGGGCCCCACACCGTAGTTGACGCACCGTCAGATACGGTCGTACGGTCCGGGCATGCCTCTCACCGCGTACGACCTCACCGGCCGCTCCGCGTTCATCACCGGCGCGGCCGGCGGCATCGGCCGGGCCAGTGCCGTCCTGCTCGCGGAGGCGGGAGCAACCGTCCACTGCGCGGACCGCGACGGGACGGGCCTCCTGGAAACGCAGGAGATGATCACCAAAGCGAGTGGCGCAGCCCACACCCATCAACTCGATGTCACCGACCGCAGTCAGCTCCGGGACGCGGTGGCCGCAGCGGGCGACCTCGACATCCTGGCCGCCGTCGCCGGAATCATGCACACGAGCAGCGTCCTGGACACGGCGGACGAGGACCTGGACCGCGTCCTCGCCGTCAATTTCAAAGGCGTTCTGTACGCCTGCCAGGAGGTGGCCCGCAGCATGATCGCGCGCGGTGCACCCGGCTCTCTGATCACCATGGCCTCGGGCGCGGTCGACGCCGCAAGTCCGGGCCTGCTCTGCTACAGCGCCGCCAAGGCGGCGGTCGTCCAACTGACCAGGACCCTGGCGACCGAGCTCGGGCCTCGTTCCATCCGCGTCAATGCAGTCGCGCCAGGCTGGATCCGTACCCCGATGACCGTCAAGCACGACGCGGAACTGCAGCATCGGACAGAGACCGCGATGGTCCGGATCTCTCCGCTCGGCCGGGTGGGTGAGGCGGAAGATGTCGCCCACACGGTCCTGCACCTGGCGTCCGACGCGTCGGCCTTCATGACCGGCCAGATCCTCCGCCCGAACGGCGGCGTCGCCATGCCCTGGTAGTACGCCACGCCTCGGCAGTGAGCCGCGCCCCGGTGGTGCGCCACGCTCCGGCAGTACGCCACGCGCTGCCGGCGCGGCGCATCCCGACCGCGAACCACCCGGCCGTGTCGCCGTCGGCCCCGACCGTTCCGGTCGGACCCGCGCTCGCGGCCACATGGACGGGCAGCAGGCTCAGCCCCCATCCGCCCGCTGCCACCGCGCCCTCGACCAGCCCTACGCGTTCCGGCTCCAGCAGCAGTCGCAGCACAGCCCACCACCACACCCCGCCGAGAACGAGTGCGGGCACCCATCGCCGTACCATGGCTGCCTCCTCCGACCGAACCTAGTCCGGCCCGATCACCCGGCGGGAGAGCGCACCGGTGCAGTACCGGCGCGCGCGGCGCGGACGAGCCTCCATTCGTACGGCCTCATGACCTCATAGTCGTCGGCGCATCACCCACGATGGCACATATGAGTTGAAACCGTAATTCGGGAAATTCAACTGATATGCAGACTTTCGGAGCTCCTCATCCCGCACATCCCCCGCCCGAGCCTCCGCACACGCAGAAGCCCCGACCGGCCCCAGAGGGGGCCGACCGGGGCTCCGGTGCACACCGAGTGCGCGGGTCAGGCGGCGACCACATCCACCGCTTCCGCGGGTGCCTTGATTGTCACCCGTCCCGTCGGCACACCTGCCACCGACGTCACGGAGACGGAATTGAGCATGGGGCGCACCGGTACAGGTACCGGATTGCCGGCTGCTGCCGACTCGGCCAGCTCAGCCAGCGACAGCTCATCGCTCACTTCACGCATGAGCTCGGACATCCGTACGTCAAGCGCGTCGCAAATGGCGGAGAGCAGCTCGGAGGATGCCTCCTTCTGCCCCCGCTCCACCTCGGAGAGATAGCCGAGCGAGACTCGGGCGGACGAGGAGACTTCGCGCAGAGTACGGCCTTGGCGCTGGCGCTGCCGACGCAGCACGTCACCAAGCAGGCGACGGAGCAGAATCATCGGTGGCTCCCTCCTCGGACCGCGTAGCCGCATCCTTCACGCCCCACCGTACCGCCTTGCGCTGCGGCCGTGCGGGGAGCGATGTCGTGTTCACTCAGGGCTGCAAACATCAATTCCCCCCGTTGTGTTCCGTATCCTGTGCGCTCGCATTCTCGCCGAGTTCGCCGGAGAGCAATTCGAGCACGCTCCGTACACTCTCTCTACGGATGTCCGCCCGGTCGCCGTTCAACCGCAGCGTGGCCACTTTCTCCGCGCCGTCCGGCCCCGCGACCGCTACGTAGACCGTCCCGACGGGCTTGCCGTCCTGCGGCTCCGGTCCCGCGACGCCGGTGGTCGACAACCCCCAGTCTGCACCGAGAACGCGCCGCACACCCGTCGCCATCTGCCGCGCGACCTCGGGATCCACCGCACCGTGCGCTGCCAGCAGGGCCCCGTCCACAGCCAGCACGTCCCGCTTCAGGGGCGTGGCGTACGCCGTCACGGACCCACGGAAGGAGTGCGAGGCGCCGGGTACGGACGTCAGCTCCGCCGCGACCAGGCCGCCGGTCAGCGACTCGGCGACGGCGAGAGTCTCACCACGCTCCACGAGCAGCTGCAGCACCCGGGCCGCGGAAGTCACCGCTCGGCCTCCGCGGAATCCGAAGCGCCGGCGGACGCGGATGTCCCGGAAGCCCGGTCGGCCGCAGCGGCCCGCTCAGCCGCCAGCCCCTTGCGCCGCAGCACGACCGCCTGACGCACATAGTCGAGCCCGGTGACCACCGTCAGCACAACGGCCACCGCCATCACCCAGAAGCGCAGCGTGGCAAGCGGGCCGGTCAGAGCCAGGACATACATCCCGACGGCCGTCCCCTGCGCCAGTGTTTTCATCTTGCCGCCGCGACTGGCCGGAATCACCGCATGCCGTATCACCCAGAACCTCATCAAGGTGATGCCGATCTCACGGAAGAGGATCACGCCCGTGACCCACCACGGCAGATCGCCGAGGTACGACAGACAGATCAGCGCCGCACCCATGATCGCCTTGTCCGCGATCGGGTCGGCGATCTTCCCGAAGTCGGTGACCAGGTTGTATGTGCGCGCCAGGTGACCGTCGAAGAGGTCGGTGATCATGGCAATGGCGAACGCTGCCCAGGCGACCGAGCGCCAGGCCGGGTCGTAGCCGCCGTTGTGCAGCAGCAGCATGACGAAGCCGGGCACCAGCAGCAGCCGCACCATGGTCAGGATGTTGGCGATGTTCCACAGGCTGGCCTGGTTGACGGCCGCAGTGCCCAGCTTGCCGCCGCGGACCGGCTTCGTGCCGGATCCGCCTGCCGCGGATGCCGGGACTCCGGTCATCTGGCTGCCTCCGCAAGCTCGGAACACTCGGCCACCAGGTCCACTCCCTCGGTGCCCACCACCTTTGCCTCGACCATACGGCCCGGCACGAGGCCCTCGCGCCCGGTGAAGAGCACCTGGCCGTCCGTTTCGGGAGCCTGATGCGCCGCACGCCCCACCGCTCGCGGCTCGTCGTCCGTGGGGTCGACCGACTCGACCAGCACCTGGAGGGACTCTCCGAGCCGCTCCTCGGCGCGCTGGGATGTCAGCTCCTCGGCCAGCTGCGAGATGTGCGCGAGCCGCTCCGCGATGACGTCGGGGCCGAGCTTGTTCTCGTAGCCGACCGCCTCGGTGCCCTCCTCGTCGGAGTACCCGAAGACGCCGATCGCATCGAGCCGCGCACCCGTGAGGAAGCGTTCCAGCTCGGCGAGGTCGGCCTCGGTCTCCCCGGGGAAGCCCACGATGAAGTTCGACCGCGCACCGGCCTGCGGCGCCTTGCTGCGGATGGTCTCCAGGAGCTCCAGGAAGCGGTCGGTGTCCCCGAAGCGGCGCATCGCGCGCAGCACCCCGGGGGCGGAGTGCTGGAAGGAGAGATCGAAGTACGGGGCGACCTTCGGCGTCGACGTCAGTACGTCGATCAGACCGGGCCGCATCTCGGCGGGCTGCAGGTAGCTGACCCGGATCCGCTCGATCCCTTCGACGTCGGCGAGCTCCGGCAGCAGCGTCTCCAGCAGCCGGATGTCGCCGAGGTCCTTGCCGTACGAGGTGTTGTTCTCGGAGACCAGCATGACCTCCTTGACGCCCTGCTCGGCCAGCCAGCGGGTCTCCTGCAGAACGTCCGAGGGGCGCCGCGAAATGAAGGAGCCGCGGAAGGACGGGATGGCGCAGAAGGAGCAGCGGCGGTCGCAGCCGGAGGCGAGCTTCACCGAGGCGACCGGGCTGGTGCCCAGCCGGCGGCGCAGCGGCGCGCGCGGCCCGGAGACCGGCGCAACCCCGTCCGGGAGGTCTGCAGGGGCCGGGGCGGCTTCCTGCGCGTGCCCGGGCAGCGCGACCGCGGCGTCCTGCCGCTCGGCCGGGCTGATCGGCAGCAGCTTGCGCCGGTCACGCGGGGTGTGCGAGGCGTGGATGCCACCGTTGAGGATGGTCTGGAGGCGGTCGGAGATGTCGGCGTAGTCGTCGAAACCGAGGACCCCGTCGGCTTCCGGCAGGGCTTCGGCAAGATCCTTGCCGTAGCGCTCGGCCATGCAGCCGACCGCGACCACGGCCTGGGTCCGGCCGTGGTCCTTCAGATCGTTGGCTTCGAGAAGAGCGTCGACGGAGTCCTTCTTGGCGGCCTCGACGAATCCACAGGTGTTGACGACGGCGACATCCGCGTCGGAGGCATCCTCGACGAGCTCCCAGCCGTCCGCTGCCAAGCGGCCTGCGAGCTCCTCCGAGTCCACCTCGTTACGGGCGCAGCCAAGAGTGACAAGGGCGACGGTACGGCGTTCGGGCATGGGCTCAAGACTACTTTGTCCTGGCACTCGCCCCGCCGAGCAGGGTTCCGCCCTTACAGGGAGTAACAATGACGCGAGCGCCCGGCAGGATTGCCGGGCGCTCGCGGTGTACACATTGCCGTCAGCCGACCTCGGGGTCGCCCTTCGTGTACGAGAGCCGCTCGACCTGGCCCGGCTGGAACTTGTCCTCGACCTTCTTGCCGTTGACGAAGAGCTCGATCGAACCTGCGTCACCGAGGACGAGGTCGATGCGCTCCTTGTCCTGGAAGGTCTTGGACTGGCCCTGCAGCAGCAGCCCGTCGAAGAGTTGCCGCCCGTTGTGGTCCTTGGCAGAGATCCAGCTCTTGCCCTGACTGGCGCTGAGCTTGACCGTGACCTTGTCCCGCGGGGCCGCGGCGATGGCGCTGTCGGACGGTACGGGCTTGGGATCGGTGGTCTTGGTGGGCTTGGGTTTGGGGCTGGCCGTGTTGGGCGTCGAGCCTTCCGCGACCTGCGTGGACGTGCCGCCGTCGTCAGCGCCCTTGAAGAAGGTGAAGCCGACGAAACCGACCACGGCGACGATCGCCGCGACCATGGCCGCGGTCCAGTTGGGCCGACGGGGATCGGAACGGATCCGTTCGGCTTCGAACATCGGCGCCGCCGGCGTGGGCGCAGGACGGCCGCCGTGCTCGGCGTCGTACTGCGAAACCAACGGTTCCGGATCGATGGAGACGGCACGAGCCAAGGTGCGGATATGGCCGCGGGCGTACACGTCGCCGCCGCAGCGGGAGAAGTCGTCCTCCTCGATCGCGCGCACGATGGGGATGCGCACCCGGGTGGACGAGCTGACCTCTTCGACCGTGAGACCTGCGGCGATACGAGCCTGCTGAAGCACTCGACCGATCGAAGGCCGGTCGTCTTCGGGGGAGTTGCCGATGGACACGGGGGCGCCTTTCGAGCGTGAGCCACCTGCTGGGTGTTCAGTCTAGGGGGGGTACGAAAGGGTGAGGCAACCGGGAGCAAGGACTTTGTACGCCATCGGATTCGAACACCATCGGATGCGAACGCCGTCCCATTCGCCGGACGCCCTCTGGAAGAACATCCTGCTGCCCCTTCCATCAAGTTGACGTGCGACCCGGCGAAACGGTTGCCCATCAGACCCTTACGAAGCAGTTTCCCCGCGGATCTGTGCCAACACCTCGTCCAGTTCATCCGGTTTCACCATGACATCGCGTGCCTTGGACCCCTCGCTCGGTCCGACGATGTTCCGCGACTCCATGAGGTCCATGAGCCGGCCGGCCTTGGCGAAGCCGACCCGCAGCTTGCGCTGGAGCATCGAGGTGGAACCGAACTGGGTGGAGACGACCAGTTCGGCGGCCTGGCAGAGCAGATCCAGGTCGTCGCCGATGTCCTGGTCGATCTCCTTCTTCTTGGCGCCGCCGACCACCACGTCCTCGCGGAAGACGGGCGCCATCTGATCCTTGCAGTGTTGGACGATGGCCGCGACCTCGCCCTCCGTGACGAACGCGCCCTGCATGCGGGTGGGCTTGTTGGCCCCCATCGGCAGGAACAGTCCGTCCCCCTTGCCGATCAGCTTCTCGGCGCCGGGCTGGTCGAGGATGACGCGGCTGTCGGCGAGCGAAGAGGTCGCGAAGGCGAGCCGGGAGGGCACATTAGCCTTGATCAGACCGGTGACGACATCGACCGAGGGCCGCTGGGTGGCGAGCACGAGATGGATGCCCGCGGCGCGCGCCAGCTGGGTGATCCGGACGATGGAGTCCTCGACGTCGCGCGGAGCGACCATCATCAGGTCGGCCAGCTCGTCGACGATGACCAGCAGATACGGGTACGGGGAGAGCTCCCGCTCGCTGCCCTCCGGCAGCTTGACCTTGCCGTTGCGCACGGCCTGGTTGAAGTCGTCGATGTGCCGGTATCCGAACGCTGCGAGGTCGTCGTACCGGAGGTCCATCTCCCGTACGACCCACTGCAGTGCCTCGGCGGCGCGCTTCGGGTTGGTGATGATCGGCGTGATCAGGTGCGGGATGCCCTCGTACGCGGTCAGCTCGACGCGTTTGGGGTCGACCAGCACCATCCGTACGTCCTCCGGGGTCGCCCGCACCATGACCGAGGTGATCAGGCAGTTGATGCAGGACGACTTGCCGGAACCGGTCGCACCGGCCACCAGCACGTGCGGCATCTTCGCGAGGTTGGCCATCACGTAGCCGCCCTCGACGTCCTTGCCGAGCGCGACCAGCATCGGGTGGTCGTCCTCGGCCGCGTCCGCGAGACGCAGCACATCACCGAGGTTGACCATCTCGCGGTCGGTGTTGGGGATCTCGATACCGACGGCGGACTTCCCCGGGATCGGGGAGATGATCCGGACGTCGGGGCTGGCGACGGCGTACGCGATGTTCTTGGCGAGTGCCGTGATCCGCTCGACCTTCACAGCCGGGCCGAGCTCCACCTCGTAGCGCGTCACCGTCGGTCCGCGGGTGAAGCCGGTGACCGCGGCATCGACCTTGAACTCGGTGAAGACGTTCGTCAGGGAGGCGACGATCGTGTCGTTGGCGGCGCTGCGGGTCTTGCCCGGGCCGCCGCGTTCCAGCAGGTCGAGCGAGGGCAGCGCGTACGTGATGTCCCCGGAGAGCTGCAGCTGCTCGGCGCGGGCCGGGAGCGGCTGGGACTGTGCGCGGTCGGGCGCGGGCTTCGTCAGATCGGGTACGCCGTCGAAGAGCGCTGCACTCTTCTCCGGCTTCTCCGCCCCCTGGGCCTGCTCCGCCTCGCGGGCCCCGGGCACCGGGGTGCCCGACCGTTCACGGTCCCGCTCGACGGTGACGCCCTGGGTGAGGTCGGCGACGATCGGCGAGGGCGGCATGCCGTTGAACACCGCCCCGTCGAGCGCCGCTGCCGCGGCCGCGGCGACGTCCACCGCGTCCATGGTGCGGTTCATCGCGGGCTGCACGGAGGGCCTGCGCGGCCTGCGGCGCCTGGAGAGCGCCTCGGCCTCGGCCTGCGCGGGGTCGTACTCCTCGGGCGCCTCGGAGCGGCGCGCGGAGGAGCGTCGTGAGCGGGCGGGCAGTGCGTCGCGCCATTGCTCGTCGTACCGCTCGTCGTCGCTCTCGTCATCCGCCTCGGGGTCGTACTCCGGGTCGACGATCCCCAGCTTGGAGCCGAGCAGCCGCAGCCGCTGCGGAATGGCGTTCACCGGGGTCGCGGTGACGACGAGCAGTCCGAAGACGGTGAGGAGCAGGAGCAGCGGTACGGCGAGGACCTCGCCCATGGTGTAGATCAACGGCTTGGAGGCGGCCCAGCCGATCAGGCCGCCCGCGTCCTGCATCGCCTCGCTGCCGTCCTCGCGGCCCGGCGATCCGCACGCGATGTGCACCTGCCCGAGCACCCCGATGACCAGGGCGGAGAGACCGATGACGATACGACCGTTGGCCTCGGGCTTCTCGGGGTAGAGGATCAGCCGCACGGCGATCGCGCCGAGCAGTATCGGGACGAGCAGATCGAGCCGGCCGAAGGCGCCGGTGACGAGCATCTCGACGAGGTCTCCGACGGGCCCCCGCAGATTCGACCAGGTGCCCGCGGCGACGATCAGCGCGAGGCCGAGCAGCAGAAGGGCGACACCGTCCTTGCGGTGTGCGGGATCGAGTCCCTTGGCGCCGCGCCCTATGCCGCGGAGCATCGCGCCGACGGCATGGGCCGCACCGAGCCAGATGGCGCGCACCAGCCAGTACACGCCCCCGGTGGGTGACGGTGCGGGTCTGGGCGCAGCCGCCTTCTTGGCCGACGCCTTCTTTGCCGGTGCCTTCTTCGCGGGCGTCGTCTTCTTCGCGGCGGCTTTCTTCGCGGGTGCGGCTTTCTTCGCCGGACCCGCGGTACGGCCGGGACGCTTCGCGGTGCCCGCCGTGCCCTGGGAACCCTTGCCGGACGTACGTGAGGCCATGATGCCGAGGTTACCGGTGTCGGCGGCCGTGAACACGTGCGCCTCTGGGTTCACCCGACCGTGTCGCCGTGCAGAGGCCGCAAACTGACGCGCCCTCACCGTGGACGTACCGTCAGCGCCCCGACCCCGCACACGGCTTGCCGGCCGGGCGTTCCGCGGAGGACGTGTTACGAAGGAAGCGCGGCCGTGCCGCTCCCGGTACCCGGCTCCAGCGCGTCGAGCGCACGCCGCAGTCCGGTCAGCTTCCGTTCGAGATGGGCGGCCGTGGCCACCGCCGCGGCGTCCGCCGACTCGTCGTCGAGCTGCTTGGAGAGGGCCTCCGCCTGCTCCTCGACGGCCGCGAGGCGCGCCGACAGTTCGGCCAGCAGTCCGGCGGGCTCCTTGTCCTGGTCCGCGCTCGGCCGGCCGCCGCCCTCGAGCTGGAGCCTGAGCAGAGCGGCCTGCTCGCGCAGTTGGCAGTTCTTCATGTAGAGCTCGACGAAGACCGAGACCTTGGCGCGCAGCACCCAGGGATCGAACGGCTTCGAGATGTAGTCCACCGCGCCCGCCGCGTACCCCCGGAAGGTGTGATGTGGACCGTGATTGATCGCGGTGAGGAAGATGATCGGAATGTCCCGGGTCCGCTCACGCCGCTTGATATGCGCGGCGGTTTCGAAACCGTCCATGCCTGGCATCTGGACGTCCAGCAGAATGACCGCAAAGTCGTCCGTCAGTAGCGCTTTGAGCGCTTCCTCCCCTGACGATGCCCGTACCAGCGTCTGATCGAGCGCAGAGAGGATGGCCTCCAGCGCCAGCAGATTCTCCGGCCGGTCATCGACCAGGAGGATCTTGGCCTTCTGCACCATGGCCCGTCCTCCTCGCCCCGGAATTGCACCGGGCGCCGCCCCAGGGGACGACTCCCTTGCGCCGTCCGTCCTTGTGCCGGTCATGGTAGCCGCACCCCGCCCGTCACCACACCCTGTCACCGCGATGTCACTGTGCACATACCAAAAACGCGGTGGGAGACCAGAAGGTTCCCCGTCCACTGCCCTCTCACACCCCTTCGAGCACAGTCGATCAGCAACTTATCGCGATCCGCTCAATCGGCGATCATTCTCCGCGCATCCACTGCTCCATGACGGAGAGCAGATGGTCAGGATCAACCGGCTTGGTGACATAGTCGGAAGCACCGGAATCGATCGCCTTCTCCCTGTCGCCCTTCATCGCCTTCGCGGTCAGCGCGATGATGGGCAGCCCGGCGAACTGCGGCATCCGCCGGATCGCCGTCGTCGTCGCATAGCCGTCCATCTCCGGCATCATGATATCCATCAGCACAACCGTCACATCGTCGTGCTGCTCCAGGACTTCGATGCCCTCGCGCCCGTTCTCCGCGTACAGCACCGAGAGACCGTGCTGCTCCAGCACGCTGGTCAGCGCGAAGACGTTACGGATGTCGTCGTCGACGATCAGCACCTTCTCGCCATCGAACCGGAACACCTTGCGGGCCTCGGGCTCCTCCTGACCGGCCGCCGCCCACGACTCCTGGGGCGGCGCGGTGCTCCTCGCCGACAGCGCGGGCCTCCGCTCCCTTCCGCCGAGCGCCTTGCGGCGATGCCGGAACAGCCCTGCGGAACCGACCTGACCGTGCGGCGGTGCCGACAGAACGGTGCCCGCGCCCGCCTCCGGAATCAGCCCTTCCTCGACCGCCTGGCCATGCGCCTCGATGGGACCGGGACCGATCTGCGGGTAGCCCTGCGGCGGCAGCTCACTGGGGTGAAGCGGCAGATACAGCGTGAAGGTCGAGCCACGGCCCGGCTCGCTCGCCGCGTGGATCTCGCCGCCCAGCAGCCGAGCGATCTCGCGGCTGATGGACAGCCCGAGCCCGGTACCGCCGTACTTGCGGCTCGTCGTACCGTCCGCCTGCTTGAACGCCTCGAAGATCACCAGCATCTTGCTGGACGCGATCCCGATTCCGGTGTCGGTGACCGAGAACGCGATCAGATCGGCGTCGGGGTCGCGCAGCGAACCGGCTTCGAGGAGCTGCTCACGGATCGCGTTCGGCACATCGGCGCCGGCAGGCCGGATCACCAGCTCGACGGCGCCGCTGTCGGTGAACTTCACCGCGTTGGACAGCAGATTGCGCAGCACCTGCAGCAGCCGCTGTTCGTCCGTGTGCAGCGTCGCGGGCAGCTCCGGCGACACCCGTACCGAGAAGTCGAGCCCCTTCTCCGCAGTGAGCGGCCGGAACGTCGCCTCCACATAGTCGACCAGCTGGACCAGCGCGATCCGGGTCGGGCTGACGTCCATCTTGCCCGCCTCGACCTTCGACAGATCGAGGATGTCGTTGATCAGCTGAAGCAGGTCGGAACCGGCCCCGTGGATCGTCTCGGCGAACTCCACCTGCTTCGGCGAGAGATTGCCCTCGGCGTTGTCCGCGAGCAACTTGGCCAGGATGAGTAGCGAGTTGAGCGGCGTACGCAGCTCGTGCGACATGTTCGCCAGGAATTCGGACTTGTAGCGCATCGAGACGGCAAGCTGCTCGGCGCGCTCCTCCAGAACCTGCCGGGCCTCCTCGATCTCGGTGTTCTTCACCTCGATGTCGCGGTTCTGCTGGGCCAGCAGCTCGGCCTTCTCCTCCAGTTCGGCGTTGGAGGCCTGCAGCGCCTTCTGCCGGTTCTCCAACTCCTCCGACCGGTCCCGCAGTTGCTCGGTCAGCTCCTGCGACTGCTCCAGGAGCTTCTCCGTCTTGGTGTTGACACTGATCGTGTTGACGCTCGTCGCGATCATCTCGGCGAGCTGGTTGAGGAAGTCCCGCTGAATGTGGGTGAACGGCTGGAACGAGGCCAGCTCGATCACACCGAGGACCTGCCCCTCGAAGAGCACCGGCAGCACGACCACATGCGCGGGCGGCGCCTCGCCGAGCCCCGAGGAGATCTTCAGATAACCCGGTGGCACGTTGTCCACCTGGATCGTCCGCTTCTCCTCCGCCGCCGTGCCGATGAGCGTCTCGCCCGGCCGGAACGACGTCGGCATCGATCCCGCGGAGTATCCGTAGCTGCCCCGCATCCGGAGCACATACGCGCCTTCCTTGTCGATCTCCGCGCCCACCGCCTCGATGTCGCCGGTCGGCACGGCCAGGAAGAACGCCCCGTGCTGCGCCGAGACGACCGGGGTCAGCTCGCTCATGATCAGCGAAGCGACGTCGTCGAGATCGCGGCGCCCCTGCATCAGACCGGAGATCCGGGCGAGGTTGCCCTTGAGCCAGTCCTGCTCCTTGTTGGTGGCCGTGGTGTCGCGCAGGTTGGCGATCATCGTGTTGATGTTGTCCTGCAGGGCCTGGATCTCGCCGGCCGCGTCCACGTCGATCTTGAGGTTGAGATCGCCGCGGGTCACCGCGGTGGCGACGGCCGCGATGGCTCGCACCTGACGGGTCAGGTTCCCGGCCATCTCGTTCACGGACTCGGTGAGGTCGCGCCAGGTGCCGTCCACGTCCCGGACCCGTGCCTGGCCGCCCAGCTGCCCCTCGGTGCCCACCTCACGGGCCACCCGGGTCACCTGCTCGGCGAAGGACGACAGCTGGTCGACCATCGTGTTGATGGTGTTCTTCAGCTCCAGGATCTCGCCGCGGGCGTCGATGTCGATCTTCTTGGTGAGATCGCCCTTGGCGATGGCTGTGGTGACCGTGGCGATCTGGCGCACCTGACCGGTCAGGTTGGACGCCATCGAGTTCACCGACTCGGTCAGGTCCTTCCACGTACCGGAGACGCCCGGGACCCGCGCCTGACCGCCCAGTTCGCCCTCCGTGCCCACCTCACGAGCGACTCGCGTCACCTCGTCGGCGAACGACGACAGCGTCGTCACCATCGTGTTGACGGTGTCGGCGAGCTCGGCGACCTCGCCGCGGGCCTCGACGGTGACCTTCTTGGTGAGGTCGCCGTTGGCGACCGCGGACGAAACCCGGGAGATGTTCCGCACCTGGCTGGTCAGGTTGTTGGCCATCAGGTTGACGTTGTCGCTGAGGTCCTTCCAGATGCCCGTCGCACCTCGTACCCGGGCCTGGCCGCCCAGGATGCCCTCGGTGCCCACCTCGCGCGCGACTCGCGTCACCTCGTCGGCGAAGTTGAGCAGCTGGTCGACCATCGTGTTGACGGTCGTCACCAGTTCGAGGATTTCGCCCTTGGCGTCGACGGTGATCTTCTTGGACAGATCGCCCTTGGCGACCGCGGTGGTGACCTCGGCGATGTTGCGGACCTGCAGGGTCAGGTTGTTCGCCATGCCGTTGACGGACTGGGTGAGGTCCTTCCAGGTACCGGACACGCCCTGTACCTCGGCCTGGCCGCCCAGAATTCCTGCCGTGCCCACCTCACGGGCGACCCGCGTCACCTGCTCCGCGAAGTTCGACAGCTGGTCGACCATCGTGTTGAGGGTGTTCTTCAGCTCCAGGATCTCGCCGCGGGCGTCCACGTCGATCTTCTGCGACAGGTCACCGCGCGCCACCGCGGTCGCGACCTGCGCGATGTTACGCACCTGAGCGGTGAGGTTCCCCGCCATGCCGTTCACCGAATCGGTCAGATCGCGCCACACACCGGCCACGCCGGGCACCTGCGCCTGGCCGCCGAGCCGCCCGTCGGTGCCCACCTCACGGGCCACCCGGGTCACCTGCTCGGCGAAGGCGGAGAGCTGGTCGACCATCGTGTTGATGGTGTTCTTCAGCTCCAGGATCTCGCCGCGGGCATCCACGTCGATCTTCTGCGAGAGATCGCCCCGCGCGACCGCAGTCGTCACCTGGGCGATCTGACGCACCTGGGAGGTCAGGTTCCCCGCCATGAAGTTGACGGAGTCGGTGAGCTCCTTCCACGTACCGGAGACGCCGTCGACCCGCGCCTGGCCGCCGAGCCGGCCCTCCGTGCCCACGTCCCGTGCCATCCGGGTCACCTGGTCGGCGAAGGACGACAGCTGCGCCACCATCGTGTTGACGGTGTTCTTCAGCTCCAGCATCTCGCCGGCCACATCGACCGTGACCTTCTGCGACAGATCGCCGTTCGCGACCGCCGTGGTCACCTGCGCGATGTCCCGCACCTGACCCGTCAGGTTCCGGAACGCCGTGTTCACCGAATCGGTGAGGTCCTTCCACGTACCCGCCGCACCCGGAACCTCGGCCTGGCCGCCCAGCCGGCCCTCGACACCGACCTCCCGGGCGACCCGGGTCACTTCGGAACCGAAGGACTGCAGCTGGTCCACCATCGTGTTGACGGTGTTCTTCAGCTCCAGCATCTCGCCGGCCACATCGACCGTGACCTTCTGCGTCATGTCGCCGCTGGCCACCGCCGTGGTCACCTGCGCGATGTCCCGCACCTGCGTCGTCAGATTCCGGAAGACCGTGTTCACCGAATCGGTGAGGTCCTTCCACGTACCCGCCGCACCCGGAACCTGCGCCTGACCGCCGAGCAGACCCTCGCCACCGACCTCGCTCGCCACCCGCGTCACTTCGTCCGCGAAGGTCCGCAGCGTCTCGGTCATCTGGTTGATCGTCTCGGCGAGCTGCGCCACCTCGCCGCGCGCGCTGACCGTGACCTTCTGCGACAGGTCACCATTGGCGACCGCCGTCGTCACCTCGGCGATGCCACGCACCTGCGAGGTGAGGTTTCCGGCCATCGTGTTGACGGAGTCGGTGAGGTCCTTCCACACCCCGGCCACACCGGGCACCGTCGCCTGACCGCCCAGCTCGCCCTCCGTGCCCACCTCACGGGCGACCCGGGTCACCTCGGAGGAGAACGACGACAGCTGGTCGACCATCGTGTTGACGGTGTTCTTCAGCTGGAGCATCTCGCCGGCCACATGGACGGTGACCTTCCGCGACAGATCACCCTTGGCGACCGCCGTCGTCACCAGAGCGATGTCCCGCACCTGCGCGGTGAGCCGGTACGCCATGGTGTTGACGGAGTCCGTGAGATCCTTCCAGGAACCGGACATTCCGCGCACCTGGGCCTGCCCGCCCAGCTTGCCTTCGGTACCCACCTCGACCGCAACCCGCGTCACCTGCTCGGTGAACGCTGACAGCTGGTCGACCAGGTTGTTGACCGTACGGGCCACCTTCAGGAACTCGCCGCGCAGCGGTCGAACGGTCTCGTCGGACGTGTGCGACCGGAGCTCCATCCGCTGTTCGAGATCACCGTCGGCAACCGCCGAGAGCACCCGCCCGACCTCCGACACCGGCCGCGCCAGATCGTCGACCAGCTCGTTCGAGGCATCGATGGCAGCGGCCCAGGAGCCCTCGCAGGCCCCTGTCTCCAGCCGCTCGGTCAGCTTCCCCTCGCGCCCGACCACGCGACGTACACGTGCCAGTTCGCTGGTGAGATGGAGATTGCGGTCGGCGACCTCGTTGAAGACCGCCGCGAGCTCCGTCATCACGCCGTCGCCCGACACGGTCAGACGCCGACGGAAGTTCCCGTCGCGCATGGCCACCAGGCCCGCGAGCAGTCTGTTGAGCGCCGCCGCATCCACGTCGATCGTTCCATTGCGCTGTTTCTTCACGGACTGTCCGCCTTTTGTGCGCGTGCCTGATCCCCGCGCCGCCACGCCAGACTCCACCGTGTCCCTCCCGCAGGGGTTGACCGTATCGCTCGGGCCTTTATCTGGGAGCTTGCCCAGTTCCACATTGGCTCACCGCCACTGCCCACCGTTGACGGGTGACCATGCGGACGTCAAATCGTTGAAACGTACCAGGCCGAAACAGATCGAGGTGGAACCTCCAACGGTTGTCCTTCATACCTCCGTTGGGAAGCCCACACTTGTCCAGTCACCGACCACATCCTGGTCGCCCTTGTCCGAACTCGGACCTCGTGTACCCGGGACCGAGACCGAGCGTCTAGCCTGGCTAAGCGAATCGAAGCGGCGAGAAACGGGCACAGGACTCGGGGAAGCGACGAGACACCATATGGGGAGTGCTGTGATCACCGCGCGCGCGGCTGCCACCTTCGACCCGGTCGGGCGCTCCGTCGCGACCGCCCGTGCCTTTGTGCGTGACACCCTTCAGGGCTGGGGGTACACCGACATCGTGGACGATGCGGTCGTCCTCACCAGCGAGCTCGTGACCAACGCGGTGGTGCACGCAGGCACCGCCGCCGACGTGCTGTGTCTGCGTACGGAGGACGGCGTCCGGGTCGAGGTCTCCGACCACTATCCGGAACGGGAGATCCCGCTCCAGAGCACCGGTCTGGACTTCGGCAGCCCGGACCGGGAGAGCGGCCGCGGTCTGCTGCTCTGCGCGGCGCTCGCTTCCCGGTGGGGCGTCGAGTACTCCCCGACGCACAAACATGTCTGGTTCCAGCTCGAACTCCCCGAACGCCCGGTGGGCATCCGCTCCGCCGGCCCCCTGCTCCCCACCGATCTCCTCCCGGTCGCCGACGAACGTGTCCGGGTCGCCGTCGTCCAGATCGACGGCTCCGGTTCCATCGCTGCCTGGAACGACGACTGCGCGTACCTCTTCGGCTACAGCGCGGATCAGGTCACCGGTAAGCAACTCACCGACTTCATGGCGTGGCCGCACACCCCCGGCACCAACACAGGCATCGCCGACGCGCTCCAGCTCTCCCGCTGGGAGGGCAGTTACGGGATCCGCGGCGCCGACGGCCGCACCATCCCGGTCTATGCCTCGCACCTCAGAGTCCGCGACACCCAGGGCGAACCGTCGACAGTCTGCCTGCTCGTCCGCGACTACGAGCGCGCCGTGCTGCAGTCCCCGGTCCGCACCCCCGTCACCGACGTCGGCGCCGAGAGCCGCACCACGGACCCGTTCGAGGTGTTCATCGGTTCCCCCGCCCCCGACGACCTCGACGGACTGCTCCAACGCACCGTCGAGCGGGCCCGCGACATACTCGACGCGGATTCGGCCTTCCTGCTGCTGGCCACGGACGACGAGACGGAGCTGGAGGTACGGGCCACGACCGGCCTCCCGTCCGCCCGTCAGCGCTTCGCCCGGGTCCCTGTCGAGGCCGGCACCGGACGGTACGGCTCCGCCCGGATGCCCGCCGTCCACGAGGACCTCACCGCCGTACCCGGGGCCGTACCCCTGCTCGGCGGGACCGGCATGCGCTCCGTCGTCACCGTCCCGCTCAAGGTCGAAGGCCGGCTCACCGGCTCACTCGGTGTCGCCGCCGAAGCACCGGGCCGGTACACCAACGAGGAAGCCCTGCGCCTCCAGTTCGCCGCGGACCGTATCGCCCTCGCCGTCGAATCGGCCCGCCTCGGCGAGCTCGAGCGGCTGCGCCGCGGTTCGCTGTCCTTCCTCGTCGAGGCCTCCGACCTCCTTGCCGGCACGCTCGACCGGGACCAGACACTGGCGCTGATGGCCCAGATGACGGTTCCCACCCTGGCCACCTGGTGCGCCGTCTACACGATCGCCGACCAGTCCTCGGAGCCGTACCTCTCGTATGTGCTGCACGAGGACGAGGAACTCATCGACGGCCTCAAGGCGCTGCTCTCCAAGATCTCCCCGCCGGACCCCGTGCCGACACCCGGCGCCCGGGTCTGGGCCGCACCCTCCGAGGCCACCCACGAGGCGGCCCTGCGCACTTCCATGCGCAGCCTCGGCCTCAGCGAGTCCACCGCTCTCGGCGCGGGCATCCGCACGACGCTGGCCACCGCGGCCGCGGTGGGCGGCGAGACGGTGGTCCTGCCGCTCGTCGCCCGGAACCGCGTCATCGGCATGCTCACGCTCGGCAAACCGTCCGACGACCACTTCCGCCAGGAGATCCTCGAACTGGCCGAGGACCTGTCCCGCCGCGCCGCCCTCGCCCTCGACAACGCCCGTCTCTACTCGGAGCGCATGGCGATCAGTCAGTCCCTGCAGCGGAGCCTGCTGCCACCGGGCCTCCCCGATGTCCCCAATGTCGAGATCGAGGTCATCTATCGGGCGGCCGGCGAGGGCAACGAGGTCGGCGGCGACTTCTACGACGTCTTCCCGATCCGCGACGGCGCATACGGCTTCGCCATCGGTGACGTCTGCGGTACGGGCCCGGAGGCCGCGGCCGTCACGGGCCTCGCCCGCCACGCCCTGCGCCTGCTCGCCCGCGAGGGCTTCAGCGGCCCGGCCGTCCTGGAGCGTCTCAACGCCGCCATCCTCGACGAGGGCTCCCGCAGCCGCTTCCTCACCCTCCTCTACGGAGAGCTGTGGCCCCAGAAGGACGGCAGCGCCCTGCTCAAGGTGGTGTGCGCCGGGCATCCCCTGCCACTGCGCCTGCGCCAGGACGGGACGGTCGAGGCAGCAGCCGAACCGCAGCCGCTGCTGGGCGTCATCGAGGACCTCGAACTGTACGAGCAGACGGTCACCCTCACCCCCGGCGACGTCCTGCTCTGCGTGACGGATGGCGTGACAGAACGCCGTGAAGGTACCCGCATGCTGGGGGACGACGGCCTGGCCGACGTTCTCACCACCTGTACGGGCCTCACGGCCGGAGCGGTGGCGTCCCGTGTCCTGCGGGCCGTCGAACGCTTCGCCGCCGAACCGGCCTCCGACGACATGGCCATCCTGGCCATGCGGGTCCCGGAACCGCACACGGCCTGACAGCGACTCATCGGTGAGCTGCTCGCCGCCCCCGGCAGCGGCAACCCGGACCACCTCCAGAAGAGTGAGCCTGTAGGCACCGGACATGCGAAAGGCCCCCGCCATCGGCGGGGGCCTTTCGCATTACCTGAGCCCCAATACGGAATCGAACCGTAGACCTTCTCCTTACCATGGAGACGCTCTACCGACTGAGCTATTGGGGCCTGCTGCGCGGTGGCAACGAGATAGAGCATACCCCGAACTCAGGGTGAGTCATAACCACGCGCGGCCTGAGTCCAAACCTTATCGTCGGCACCTGCCTTCGCCCGCCCCACGGTCCGACACGGCGTGCCGGCACCCCGGCGATTCGGCATCCGATAAACGCAGAAAAGCCCCGCACCAGAGGTGCGGGGCTTTCCCGGAATAATTGTTCGGCGGCGTCCTACTCTCCCACAGGGTCCCCCCTGCAGTACCATCGGCGCT
>NZ_JBITCU010000017.1:0-145404 GCF_044453545.1 Streptomyces sp. NPDC051664 | reverse complement strand
GCTGCGCCCCGCCCATACGCTACCGTGCTGGTGCGCGGGGGCTTATTATACTTATACGCGTGCTTAGGTGGGCGCCCCGCCACCGCGCCGGGGGCCCGGGCCTCACTGCGTGTCCTGGCGGTTCGACACCTCAGCGGGCCCGTGCCGCCTGCGCCGCCGACACCGAGGCCCAGGGCACGGGTCACCCCGAACCGCCCACCGCGGACTTCCGGCTGCTCGGGGTGGTGCTCTCACCCCACGTGCCCGGGGGAATCCTGGTCCGGCTCGCCCCGGCGGCCGTCCAGAATGCCGTCGACCACCTCGACGGCGAACCGCTTCGCGACTATGTCTCCTGACTCGGCTCGGCGAGCAGCCCGACGTGTGGCCACCCCGGCCGGGCGGCGGAACGGCCGCCTGCCGCAGGCCGCGAGGAGGTCACCCAGCCGTGGCGCACGCTCCACGTGCCACCGTCGGTGCTCGCGCCGCGCAGACCGTCCAGGACGTCTTCTCCGGCGAGCGCGAGCAGGCGGGTGTCCTGAAGTGAGGCGAAGGCAACCGTGCGGCCAGGGGCCCAGTCCGTGCTCCGGCGCAGGCGGCGGGCCAGTTGGGCGAAGCCGAGCGGGGCGGCTGCGACCACCCAGGCATCAGGTGTCTCACGGGTCAGCCTCGTCGCGGGGCGTAGCCAGGAAGCCGCCGACTCGGGCCAGTCGACCACAGCCAGGACCGTTCCGCCGCCGGTCCGCCAGGCGGCGCTGAAGGCTTCGGCCGCCGTTCCGGACGCGTCGTCGCGGCTGTGACCGACGGACACGGTCTCGATGCGGGACCCGGGGTACCTCAGCAGCCCGATGAGTGCGGTGAGTTCGGCCTCGGTGTGCGGGGACGGGAGCGGCAGGTCGCCGTACTCGGCGAGATCCGAGGCGGGGATCAGAGGTGAGCGGTGCTGCTTCCGCTCCTCGCGGGTGTCCATGGTGGATGCGCTCTCCCGGTTCTGTTTCCAGCGGGCGTACGTCGCGGGCAGGCATACCGCGCAAGGCCGGTATCCGGCCGTGATCGCGGTGGTCTCGTCCGGGAAGAAAACCCGACGCGCGACATAGTGGCCGCGGGCGATGGCCCGCAGGGCGGAGGGGCAGTCGAGCCGGCCGTACAGGCGTCCGCGCCGGTGCCCTCCGAGCGTGCCAGGGGTGGTACTCCGATACGGCAGTCCGTCTGCGCCGAGCAGGGTGTACACGCGCTTCAGGCGGCATCGTGGAAGACCAGGCCCAGTGCATGGCGGCGGCCGGAGCGGACGGTGCTGACCCCGTGCCGCATCGCACCTGCCGACCAGCCGCGTCTGGTGGCCACCGGGCGGTCGCGCGTGGTGAAGATCAGTCCATGGCCCTGATCGAGGACGTTCGTGGTGCCGCGTGACTGGGCGCGCGGACGCTGCTCGACGAGCAGGAACTCCCCGCCGGTGTAGTCGGTGCCGTACACGTCGAGACCGATCACGACCTGGAGAGGGAAAAGCATGTCGCCGAACACGTCGCGGTGCAGGGCGTTCCAGTCGCCTTCCTCGTAGCGCAGCAGGATCTGGGCCGAGCGGTTCTGCCCCGCCTCGTGACACATGGCCACCCATTCCTCCAGGGTGTCGGGCCAGGGTGCGGGGCGGCCGAGCCGAGCGGCCCAGTCGCGGGCGATGGCCAGCAGGTGCGGGTAGAGCGCGGCGCGCAGTTCGGCCACCGGCCGGGGCAGGTCATGGGTGAAGTAGCGGTACCGGCCGGAACCGAAACGATGGCGTGCCATGTCGACCGTCGTCCGGAACAGGTCTTCCTGGTCGTAGAGTTCGCTGATCTCGGCGCACTGGGCGCGGGTGAGGAGGCGTGGCGTGAGTGCGCATCCGTAGGCGTCCAGTTCCTCGGCGAGGTGCGCCCAGTCGGCCGTGTCCACTTGTCCGCGGGTGCGGGCGACGTCGGTCTCGGTGCTCATCGGTGTGCTCCGGTAGGGGTGTGGGCCGCGCTGCCGCCGTCGGCGGTGGCCGCCCGTCGTCAGATGAGCGTCGGCTGCAGTGCGCCCTCGTGCGTGAGGAGCTGCACCTTCCGCTCCACGCCGCCCGCGTAACCCCGCATCGAGCCGTCGGCGCCGATCACGCGGTGGCAGGGGCGCACCAGCAGCAGGGGGTTGGCGCCGACCGCCCCGCCTACGGCCTGCACCCGCTCACGCGGAAGGCCGAGCCGTTCGGTCAGCTTGCCGTAGGTGGTGGTGGCGCCGTACGGGATGGCATCCAGGGCGCCCCACACCTGCTGCTGAAATTCGGTCCCGGTGGGCGTGAACTCCAGCTGGAACATGGTTAGTTCACCTGCGAAGTACGCCCGGATCTGTCGTACGGCCTCGGTAAAGGCGGCGTCGTCGCACCGCCGGTCCTTGCGGACGACGGGAGCCTTCTTCATGCCCTGCACGGACAGTGAGGTGATCGCCGTGCCACCTGGTGCGGTGCCGGACTCCTCGCCCATCAGGAGCAGTTGGCCGAGCGGGCTGTCGATCACGGTGTGGACCCTCATGGTCGTGGTCCCTTCGTCTGGATGTTTCCGTTCTGCTCTCACAGCCTGAGGTTTTCGGGCGTGAGAAGCTGGCGGTAATCGGACGCCACGCTGGGAGCTGTCGTATGGGCCGAACTCCACGGCAGCGAAGGGGCTCGTCGCGACGCCCCTACATCGCTGTGCGATGCCACGCCGAGCCGACCCGCTTGCAATCGTCTGTGCCGTTTCAGCAAGAGGGCGGGCAACGAGATCGACTTCGGCGTCCCGTGGGTCTACAACCACCTCGGGCAGCCGTGGAAGACCCAGCAGGCCGTGCGCTCGGTCGCCACCACTCTCTTCAGCCCCACCCCCGACGGTGTCTACGAGGTTCCGCTGACGGTCCGTGGAACGGCGGACAAGGGTCCGCTGCACCTCTCCGCGATCGTGCTGGTCGCCCCCGCGGGCAGCCTGGCCGCCCCGTATGACAACACCGGTTCGTCCGACGACGCCGACCGCGGCCGGGGTGATTACGACGGGGACGGCAGTAGCTACTCCCGCCAGGCACTCGCTGCCGCAGGCCTCGACGGAGGGGCCCGGCTCGAGGCTGCGGGCACGTCCTTCGTCTGGCCGGCAGCCCCGCAGGGCAGCCCCGACAACGCGGTCGCAGCGGGTCAACGGCTCGAACTCACGGACCGGGCCGAGAACGCGGAGAAGCTGCTGTTCGTCGGATCCGCCACCCACGGTGACCAACGGGGTAGCGCGACGGTGACCTTCACCGACGGCACCACTGCTGCCACCGACCTGTCGTTCGGCGACTGGACGCTGCCGGGCGGCGGAACGGACCCGGTGTTCGACAACACGGTTGTGGCCCGGACCGATCACCGCAACGAGTCAGGGGGCCGCGGGCCTGCCGTGTATGTGTTTGCGACAGCGCCCTTCTCCGTGCCTGACGGAAAGCGGATCAGGAGTGTGACGCTGCCCGACAACGCCAACCTGCACGTCTTCGCCGTCGGACTCGGCTGAGCGGCGAGCGCCCCGTCGGTGAGTGCGGGCCGGGAAGTCGGGTGGGCCGTCGGCCCGTGCCGTGCCCGAGCCGCATGAAGTAGTGACGTGAAGGGCGCCTGGTGGGCATCGACCCAGGTCAGGCGCCCTTCTCTCACTCCTGGGCGCTGGACGACGAACCGTTGGTGCAGAGCCGGCGGGATGTCGTCAGGCGACCCAATGCGGCCGTCGGGTGGCGGACGAAGGTGGAAGGCCGTCGGCGAGCGCGGTGGCCATGCGGCGCACGGCCTCGCGCAGGGTGTCGGGAGGCGTTGTGTACGGGATACGGAGGCGCTGTTCGAAGATGCCGGGGTCGGTGGCGAAGTAGGCGCCACCCTCGATCCGCACCCCGTAGTCCAGGACGCGCTCGGCCAGCGGTGAGGCGATGGGCTCGCCCAGGTCGACCCACAGCGAGAGACCGCCGGGCGGCAGCTGCCAGGTCCACTGCGGGATGTGCTCGGTCAGGGCGGCAGCCAGCGCGGTGCGCTGCTCGCGCATGCGTTCCAGGCGTGGCGGCAACAGCTCCCCGGCCCGAGGCAGCAGGGCGAGGGCCAGGAGCTGGTCCAGGACCGAGCCGCCCATGTCGGTGGCGATCCGTTGGCCGGCGAGCTCGGTCACCAGCCGCGACGGGGCTCGCAGCCAGCCGATGCGCAGACCGCCCCAGTGGGTCTTGCTCATCGAGCCGATGGTGATGACCTGGCCGGTCCCACCGGGCGTGGCATGGGCGGCGAAGGGCAGCGGGGCCGGAACGTCGAGGGCGAGGTCGGCGAGGGTCTCGTCGATGACCAGCCACGTGCCGGAGCGCTGAGCGGCGCGCAGGATGCGGACGCGCTCCTCATCGGGCATGAGGCAACCGGTCGGATTGTGGAAGTCGGGGATCAGATAGGCCAGTTGGGGAACCGCTTGGCGCAGGGTCGATTCGATGATCTCGATATCCCAGCCGGTATCGGCCACCGGGACCGACACCGTGCGGAGGTGGGCGCGGCGCATGGCCTCCAGGGCGTTCGGGTAGGACGGATTCTCGACCATGATCCGGTCGCCAGGCCGGCACAGCAGCGCCAGGACCAGCGTGAGTGCGTGCTGGGCGCCGGAGGTCAGCAGGATCTGTTCGGGCACGGTGGCCAGGCCGCGCCGAGTGAAACGCTCGGCGATGGCGGCACGCAGTTCCGGAAGACCGTAAGGGTGGTAGCCGGGCGTGTGAGCGTGTTCGGCCAGCCGAGGGGCCACCTGGGCGAGGGCATCGACGAGCGTCTGTTCCGGCAGACCGGGGGCGGCTCTGGCCAGGTCGATCGCGGTGTCCTGCGGTCCGAGGAGTCGGGTGATGCCACTGGGTGTACGGCCTTCCGGCAGGGCCGTCCAGGTACCGGAGCCCTGACGGCTGTGCGCGTAGCCGCTCTCGCGCAGCAGGTCGTACACGGCGGTGACGGTGGCCCTGCTGATGTTCAGAGCGGTGGCCAGCTCCCGCTCGGCGGGCAGTCTGACGTGCAGCGCGATCCGCCCGTCCAGGATCAGCGCGCTGATCGCCCCCGCCAGGTGACGGTAGGCGGGCCTCATTCCCGTCGGGTCGGGCAGCAGCGCGGCGAGCTGTCGGCTCCCCAGGGTCCGGCCGGTGCGGTTCACCCGGTCCACTGGCTGGAACGCATTCGAATCGGCCATACCACTCTCCCCGGATTGGCCGTGTTGTCTGGGCCAATCACTGTACAGACTCGCCGCCTGTGGCCCTGAGCCACCCGAACTCGCTGGAGGCGACTGGTATGGAGCAGAAGAACACGGACCGCTGCGAGCGTGAACTCCGGCGCCGTCACGAGGAACGCACTGCCGCTCCACCGGTGCCCATGACGCGCCCGTCTCCGCCGTCCCTCACCTACGTCCCCATCGCTGAGCACCTGCGGGGGCGCCTTCCCCAACTGTTCGTCGGCCTCGCCCTGTACGGATTCAGCCTCTCGCTCATGGTCCGCGCCTCGCTGGGCGTCAACCCCTGGAGCGTCCTCAACGAGGGTCTGGAGCACCACACCTCCCTGAGCTTCGGCACGATCACGGGCGCCGTCGGTGTTCTCGTGCTCCTGCTGTGGATCCCGCTCAGGCAGAGGCCGACGTTCGGCACCGTCGCGAACATCGTCGTCCTGGCGTGCTCATCCGACCTCGGCCTCCTGCTCATACCCGAGCACCTCGGCCTCCCTGCCCGGGTCGGCCTGCTCGTCGGGGGTGTCTTCCTCAATGGGTTGTCCGTCGCCGTCTACGTCGGCGCGCGCTTCGGCCCCGGCCCGCGGGACGGGTTGATGACCGGCGTGTCCGCCGCGACCGGGCGTTCCATCCGGCTCATCCGCACCCTGATCGAGATCACCGTGCTCGGCGTGGGCTGGCTGCTCGGCGGGAGCGTGGGCGTCGGCACGGTGCTGTACGCACTCGCGGTCGGCCCGACCACGCAGCTCTTCATGCCGTGGTTCGCCTACCGGAGCACTGCCGAACGCGCTGCGGCAGAAGCGCGATCCGGGAGGGTGACGCCGACTGCACCGGTCAGGGCTTGAGAGGGACGCCCGGAAGCGCTGAAGAACGGTGACTCAGTGACTCCTGCTCGGGGCGATGCGCCGTATCTGTCGTCGCGCGCCCGCCGGGGATTACGGGACAGCCCATAGCCTGGAGCCCGTTGCGAGAGTGCGTGCCCGAGATTTCCTGGGGCGGCTCATAGACATGAATACTTCCTGGAGGCGTTGATGGCCGTTCGCCGTGTCGTGCCCAACATCCAGTCGGAGACCGTGCGGGAGAGCCGCGACTTCTACGGTCTGCTGGGCCTCGAAGAGGTCATGAACCACGGCTGGATCATGACGCTTGCCTCTCCGTCCGCTCCGACGGCACAGGTCAGCTTCATGACGAACGACAAGACCGCACCGGTCGTGCCCGACATGAGTGTCGAGGTGGACGATGTGGACGCGGCCTACGCGGTCGTGCGTGACAGCGGTGCGGAGATCCTGCACCCATTGCAGGACGAGGAATGGGGAGTGCGCCGGTTCTTCGTCCGGGACCCCAACGGTCGGGTCGTCAACGTGCTGGGCCACCGATAGGGGCATCGCGGCTGCCGCTCCTACGACCGAGCGGGTCGCCCCGAGGAACTGCCGCACCACGGAACCGGTGCTTCCCCGGCGCACGGTCTGCCGCAGCCAGTGCCCTTCCTGGCCCGTCGGTCTGCGAACCCGGATGGACCAGCATCGTTCGCGTCGGCCGCCGGCAGGCATTAGGACAGAGATGACGGGTGGCAGGGAGGAGTGGGCCGGGATGCAGATCGTTGTCGACCTCAATCGCTGCCAGGGGTATGCGCAGTGCGTCTTTCTCGCACCGCAGGTGTTCGAGCTGCATGGCGAGGAGGCCCTGATGTTCACGCCGACCGTGCCCGACGATCAGCATGAGCGCGTCCGTCGGGCCGCGGTGGCCTGTCCGGTACAGGCCATCCTCGTCGGCGAGCCGGCGGGCGACGGCGCTCCGTGAGCGGCGTCGGCCGGATCGTCGTCGTCGGTGCGTCGCTGGCCGGTCTGCGCGCCGCCGAGACGTTGCGTGACGAAGGCTTCGCCGGATCGCTGACCCTTGTGGGGGAGGAACCCCACCCTCCTTACGACAGACCACCGCTGTCCAAGCAGGTGCTGCTCGGGCGGGTGCACGCGCATGACGTCGGGCTGCCGAGCCGCCGCGAGGTGGACGCGCGATGGAAGCTCGGTGTCCGTGCCGTCGGGGTCGACCCGATCGCGAAGCGGGTGATCCTCGCCGACGGCGAAGAGCTTCCCTTCGACCGGCTGCTGATCGCCACCGGAACCCGGGCCCGACCGTGGGCGAACTCCGACGAAGCCCGCCTGGACGGCGTACTCACCCTGCGTACGAATGACGACGCGGCCCGCCTCGCCGAACTCCTCGACGCAGGACCGCGCCGGGTCCTGGTGATCGGCGCCGGATTCATCGGCTCGGAGATCGCGTCCGCCTGCCGGGAGCGTGGTCTCGAGGTAACGGTCGCCGAACGCGGACCCGCGCCTCTCGTCGGCGCGCTCGGCGGGACACTCGGCAGTTATGCGGGGCGGCTGCAGCGTGCACACGGGGTCGACCTGCGCTGCGGCGTGACCGTCACCGCTCTGAAGGGCAGCGACGGCCGGCTCACCGGCGCCGAGTTCTCCGACGGCCGCCGGATCGACGCCGATGTCGCCGTGGTCGCGTTGGGAGCCATCCGCAACACCGAATGGCTTGACGGATCAGGCCTGGCCGCGGGCCCTGGAGGCGTCGCCTGCGACGCGGGGTGCCGCGCCTTCGACATGTACGGGATCGTCACCGACGATGTCTTCGTCGCCGGAGACGTGGCACGCTTCCCGCATCCCCTTTTCGAGTACCAGATGCTCTCCCTCGAACACTGGGGCAACGCGGTTGCACAAGCCGAAGTGGCGGCCCACAACATGATCAGCCCGGGACCACGCAGGCGCCCGCACCTGTCGGTGCCCGCCTTCTGGTCCAGCCAGTTCGGCCTCAACATCAAGACCGTGGGCGTACCGACCTTCTCCGATCAAGTGGTCATCGCCCAGGGCTCGTTGCGCGAGGGCCGGTTCGTTGCCGTCTACGGGTACCGGGGACGTGTCACCGCGGCGGTCAGTGTGAACCGCGCCAAGTGGCTGGAGCACTACGAGTACCTCATCGAGTCGGCGGCACCGTTCCCACCCGCCCCCGGTGCCGCCGACCGGTCCGGTTCGCCCGCGCCCGTCCCCTCCGACGTGCCGTCCCCTCAACTGCTCTCGCACGGTCCGACCGTGGCTCTCACCGGTCATCTGCCGGACCGGCACCTGATTCTGGTGCGGGCCGAATCACCCCCGACCGCCGCCCACGCTCGATGAGGAGCCCCACGCATGCCCCCGGACACGCTCTTTGAACGCATCACCGACTACGCGAACCGCGCCGACCCGTATCCGCTCTACGCAGAACTCCGCGAGAACGGCGTGTCACGACAGGGCGACGGCAGCTACCTGGTGGGCACCTACCACGAGATCGCCGCCCTGCTCCACGACCCGCGGATCAGTTCGGACCTGCGTAACCGAACGGATCCGGACCCGCTGCTGGCGAGGTCGGACGACATGCCGCCGGCCTTCATCGGCGTCGACGACCCCGAACACGACCGGCTCCGCCGCATCGCCATGCGTCCTTTCGGTCCGCCGCACTCCCCGGGACGGATCGACGCCCTGCAGGGCGACATCACCCGGATCGCCGAGGAACTGATCCAGGCGTTCCGGGGAAAGGACCGGATCGACCTCGTCGACGACTTCGCCTACCCGCTGCCCGTCACCGTGATCTGCGGGCTCCTGGGCGTGCCCCAGGAAAATGTGCCCCGCGTCCGTGCCTGGACGAACACGATCATCGCCGGCTTCGACTTCAGCCACGGGGAGGACCCGGAGCAGCGTCGGCAGGCGGCCATGGAGGCGCGGGACGCGATGGCGCACTATCTGGGGGACCTCGCCGAGGAGCGGCGTGGCCACCCGTCCGGCGACATGCTCTCCGCCCTGGCCAACGACGAAGGACCCGAAGGCCGTCTCACCCAGCCGGAACTGATGGCCACAGCTGTACTGCTGCTCATCGCCGGGCACGAGACGACCGTCAACCTGATCACCAACGGCATGCTCACCCTCCTGCGCCACCCCGACATCCTGGCGAAGTTGCGCGCCGCGCCCGAACTCATGCCGAGGGCCGTGGAGGAACTGCTGCGCTACGAGCCCCCTGTCCAGTTCCTCCCGCAGCGCTCACCGCTCACCGACATCGACGTCGCGGGGGTCACCATCCCCAAGGGTGCCTCTCTGATCCTTGTGCTCGCCTCCGGCAACCGGGATCCCCTGAGGTTCGACGACCCGGACCGTTTCGACCTGATGCGTGATGACAATCAGCACTTCGGCTTCGGCAGCGGCATCCACAACTGCTTCGGCGCCCCGCTCGCCCGTGTCGAGGCACAGATCGCACTCAGTGCGCTCGTGCGCAGCCTCGACGACCCCCGCCTGGTCGAGGACCCACCCCCGTACCGGCGCAGTCCCGTGCTGCGCGGTCCCCGCCATCTCGTGATCCAGCACGCCGCAGGAACGTAGGCGGCAGGTCGCTGTGGCTCAGGCGGAGCAGTGATCGTGATTGTGGGCACGGGGTACCGGAAGCGCTCATGCCACCAGGGGGCGGTCGCTCGGGGCGACGGGGGCCGGCAGCTCTGTGGAGCCGCTCAGATAGCGGTCCGCTGCGGCCGCGGCGGACCGTCCCTCTGCGATGGCCCACACCACAAGGGACTGGCCACGTCCCGCGTCGCCGGCGATGAAGACCCCGTCCCTTCCGGCACGGACCATCCGCTCGGGGCTCCGGGCCCGCTCCGCCGTTTCGGCGGCGAAGTCGGCATCCCGGGCGAAGTTACCCCGGTCGTCCAGCGTGAGCGCGAGCTGCTTCATCAGACCGGTGCCCCGTTCGGGCCCGTGGAAGCCGAGCGCGAGCAGCACCAGATCCGCCGAGATCACGTGCTCGGTGTCCGGCCGCGGCCTTCTGTCCTCGAGTTCCACTTCCGCCAGGCGCAGGCCGCGCACGTGGCCGTGCCGGTCCCCTTCGAGACGGAGGGTGGCGGAGGAGAAGATCCGCGGATCCGTACCCTCCCGCTCCCGGCCCTCTTCATGGGCGTGGGAGATCCGGTAGACCTTCGGATACGTGGGCCAGGGCTCGGTGTCCCGCCGGACCTCGCCGGGCTCCGGATTGATGTCCAGCTGCACCACTGACGTCGCGCCCTGACGCAGGGCGGTGCCCAGACAGTCCGAACCGGTGTCCCCGCCTCCGATGATCACCACGTGCTTGCCCTCGGCTGTGACGGGGGACGATACGTAGTCGCCCTCCCCGACCCGGTTGGCGAAGGTCAGGTAGTCCATGGCCTGATGAATGCCGTGCAGCTCACGGCCAAGGACAGGCAGCTCCCGCTGTCCCCTGGCTCCGACGGCCACGACCACCGCGTCGTGACGTCTTGTGAGCTCGATGGCGTCGAGATCGCCGCCGACGTCCACACCCGTGCGGAACTTCGTGCCCTCCGACCGCATCTGCTCGATGCGGCGGTTCAAGTGCTGCTTCTCCATCTTGAACGCGGGTATGCCGTAGCGCAGCAGTCCGCCGACGCGGTCGGCGCGCTCGTAGACGGCGACGGTGTGACCGATGCGGGTGAGTTGTTGTGCTGCCGCCAGTCCGGCCGGTCCGGAGCCGATGATGGCGACGGTCTTCCCGCTGAGCCGCTCGGGCGGTCGCGGTGGCGCGTATCCGCGCGCCCAGATCTCGTCGGCGATCGCCTGCTCGACGTTCTTGATCGTCACCGGATCGGCATTGATGGTGAGCACGCAGGCGTCCTCACATGGGGCCGGGCACAGCCGCCCGGTGAACTCCGGGAAGTTGTTCGTCGCGTGCAGTCGCTCGGCGGCTGCCCACCAGTCGTCCTTCGCCGCGTACGCGTTCCACTCGGGGATCAGATTCCCCAGCGGACAGCCGCTGTGACAGAACGGTATGCCGCAGTCCATGCAGCGCCCCGCCTGCTCGGACACGAGCGGAAGCCGTGCCTGCCCCGCATAGACCTCGTTCCAGTCGCCCAGCCGTTCCTCGACGGGGCGCGCCGGAACGGGCCGACGGGGAACTTTGAGGAAGCCGTGGGGGTCGGTCATGCTCCGCCTCCATCGCCCAATTGCGGTGTACCGGCGTTTTGCTCAGCCTACGCCTGGTTCATGCCTCTTTCATCGGGCTTGTGGTACGGCTACTCGAAGCGTGTGGTGTCGCCTGCTCCTCGGCGTAGGATCTCCGCTTCGCCTTCGGAGAAGTCGATGACGGTGGTCGGTTCGGTGCCGCAGTCTCCCGAGTCGACCACGGCGTCCACCACGTGGTCGAGCCGCTCCTTGATCTCCCAGCCCTGCGTCAACGGCTCGTCCTCGTCGGGAAGGAGCAGCGTGCTGGACAGCAGCGGCTCACCGAGCTCGGCGACCAGGGCCTGAGCGACAGCATGGTCGGGAATACGGACTCCGACCGTCTTCTTCTTGGGGTGCAGCAGCTGGCGCGGCACCTCCTTCGTCGCGGGGAGGATGAAGGTGTAGCTGCCGGGCGTGGCTGCCTTGATCGCGCGGAACACATCGTTGTCGATGTGCACGAACTGGCCCAGCTGCGCGAAGTCCTCGCACACAAGGGTGAAGTGGTGACGATCGTCGAGGTTCCGGATCGACCGGATGCGGCTGATGCCGTCACGGTTGCCCAGCTGGCATCCCAGGGCATAACAGGAGTCCGTCGGGTACGCGACGAGCGCACCGGAGCGGATGCTGTCAGCCACGCTGCTGATGGCGCGCCGCTGAGGATTGTCGGGGTGCACGTCAAAGTACTTTGCCATCCGCCGAGCCTATGCGATCCGGGCAGCCGCGGTCAGGGACCGGATCGCAGCGGCGAGGTGGCCGGCCCCTCCGGCGCTTGAGCTTTCACGCTCCCGGTGAGGACCGGCTGCTACCGTTGATGGCCTCCATCATCTTCACTTGCCCGTTCTTGCGGTTTGCCGGCTTCTCCGTCTGCCGGGAATTCCTCGATACGTGCCGCACATCGAGGAAGGCTTCCATGACGCGCCCAGCTCGCACGAACGCCCCGACGGGTGAATTCGCCCTGCCGGATACGATCACCCCGGCCCTCCCGGCGGCGGCGTCGTTCGCCGACCTGGACCTGCCGCTCGCCCTGCTGGAGACGCTCACCGGCCTCGGCGTGAACCACCCGTTCCCGATTCAGGCGGCGACGCTGCCGAACTCCCTCGCGGGCCGGGACGTCCTGGGCCGGGGGCGTACCGGATCGGGCAAGACTCTGGCTTTCGGCCTGGCGCTGCTCACGCGGATCGCACGCCGGCGTGCGGAGCCGAAGCAGCCGCTCGGGCTGATCCTCGTCCCCACCAGGGAGCTGGCCCAGCAGGTCGGCGAGGCGCTCACTCCGTACGCCCAGGCTCTGCAGCTGCGGATGGTCACAGTGGTCGGCGGCATATCGATCGGCAGGCAGGCCGGTGCGCTGCGCGCCGGGGCCGAGGTCGTCGTAGCGACCCCCGGACGCCTGCACGACCTGATCGAGCGCAAGGACTGCCGCCTGGACCGGGTGCGTATCACCGTGCTGGACGAGGCCGACCAGATGTGTGACCTGGGCTTCCTGCCCCAGGTCACCGAACTGCTCGATCAGGTGCGCCCCGACGGGCAGCGCATGCTGTTCTCGGCGACCCTGGACCGCGATGTCGACCTGCTGGTCCGCCGCTACCTCCACGACCCGGTGGTCCACTCGGTCGACCCGTCGGCGGGGGCGGTCACGACGATGGAACACCACGTGCTGACCGTCCACGGCGCCGACCGGTACGCCGTCACGACCGAGATCGCGGCCCGCGACGGCCGGGTGCTCCTGTTCCTGGACACCAAGCATGCGGTCGACCAATTGACCAAACACCTGCGGGCCAGCGGTGTCCGTGCGGCCGCGCTGCACAGCGGAAAGTCCCAGCCCCAGCGCACGCGCACCCTCGCCCAGTTCAAGAACGGTCAGGTCACCGCGCTGGTGGCCACCAATGTCGCCGCCCGGGGCCTGCACGTGGACGACCTCGACCTGGTGGTCAACGTCGACCCGCCCAGCGACCACAAGGACTATCTGCACCGTGCAGGGCGCACCGCCCGTGCCGGTGAGTCCGGCAGTGTCGTCACCCTGGTCCCTTCGAGCGGGCGCCGAGAAATGAGCAGGCTCATGGCTGACGCCGGCATCACGCCGAAGATCACCGCGGTGCGCTCCGGCGAGGCGGAACTGAGCCGGATCACCGGTGCCCGGACCCCCTCCGGCGTTCCCCTCGACGGCGGTCCCGCCGCAGCGCGCCCGAAGAGCGGCAACGCGCCGTTCCGCGGCATGGGGACCCCCCGGGGTGAAGCCGGGCGCACCGGTGGCGGGTCGCGCCGGGGCGGTGATGCCCGCAAGATGGCCGAGGCCCGCAGGGCCGCACGGGTACGCCGCGGCTCCGAGTAGGCGCCTGACGGTAGAGGTGCATGTCAGGCGCCACTATCGGGTCTGTAGGGGGCAGGGGAGCCCGGCTTCTTCGGGCAGTGCGACACGAGGAGATTCTTCGTCTGCCGGCGGTATATGTGGCGCATCCGCGCCGAGTGCGATAGGCGGCCGCTGAACGCGCTACGTCGAGTGACTCGGGCCAACCGTCAGTTCCAGAGCCGGTATGTCACTTCTCTCGGCATGTGCGGCGGCCTGTGGCCGGTGTAGACGAGGTGCAGCTCGGTGTAGTGCCGTTTCCCAGGATGCTTCTGCCATGACTCCGGGCGGTCGAGCCTGACGGCCACCGGGTAGGAGTGGAACTTGCCCGCAGCACAGTAGGGCCGGCAGTCGTTCAGCACGTTGAGCCCGCTGCCCGTCGCGAACTTCGGTTTCCAGGCCGACCACCGGAGCGCGGTGAGGATGCTGTTGCCGTCCCCGCAGGCAATCAGGAACGTGCCTGGGCGTGCTTGAGGGTCCGAGAAGCAGTCGACGACCACGGTGTCGGGCGACTTCGGCTTTGTGGAAGCCGAAGCCGGTACGACTGCTGTTGCGAGAGATACCACGGCACAGATCAGGACCGCTGTCTTCAGTTTGAGTCTCTGCATGTCCGCTCCCCAGCAGTCGCTCTCCGAGCCCATGAGGCCTCGCGTACGCCCGACCCGCTACGCGGTGCGGGCCGCGGAAACCGGAGCAGGCGCCTGACGGCTCTTCCGGCCTCTCCTCAACGGATGTTCCGCTATCGACGCTACGGCCGCGCCCGGGGACGCACCACCCACACAGATAACAACTTCGCAAAGTAGTAAATATGCACCCATATGCATCGGCCGGGCCTGGGAACGGGTCTCCCCGGCGGCCGGCCGACATGGGGACTGCAGATCGGACGGCGCTCGATCGTGTTCTGGCGTCCGGCTGAGGGCTGTCCGTGAATGACCTCCGAGTCATCGGATGACCTGCTCGTTCATCTTCCGCTCGACGAGCGGTGGCGTTGTGCAGGGGGCGATACCGATCAAGGTATGGGCGTATCCCGAATTCGGCCCTTGAACCTCCCGCGACGGGAGGTTCTAGCGTGGTCGACGTGATCGGGAAGGACGCCACCGGACGTCGGTGGAGCATCGGAGACCTTGCACACGCGAGCGGGCTGACCGTGCGCGCGCTGTACCACTACGACGAGATCGGCCTGCTGAGCGCAAGCGAGCGAACTGCCTCAGGGCATCGCCGCTACAACGAAGGTGATCTGCGGCGGCTGTACCGGGTCCGGGCGCTGCGTGCACTCGGACTGTCGCTGGAGCAGATCGCGGGCGTGCTCGAGGACTCGTCGGACGATCTGGTGACGCTGCGAGGCCTACTGACCACTCAGCTTCGCAACCTGCAGGAGCAGGCCGAACGCATCGACCGGCTCAGTAACCGGATTCACGGGTTGGTGCGTCAGCTGGACGAATCGTCGATGCCCGATCCGGATCAATTCATGACGACCTTGGAGATGATCTCGGTGTACGAGACCGGTTTCGCGCAGGAGCAGCGGGAGCAACTGGCCGAGCGTAGGGCCGAACTCGGCCCTGACGCCGTGGAGGCGGCCAAGAGCCGATGGGCGGAGCTGGTCGAACAGCTCCTCGGCCATGTGCGGGACAGCACCCCCGTCGATGATCCGCAGGTGCAGGACCTCGTCCGGTGCTGGGATGAACTGGGCGCCACGTTCCACGCCGTCGGCGAGCCGGGCGAACAGACCAAGGCCGCAGCGCGACGCATGTGGCAGGACAACAGCGCCGAACTCAGCCGGAGTCTGCCCTGGCCCGCTGACCGGATGACCGCTCTGGTCGACTATCTGGAACGGGCGCGGCAAGCTCGCTGACCGGTCGGCCCCGGCGACACAAGTGGCCGAATCCCAATGGCTCATAGGAGATACCGTCCACCCGGCCGACTTGCGCTGATTCTCAACCCTGCGTGCAGGGCGCGCGGGAAGGAGGACGTCAGGATCCAGTGCCACCTGCCGGAACCAATGTCAGGATCCCGATGAAAGATCGCATGCATGTCCTGGCACGGAACGGCGAAGACCGGCACGCTGGACGCATGACGAACAACACCGACCAGGCCACCATGCGCGCGATCAGTCAGGACGCCTACGGAACCCCGGACGTGCTCAGGGAAGTCCGGCTCCCCAAGCCCGTCCCGGGCCCGAGTCAGGTTCTGGTCGCCGTCCGGGCGGCCGGCGTCAACCCCACCGACTGGAAGCACCGGGCGAACCGTATGTTCCTCGACCGCCTTCCACTCGTTCTCGGCTGGGACGTCTCCGGGGTGGTCGAGGCCGTCGGCTACGGGGTCACCCTCTTCAAGCCGGGCGACGAGGTCTTCGGCATGCTGCCCTACCCGTACGGTGTCGGCTCCCACGCCGAGTACGTGACCGCTCCCGCCCGCGCCTTTGCCCATAAGCCGACCGGCATCGATCACGTCCAGGCGGGCGCACTTCCGCTCGCCGCCCTCACCGCCTACCAGGCACTCGTCGACACCGCCGAAGTCCGGGCCGGGCAGCGCGTCCTCATCCACGCCGCGGCCGGTGGCGTAGGCCACCTCGCCGTGCAGATCGCCAAGTCCCTCGGCGCGTACGTGATCGGCACCGCGAGCGCGCCCAAGCACGACTTCGTACGCGAGCTCGGTGCGGACGAAGTCATCGACTACCGCACCGTCGACTTCGCCGACGCAGTTCAGGACATCGACATGGTCCTCGATCCCCTCTCCGGCGAGACCCGCGCCCGCTCCCTCGACGTACTCCGCCCCGGCGGCATCCTCGTCTCCCTCCTGAACGGCGGCTCGCCGCAGGAGGCGGCCAAGGCAGCCGAGCTGGGCATCCGCGTCGAGACACTCCTCGTCGAGTCCGACCACGCGGGCATGAAGGCGATCGCGGATCTCGTCGAGGCCGGCTCTCTCCGCGCCCACATCGAGGCCGCCTTCCCCCTCACAGATGCGGCCAAGGCCCACGCGCTGGGGGAGACCGGCCGAACGACCGGCAAGATCGTCCTGGTCGTGGAGTAACCCAACGGGTCGGCCCGGTACTGCCGGGCCGACCGTGCTCGTCCTGTCCTTCAGGACGGCGGGTGCCGGTCCTGGTCGGTGTTCAGCCAGAGCCGGACGAGGTCACGGCGGCGCGCCGGCTCCGGGTGGTCCACGTACTCGGTGCGGCTGTGCAGGGTGACGTGGTTGTTCAGGAACTGCATGTCGCCCGCGCGCAGGTCCATGGCGAGTGTGAAGCGGCGATCGTTGTTGAGGCCGTCGAGCAGCTCCATCGCCTCCAGTTGCGCAGGGGTGAACGGTGGCACGTGGGCGCCGCGCAGCGCCGAACGCATGTAGTCGGGGCCGTAGGACGTGGACAGCCGCCCTGCACTGTCCACGGTGTAGACGGGGCTCGCATAGAAGCTGTCGGGGCCGTCTCCCGAGCGCCGGTCGCGCCACCACGGCCGGTACAGCACCTCAGCCAGGTCGGGGCGGGTGCGCACGACCTCGTTGTGCACCGCGACCGAGCTGACGATGCAGCTGAGCCCGCCGGACTTCGCCGGCCGGATGCACAGCAGCGCGACGACGTCGTTCGGGTCGGCGTGGTAGCCGAGCCGCCCGCTGTGCTGGTAGCTGTAACTCGTCGAGCCCGACGGGGCGACGCCCAGGTCGCGTACGTGTTGCACGTGCTTGCCAGGACCCTGTGGGACGGTGCGGCCGATGTGTCGGCCCACTCCCAGGGCGAGGATCTCGCATTGCTGCTCGCTCAGATCGGCGACGGGCGTGTCCTGCAGCAGCACGAAACCGCGGCCGTCCATCAGCTCGTCGACGAGGCGGTGGAGCATGGGGCCGAGCGTCGGCAACGGGAAGTCCTCGCGTGAGAAGTCGGCGAGTCCGAGGCCGGCGGACTCCACGGCGCCGACTGCGGCGCGCAGTTCGGCCTGATGGACGGCGCTGAGCTCGACCCGCCAGCCGTCGCTGGCGGCGACCTCGGCGCCGCACCAGCCGCCCGCTCCGCGCACTTCCGCGATCACTGTCATGCCGACCCCGATCCTGAACCCGGGTACCCCGCGGGCACTCTCCTCGACGCGTGCTTCCTCGTCGGCAACGATCGTAAAAGGCTCCGAGTGCCCTGGCGGCTCAGGTCGGCACCGGCGTCCGCCAGGAGGCTGACGAGCGTTCCGACGCCTGTACGCGGAGAGGTGGTCACCGGATCTTCCGGTGACCGCCTCCGACGCGTGGCGGAAGCGGCGGGCGAGAGACGGGGCGTCTGCGCGACCGGCGTGCCGAGCCGATCCGGCTGAGGGAGCATGCTGCTGGGGTCCGAAGACGAGCGATGATGTGACCGGCCGGCCGGTCGCCCGCATTGTCTTCCGGGTGATCTTCCGCCCGCGGACGGGTGTCGGAAACCACGCCCGGCCGGCCGGTGCACAGGCTGTTCGACCAGGATGAGTCGGTTCTCAACGGTGGCCGGAGCCGATCCGCGTCAGAAAGGAAATCTCCATGGATGAGCAAGGTGAGCGTTTCGACGTCGTCGTACTCGGAGCAGGCCCAGGCGGATATGTCGCCGCCATTCGAGCAGCCCAGCTGGGCAAACGCGTCGCCGTTGTCGAGGCCAAATACTGGGGCGGCGTCTGTCTGAACGTCGGTTGCATCCCGACCAAAGCCCTGCTTCGTAACGCCGAGCTGGCGCACATCGTCACCCGCGAGGCCAAGACCTTCGGCATCAAGGTCGAAGGGCAGGTTTCCTTCGACTACGGCGAGGCGTTCCGGCGCAGCCGCCGTGTCGCGGACGGCCGGGTCAAGGGTGTCCACTACCTGATGAAGAAGAACGGGATCTCGGAGATCAGCGGCCGTGGCACGTTCGTGGACGCGCACACGCTCGACGTGGCCCTCTTCGACGGCTCGACCCGGACGATCGGCTTCGACCACTGCATCATCGCCGCCGGAGCGACTCCGAAGCTGCTGCCAGGGACCCGTCGTACCTCACGCGTGGTGACGTACGAGGAGCAGATCCTTGCGGAGGACCTGCCTCAGTCCATCGTGATCGCGGGCGCCGGGGCCATCGGCGTCGAGTTCGCGTATGTCTTGCACAACTACGGTGTGAAGGTCACCGTCGTTGAATTCCTGGACCGGATGGCGCCGCTGGAGGACGCGGACGTCTCTGCCGAACTGGCGCGGCAGTACAGGAAGTTGGGCATCGATGTGCTCACCTCCACCCGCGTCGACTCGATCGACGAGTCCGGCCCGCAGGTCCGCGTCACGGTCATCGGCAAGGACGGCGCACCACAGGTTCTGGAGGCCGACAAGGTTCTGCAGGCGATCGGCTTCGCACCGAACGTCACCGACTACGGCCTGGAGAGCACCGGCGTACACCTCACCGAGCGCGGGGCGATCGATATCGACGGCCGCTGCCGTACATCCGTACCGCACATCTTCGCGATCGGAGACGTCACCGCAAAGCTGATGCTTGCGCATGCCGCCGAGGCCATGGGCGTGGTCGCGGCCGAGACCATCGCGGGAGCCGAGACCATGGAGCTCGACTACCCGATGATCCCGCGTGCCACGTACTGCCAGCCGCAGGTTGCCAGCTTCGGCTGGACCGAGGCGCAGGCACGCGAGAAGGGCTTCGACGTCAAGGTTGCCAAGTTCCCCTTCACCGCGAACGGCAAGGCTCACGGACTGGGCGACACGACCGGCTTCGTGAAGCTGATCAGCGACGCGAAGTACGGGGAGATCATCGGCGCCCACCTGATCGGCCCGGACGTCACCGAACTGCTGCCAGAGCTCACCTTGGCCCAGCAGTGGGACCTGACGGTCCACGAGGTGGCTCGCAACGTCCACGCGCACCCGACGCTGGGCGAGGCGGTCAAGGAGGCCGTGCACGGGCTCGCCGGGCACATGATCAACATGTGAGAAGGCGGCGTCACACGTTGCCCCCGGACTCCGTCGGCTCCCTCGCCAGGGGCCGGGGAAGACCATGAATCCGCCCCGGACGGCACCTCGCCCGGCGGTGGCTGCAGCATGCCCGCCTTCTGTAACCTCCCGGTCGGGCGCGGCGGCTCCCCGCCAGTCGTAGGCGTGGTGGCCGGAGCCGACTTCGTGCACCTGCCCTTCGGGGAGCCGGCGACTGTCCGTGCGACCCCGCGCCGCGCCATGCGGCCCACAACGCTTCGGGTGCCGCAGGAGCGCCTCCGGGATCAGAACCCGAGGTCGCTGAGACCGGGGTGGTCGTCGGGGCGGCGACCGACCGGCCAGTGGTACTTGCGGTCCGTTTCCTTGATCGGCAGGTCATTGATGCAGGCGTGCCGTACGGCCATCAGCCCGTTCTCATCGAATTCCCAGTTCTCGTTGCCGTACGAGCGGTACCAGTTGCCGGAGTCGTCGTGCGACTCGTATGCGAACCGCACCGCGATCCGGTTGCCGTCGAACGCCCACAGTTCCTTGATGAGCCGGTAGTCGAGCTCGCGGGTCCACTTGCGCCTCAGGAACTCGACGATCTCGTCGCGTCCCGTCACGAACTCCGCCCGGTTGCGCCAACGCGAGTCCTCCGTGTAGGCCAGGGAGACCTTCTCGGGGTCACGTGTGTTCCAGCCGTCCTCTCCCTGGCGGACCTTCTCGATTGCGGTCTCCCGTGTGAACGGGGGGACGGGCGGGCGTGCGGTCATCACTGCTCCTTCAGGACTGGGCGCTCTGACTTCGACGCTAGGGCTGCCTGTACCCGCCTGCCAGTCGACCGCACCCGCATCGCATGGCGATTCACGTCATCAACATCGTGCCGGCCGGCCTTGCCGGGGCCCGCCAGGGGAGTCATGGTGATCTGGGTGAATTCGGTACCGATACAGCATTGCGTGCTCGTTCACGCGCTGAGGACGGCTCCGGGGCCGTCAGCGCAGCAGACGGATCTCCGACAGCGGCAGGCGCCACTCGCCCAACAGCACGACAGGAACCGGCGACCCGAAATCGCGGAGGAGGGGCGCAGCGAAGCGCCCGGTGCTGCGCGTCGGCGTGGCGAAATCAGTTGACGGCCGGGCTCCTGGGGCATTTCTTTGGCGGATGGTCAAGATGCATGCTGATGAGACGGACATCGACGCAGACCTCGTCAGGCGGCTGGTCGGTGGACGGTTTCCGCAGTGGGCGGATCTGCCGGTCGAGCGGCTCACCTCCGGGGGCACCGTCAATGCGGTCTACCGGCTCGGCGACGCACTGACCGTCCGGCTTCCCCTCACGGAGGGCGGCGCCAAGGATCTCGATCGGGAGCAACGGTGGCTGCCCGAGCTCGCTCCCGGTCTGCCCGTCACTGTTCCGACCGTGGTCGCAATGGGGGAAGCCGCCGAGGGATATCCGTGGGCCTGGTCGGTGCATCGGTGGATCGAAGGCGAAAGTCCGGTCGAGGACCACCTCGACGAGCCCGAGCTCCTCGCGCGCGATCTGGCCGAGTTCATCAAGGCCATGCGAAACACCCACGTCGAAGGCGGGCCCCGCGCCTACCGAGGGTCTCCGCTGGCGAAGGTCGATGCGCAGACGCGCGCCGCGATCGAGAAACTGCGCCACACCGACGAAGATTTCGACGCCGGCGCGGCCGTGGCTGCCTGGCAGGACGCGCTCGCCGCGCGGCCATGGAGCGCAGCACCCCGCTGGGCACATTCCGATCTCATGCCGAGCAACCTGCTCGTCGCCCGAGGCAGGCTCACCGCCGTGCTCGACTTCGCCACCGTCGGCGTCGGGGACCCCGCCTGTGACCTGATCCCCGCATGGAACCTGCTTCCGTCCTCGGCCAGGGGCGCGTTCCGGGACGCCGTGGACGTCGACGACGCGACATGGGCGCGTGGCCGCGGCTGGGCCCTGGCCATGGCCGTCATCCAACTCCCGTACTTCCGCAACACAAACGCGATCATTTCTGCCAATGCCCGCCACGTCATCCGCGAGGTACTCGCTTCCCAGGGCGCTGATCGGCAGGGCACACGAAGGTGACGGACCCGCCAGGGACCACGTTGAATCATCCGTTTCGAGGCATCCACGAGCGGCGGCCGTCGAGTTGTGCGACCGATGCGACAGCAACCTGCTGCCCGGCCGTTTCGCCGCCGGAGGCACGACAGGGACTCTGCCGGCTCACTGACACCGAGTGCCTCGACCGCCTGCGCGAAGCCACTCGGACGAGATAGTCGCTGCGGGGATCCTCACGTTCGTCACCTGTCAGGGGAGGATGGAGTCGACGTATCCCCCGTCCGCGCGCACGGCGCCGCCGGTCGTGGCGGAGGCGAGGTCCGAGCTGAGATATACAGCCATGTGTGCAATCTCTTCCGGCTCGATCAGTCTCTGCAGGAGCGACTGAGGCCGGTGCTTGACCATGAACTCCCGCTGCGCTTCGTCCCAGGGAAGACCGGGGTCGACGAGTTGGTACACAAAATCCTCGACGCCGCGGGTGTGAGTCGGCCCGGCGATGATCGAGTTGACGGTGACTCCGGTACCGGCGGCGTCCTTGGCGAAGCCCCGCGTGACAGCGAGCAGAGCCGTCTTCGACACGCCGTAGTGGATCATCTCCACCGGGGTGACCACAGCCGCATCGCTTGCGACGTTCAGGACACGCCCCCAGGAGCGGTCCTTCATGGCGGGGAGATAGGTGCGGATCATCCTGACAGCGGACAGCACGTTCACGTCGAAGTACTGACGCCACGCATCGTCGCTGATCTCCAGGGCAGGGGTCGCCCCGAAGATGCCCAGATTGTTGACAAGGATGGCGACGTCCGGGGCTGCTTCGGTGACCTGCCGGGCGCCGTCGTCGGTGGTGATGTCGCCGGGCGCAGCGATGAAGGAGTCACGGTCCGTCTCCTGCCGCAGTTTCTCGATGGCATCGTCCACGGACTGCGGGCGGCGGCCGTTGACAGCTACGCGGGCGCCGGCCCGGGCCAGCCCCGAGGCAATGGCAAAGCCGATACCTTGCGTGGATCCGGTGACGAGCGCGGTCTTGCCGGTGAGATCGATGAGCACGGTTCCTCCTCGGACACGTGGGTGGTGCGACACGGCCCGCCGCCGACAGTCGGTGCGACGGTGTTCGGATGCCGGCAGCAGCCGGCGAGCGTGCGACGGGCGAACTCATCCGCCCAGGTGTTCGGGGGCGCCGCCCATCGGCCTTCACGTATCCGCTGATTGAAGCTGTCGGGGTCGGGGCCGGTTCGGGTGCCGCAGTCGAGGGCGGTGGTGACGGCGGTGGCGGTTTCCTCGTCCGGAATGCGGAAGACGCCGAAGCCGAGCTGCGGCATCACAACACCGTTGTCGAGCGTGACGTTCGGAGTGGGAATGCTCATGGCACCGATCCTTCCGCGTCGAGGATCGGCAACGGCGTCATGGCGCGTGCAGGGGATCGGGAAAGACCCTGAAGGGTGACGGCAGGCCTCGCTCAGGGCCACCCGCAGGACCCGTCGACCGGTCCCCGTGGCGGCCCGGCGGACCCGATCGCCTGATGGAGAGCGGTGTGTCGGCCCGTCGACGGGGCCGACACACCCTCGGACCATTCAAGGTGGGGTGAGGACATCGTCGGATCGCGGGGAGTTGGACCGAGATGAGTGTCGAGCGGGTGGGAGTCGTCGTCCACCAGGGCCGCCCCGAGGCTGTTGCCACGGCGCGCGTCGTACGCGATTGGTGTGCGGGTGAAGGCATTCCGTGCACGGACATCGACGTGTGGCGCGACGACGAACGTCGGCGTGGTGGGCGGGAGGAGGCCGATGTCGCAGGCAACCCTGATCTCATTGTGACGCTCGGCGGCGACGGGACGTTTCTGCGCGGCGCCAGGATCGCTGCCAAGACCGATGGCGCCGTTCTGGGGATCGACCTGGGCCGGGTCGGTTTCCTGACCGAGGTGCCGGCCGAGGACGTCGTACGGGCGCTCGACGCCGTCCACCGCGGAAGGGCGGCGGTCGAGGAGCGCATGCTGCTGACGATGAGGGCCTCCCGCGTACTCGAGGTGCCCAAGGACATCGACGCTCTGATGGGCTACGGACGACGCCCGATGCTGCCGCCACCTCAGGTCGACCGGGACGCGGAGGCCGGGGCGGAGGGCTGGGGCGTGGCTTTGGATGTCACCGCTCTCAACGACGTCGTCGTGGAGAAGCTGGCCCGTGACCGGCAGGTGAGTCTCGGCGTCTATATCGGCGGCCGGCTCCTCGCCTCGTACTCCGCCGACGCCGTCATCATGGCCACCCCCACCGGGTCGACCGCCTACAGCTTCGCCGCAGGTGGTCCGGTGGTCTCACCCCGCATGGATGCCGTCATCTTCACACCCGTCGCGCCGCACATGACATTCGACCGGACGGTGGTCGTAGCGTCGGATGAACCGATCGCGGTCCGGGTCCTGCCCCACTCGGGACAAGGCGCGGTGACGATCGACGGCCATCTGCGTGGCGTGCTGGACGCCGGGGACTGGCTCGGGGTGTACGCGGCACCGCATCGTCTGCGGGTCATCAGACTCGGCCCGCATGACTTCTACGGGCGGCTGCGCACGCGTCTTCGCCTCACGGATGCTCCGGCCACGGCCGCCTACGGGGAGAGCGCACCGCTCTTCCGTCCCGACGGCCCGGTTCCGCGCGACCTGGCCCATCTTCATTTGCCTCTGGCGGACAGGGACGCGGCGGGCGGTGGTTGAGGCGGGCCGGGGGACAGTCGTCGGGTGAACTCCCGGTGACGCGGGGCGGTGAGGCGTCAGTGGCAACCGGGGGTGTGGCGATTCGATGCAGACGAAGGCGAGAAAGGCTTCGGATTCCCGTTCGTCGCGGGGCGCGGGGCTTCTGACCGTCAGGTGAGGGTGCGTTCGACGAATCCGGGGTGCCGAACCAGCAGGACGACCTCGCGCATCGGGTGCCGCCTTCCAGGACCGCCGGGTGCTCTTGGCTTCCGAGGCAACACTCTCCTGTGCCGCTGGGCAACGCTGCCGGGGAGCCGCTGCATCAAGGCCGGCTTTCGGCCCGTCGGGATCACGCACGGTGACACATGCGGTCCCGACGGGCCCCGGATCGGCTCACGGCTGATCGATCTCCACCCGGGCGCGCCGAACGGCCGGCGTGGCGTCAGGACGGGGGCGTGGCCGCGGGTTCACCTGCTTCCGCGCGGGCTCGCCCGCTCGCGCCGTCGCACTCGAGGTCCCCGAGGTCGATCGAGTCCGCCATCGCCTGCATGCCCTTGTCGTTGGGATGCAGATGGTCCCCTCCGTCGAACGTCGGCAGCAGCCGCTGCGGGTTGTACGGGCTGCGCAGGACCTTGTCGAAGTCCGCCACCGCGTCCACCGCGCCGCTGGTGCGGATCCACTCGTTCACCTCCATGCGTACCGCATCCCCCTGCGGATCCCACTCCGACCAGCCCTGGTACGGGAGGACAGTGGCGCCGACGACGCACTTCCCCGCCGCGTGCGCCCGGTCGATGATCCGGCGGTAACCCGCCGTCAGCGAGGCCGCCGTGACACCACTGTGGGACTTGATGTCGTTGACGCCCTCGAACAGGACCACCGTGCGCACCCCGGGCAGCGACAGTACGTCGCGGTCGAGACGCGTGAGCGCGCTCTGCCCGGCGCCGTCCACCAGGACCTGGTTCCCGGATATCCCCGCGTTGGCCACACCCTGCACCGTGGAGCCCGGCGCCCCGTGCAGCCGGCGCGCCAGGAAGTCGGGCCAGCGCAGGTTCTTGTCGGTGGTGGACTGCCAGCCGTCCGTGATGGAGTCGCCGAGGGTGACCACGGCGCCGGCGCCGGTGTCCACGCTGACCGCGTCGAGGTAGAACCACGAACCGAGCTGTTCCGTGTACGCGCCGTCCCGTTCCTCGGCCGCGTGGTCCCCGGTGGTCGCGTACGACGTCTGCAGAGCCATCCCGTGCCCGGTGGCGGGACCGCCCGCCGTCCGTACGTACAGGCTGACCGCGAGATCGCTGCCGGCCTCGGTCCTCCCGGGCAGTGGATCGCTGTAGCGGATCTCGCCCGGCGCCAGGGTCACGGACGCCGCCCGGTCGAAGCGCAGCTTCCTGTTGGAGCCCGCGACCAGCCGGGCACCACTTTTGCGCAGCCCGGCGTATGCGCTGCCGATGACCAGTGGCCGGTCGCCGAACGCGTTGGACACCCGGATGCGCATTCCGCTGCCGCCCGCGCTGGTCCGTACGACCAGACGGTAGCTGCGGTCGGACGGGGCCTCGCCCAGCCGGTCCGCGCTGGCCGCCCAGGTGACCACCGACCGGTCGGGCACGGGAGGTGCCGCCGCGGTGGCGGAGGAGGCGTGGGCGGGGGCGAGAACCGTGGCGGTGAGGGCCACGACCGCGATCAGGGCGCGGTGCGCTGCGTGGCTCATCGGAAGTTCCGCAGCGTGATGGATTCCCCGGAGCGGAGGTCGACGTCGTGCGAGATGCCGCCTGCCGTCACCGTCGTCCTGCGCCCGCCGACACTGCGGACGGTGGCCTCGCGAACCCTGCCGTCGCGCCAGCTCAGGTCGACTACGAAACCGCCTCGTGCCCCGATGCCGGTGACCGAGCCGGACGGCGTCCAGGCTGCGGGCAGCGCGGGGAGCAGTTCGATGTGTCCGGGGCGCGAGTGGAGCAGCATCTCGATCACGGCGGCGGCAGTGCCGAAGTTGGACTCGATCTGGAAGATCCCACGGCCCTTCCCGGTCTCGTAGATGTCGAACAGATTCATCGCGCTGCCGTTGCTCCCGTCGACGGACGGCCGCAGATTGGTGACCACCAGCTGATACGCGTTTTCCGCGTGCTTCAGTCGCGACCAGCACAGGGACCGCCAGGCGTTCGCCCAGCCGAAGTTCTCCATCCCCCGCGCGGTGAGGAGTTCGGTCGCGCCCTTCACCAGGGCCGCGGGCGACGCGTCGGGCCGGATACGGTCGCCCGGGAACAGGCCCACCAACGGGGAGAGATGGCGGTGAGTGGTCTCGCCGAGGTTGTCCGGGGACATCCATTCCTGGAGCCAGCCGGTCGTCGGGCTGACCTCGGGCATGTACAGCCGCTCCTGGAGCCCGGCGATCGTCCTGCTGTACGCGGCGTTCCTGCCGAGCAGCGCACTGGCCTCGCGGTAGTGCGCGAAGAGATCCCGCACCAGTTCCTGGGCGTAGGTGATGCCCTTCGCGTCCTGAGGGCCGTGCTCCGGCGACCAGTCCTTGTCGGCGACGAGGACCTCACGTTCCTTGCCGGTGTCCGCGTCGGTGACCGTCATGGTCAGCAGCCGGGTCTCCCAGAACTCGCAGGCGCCGTGGAGGAGCGGGTAGATCTTCGCGAGATGCTGCCGGTCCTGGGTGTACTCGTAGTGCTCCCACAGGGTGTTGCTCAGCCAGGCATTGCCCGACGGGTGCCACCACCAGCCCAGGCCGCCGTAGATGTTCGTGGAGTACGCCACGGTCCAGCCGGCGATTTTGCCCGAGGAGTTGCGGAACCGGTTGCGCGGATCGTTGAACAGGCTCTGGGTGAGTTCCGTCCAGACCGGAAGCTGGGAGAGGCAGTAGTCGGTGAACGCGTCGAAGTTGCTGGAGAGCGCGGTCCGGTCCGCCATCCAGTAGTTCATCTGGATGTTGATGTCGGTGTGGTAATCACCCATCCAGTCCGGGTCGTTGCCGTCCAGCCATGGGCCCTGGAGGGCGACCGGAAGGCCGCCCCGAGAGCTGCTGATCATCAGATAGCGGCCGAACTGGAGGTACAGCGCTTCGAACTCCGGGTCGGGCTCGTCCTGCTGGGTACGCGCCTTCAGCCGCTCCCAGGTGTCGAGCGACCGCTGCTCGGCCGTGGAAGGGCCCAGCGAGATCTGCATACCGTCGAACTGGTCGCGGTAGTCGGCCACATGGGTGTGCAGCAGGGTGGTGGGTGAATGGCGCACGGCGGTCCGCACCTTGGTCCTGGCGAGTGCGGCCGGGTCGAGGTCCGGGTCCCGGTAGCCGGCCTGCGCGTCGGGGGAGTAGTTCGTACCACCGCTGATCACGACTGTCAGATCCGCGCACCGGGTGAAGACGATCTTCGAGCCCTGGGTGGTGACCGATCCGCTCATGCTGACCGCGGTGACCGCGGCGCCGTAGCGGAGCCCGTTGGTGAACTCGGCGCCGAAGGAGAGGCTGTCGTGCGCGCCGTCCGCCGATGTCGTTTCGTCGTGCGTGCCGTCGAGCGAAACGGTGCCGGTGTAGTGACCGCCACCGCGTTGGGAGAACTGCACGACGATCACGTCGTCCGGCTGACTTGCGAAGACACGGCGCTCGAAGGACACACCCGAGCGGATGTAGCTGGAGGTCACCAGGCCCTGGGCGAGATCGAGCTCGCGGCGGTAGCTGTTGACCGTGCCGAGATCGTGCTCCGGGATATCGACCGTCACATGCGCCAGCTGGGTGAGGCTGCCGAAATCGGTTCGCCCGTAGGGGAATTGCCCGTCCTGCTCCAGTACGTCATTGATCCCGCCGGTCCACATGGCGGCGTCGGAGACGAAGAGTAGTTCGTGCGAAGGGTCGTTGCCGACGAGAGCGCCGAGCCGGCCGTTGCCGACCGGCAGCGCCCGCTCCAGCATCGTCTTCTCGCCGGCCGGTGCGCGGTACCACATCCGCGTCGTCGAACCTTGGCCCTCGGCAAGCATCGGCGACGTGGTGGGGCGCTTCGGCGGGGCGGTGGCGGCGAAGGCGGGGAGGCCGCCGAGAGCGGTGAGCGATCCGACGGCGGCGGCGAGCGAGAGCACGCGACGGCGGCTGGTGCTGGTGCTGGGCTGCGCAGGGGTGTGCGGATGCTGGTCGTTCACGGGACTACTCCATTCCTGCGGACATGGGGGAGGGCGCGGTACGGCATCGGGAAGCCCGGGCGGGAGCGCGGACAGGGGTAGCACGGGACGGGGGCGCGCCGATCAGGACGCGCCCCCGGATGTGGTCGTGCGGCGGGACTACCGCAGCGGAACGTCGATCTTGTCGATGTCGGGTGAGTAGCCCGTACCGCTGTCGAAGGTGACGGTGTTGCTGCCCGCCTTCAGCGTGACCGGCACACTGATCGTGTCGGCGGCTCCCCAGCCACCGGTGGACGGGAACGCCGTCGCGACGGGCGCCTTGCCGTTCGCGGACACGCCGATCGACCGAGGATCGCCCGACGTGTAGGCGACGTTGATCAGGTAGCGGCCGGCCTGCTTGACGACGACCTTCGTGAACTGGAGCGTGCCGCCCAGATACAGATTGCCGATCTTCTTCGCGCCCGAGCACTCGGCGCAGTCGGCGACGGACGCGGAACCGGTCAGGACGTTCTCCGGGGACTCCGCCTCGTACGCCGTCGTCTTCAGCGCGGGGCCCTGCGGGGTGACGGTGAACAGACGCGAGCCGTGGGCGGGCAGGGCCTGGGTGATGCCGTCCTTGTACCGGCCGAGGTTCTCGCTGTTCCACACGTCACGTACGGATGCCTGGCCTGTGAAGCCGAGCGCCGTCCAGTCCGCGGTCACCGGGGCGGCGGAGTCACCCTGGTTGAACAGGGCGACGGTGTAGCTGCCGTCGGGGTTCTCGGACGCCCAGACCTGCTCGTCGCCGACCGAGGTGACGGGCTTGGCGGGCCTGCCCGGCTGCTGGTTGATCCTCAGCACGTCGCGGTTGGTCATCAGCGACAGGCCGTAGTCGTCGATCTGGGTGAGGTCGTCCCCGCTGAACAGCGGCGACTTGGCGATCGCCCACAGCGTCATGTAGCTCTGCCGCTCGGCCTTGGTCAGGCCGCTCATGGCGGCGCTGCCGACATTGACCGAGTCGAGGTCGTTCCAGCCTCCGGGGCCGGCGTACCGCGTCCACCCGGGAGTGTCACGCCACCGGTCCTCTACGGAGTTCTCCCACGACACCAGCGTGTTGCAGTAGCACTCGACATCCGTGTCGACGCGCCATCCGTTGGACGTCGCCTTCCAGTCCTTGGCGTAGTTGATGTCGAGCGACCAGGAGATCTCCAGATGGATGGGCCGCCCGGTGCTCTTTATGGCCTTCTGCCAGGCCGCGACGTCCGCGCGGTTGTCGTAGTTGTCGCCGCTCTTGAAGGATCCGGGACCCACGCCGTCGAGCTTGAGGAAGTCGTAGCCCCAGTCGGCGATCAGCTGCGCCTGCGAGTCGACATACTTCTGGGCGCACGGCTTCGAGAAGTCGATCTTGTACGAGCTGTCCCAGCCGTTGGTCGTCCGCAGATCGCTGTAGACGATGTCACCGGTCGTGCAGTTGTCGGTGTTCCAGATCGGCAGCTTGCCCTCGCCGTATCCCTCTTTCTCCAGACCGACGGGCAGATAGATGCCGGCCTTGAGACCCTTGCCATGGATGCGGTCGGCGACCGCCTTCATCCCGCTCGGGAAGCGTTCCTTGTCGGCCTTCTGTCGCCCGTACGCGTCGAACTCCGGCGTCCAGTCCCAACCGCGCCACCAGCCGGCGTCGATGTTGATGTACTCGTAGCCGTACTTCTTGAGCTTGGAGGCCAGGGCGTCCGTCTGCTTGTTGACATTGGCTTCGGTGAGATAGCTGTAGTTGCCGTTGGGGTTGATCCCCGGGTACGAGGTGGTCTGGAGGCTCCAGCTGCTCCAGCCCATGTACGGCTTCTCGGCCAGGCCGTCCTCGCCGGTGCCGGCCGCGCCGGCCACCGCGGTGGTGGCGACGGGGGAGGTGGCGGGGGTCTCGGACGGGGCAGCCTGCGCCGTCGGCACGGCGACTGCCAGGCCGGCGGTGACGGCGAGTACCAGCGCGGAGCGCAGGGCTCTCGCGGCGGGGCGGGTGGGTGACCGCATGAGAGGGGACCTCTTTGCTTTCTCGGCGAAGGGATTCGGCAGTGGTGCGGTGTTCCGGTTGCGTGCAGGGCAGGGCAGGGCTGCGCAGCGCGGGACAGGGTTCGCTACTTGCCCGAACCGAGGGTGAGCCCGCTGATGAACTGACGCTGGAGCGCGAAGTACACGAGCAGCGTCGGGATCGCGGTCATCAGTGCGCCGGCCGCGATGAGGTTGGGATTGGTGAAGTACTGGCCCTGGAGGTTGGCGAGTGCGGAGGTGATCGGGCGTTTGTCGCCGGTCTCGATCAGGGCGAGTGACCAGAAGAAGTCGTTGTAGATCCAGATCGATTCGAGGGTGGCGAGCGCCGCGAACGCGGGACGGCACAGCGGCAGCGCGATCTGGAAGAACTGGCGCCACACCGGGGCGCCGTCCACCAGCGCCGCCTCCGTGATCTCTTTCGGGATCGTCCGCATGTAGTTGCTGAGGACGAAGGTGCAGAAGCCGCACTGGTAGGCGATGTGGATGACGATGATGCCCCACACCGAGTTGTAGAGCAGGAACGAGTCGCTCATCCAGCCGGGCAGCGGGATCAGCAGGTAGAGCCGGTACAGCGGAGTGATCAGCACCTGGGCGGGGAGCAGGTTGCCCGCGGTGAAGAGCATCAGCAGGACGACGTTCCAGCGGAAGTCGAACCGGGAGACGAAGAAGGCCACCGCGGCGGAGAAGAGCAGCGTGCCGAGGACCGCCGGAACGGTGATCAGGACGGAGTTCCAGAAGAAGTGCGGCATCCCCGACTGGTGCCAGGCGTTGCCGAAGTTCTCGAAGCCGAGACTGTGCGGCAGGGAGAGGTAGCCGTGCCTGCTGGTGTCCGAGTAGGGCCGCAGCGAGGTGTACACGGCCCACAGCAGCGGAACGAGCCACAGGAAGGCGATCCCGCCGAGCAGCACATGCCGTCCGGTCTGTCGCCGCGGGCGCGAAGGCCCCGCGTCCGGGAGCGCCGCGCGGCGGCTGCGCGGGCCGGCGGCCGGCGGTGTGACGGTCGCGGTCACTGGTCCTCCTTGCGGAAGGTCTGGGCAAGGAAGGTCCCGATGGCGAGCAGCGAGACGATGAGCAGGACGACCGCGAGTGCGGAGCCGTAACCGATGTGGCTGGACTCACCGATGATGTTGTCGGTGATCAGGAGCGAAAGGAGCTCCATGCCGGGCTTGCTGCCGACACCACCACCGAGCACGTAGACGATGTCGAACGCCCGCAGCGACTCCATGACGGTGACGACGAGAATGATGATGTTGACCGGCTTGAGTGCCGGGAAGACCACCCTCAGGAACGTCTGGCGTCCATTGGCGCCGTCGAGCGAGGCCGCTTCCTTCAGCGCGGGGTCGAAGCCCTTCAGACCGGCCAGATAAAGGATCATGATGTAGCCGGTGTGCCGCCAGGCCGAGGCGATGAGGACGGCCCACAGATTGAGGTCAGGGTCGCCCAGCCAGTCGATGTGGTGGCCGGGTGCCACCCCGTTCAGGACGCCGTTGAGAAGTCCGTTGTCGGGGTTGTAGATGATCTCCCAGATGAAGCCGACCACGGCGAGCGAGAGCACCATGGGCAGGAAGATCGCAGTCTGGTAGAAGCGGGTGAACCTGATCTTCCGGTCGAGCTGGTACGCGAGGAAGATGCCGAACGGGGTGGGCAGCAGCGCCGTGAACAGCAGCCAGACGACGTTGTGCTGCACCGCGGGCCAGAACGGCGGGTAATTGGTGAAGATCTCCTGGTAGTTGTCCAGGCCGACCCAGCGGATGTCGCTCGGTTCGATGCCGTCCCAGCTGGTGAAGGACAGTCCGACGGAGGCCAGGGCCGGCAGCCAGACGAAGACCAGCAGGGCGAGCAGCGGAACGCCGACGATGACCGTGAGGAAGAGACGGTCACCGCGGCCGAGCCGCAGCGGCCGGGGGCGGGCACGCGGCGCGTCGGGGAGCGCCGGGGCGGGCGCCCGGGGAGGGGCGGCGGGAGGCGCCGAGCGTACGGAGGACATGGTGAACCTTCCCGGGTCCGGATCAGGCCGTGAAGAAGCGTGAGCGCTGGGACTCGATCTTCTTCAGCAGGGCCGAGCCGTCGTCGGGGTGGCTCAGCCACTGAGCCAGACCCGGCAGCACGACGGTGGAGACGAAACCCGGGTCGCTGTCGCGGTCGCCGAACTGCGTGATGTGTTTCGCCGAGGCGATGAGTTCCGCGGACTTCTTCTGCAGGGCGTTGTAGGAGCCGGTGTCCGCAGCGGAGTGGACGGCGACATTGCTCGGGTCGGCTCCCATGTACAGGTTCTCCGCCTGGGCGCTGCCGAGGAACTCGAGGAGGCGGGCCGCGCCCTTCTCGTTCTTCGGCTTGCGACTGAGCATGAACCCGTCGGTGGGTGCCTCGACCGTGTCCTGGCCGTGGGCTGCGTCGATCTCCGGGAAGGCGAAGAAGTCGATGTCCGCGCGCAGCTTCTCGTCGGTGATCTGCTGTCCCAGGAACAGCCCGATGACCGCCATGCCGGACTTCTTGTCGAGCAGTGACTGAGCGGCGTCCTGCCATGAGCGGCCGCCCGCGCCCTGCTGGTAGTAGGGGCTGAGCTCACGCCACAGGTCCAGGGTCCGGCTCGTACGGCGGTCGGTCCAGGAGACCTCACCCCGCATGAGCGACATGTGGAAGTCGTATCCGTTGGCCCGCAGATTCAGGTAGTCGAAGGCGCCGAGGATGGACCAGCTGTCGCCCCCGCCGTATCCGGAGGCGATCGGCGACAGGCCGTCCTTCTTCATCTGCTTGGCCAGAGCGGTGAATTCGCTCCAGGTGCGGGGCGGTTCGTACCCGCGCTCCTTGAACACGCTCTTGCGGTAGAAGACGGCCCACGGGTAGTTGTACAGCGGGACGAAGTAGTACTTGCCGTCCTCGCCCTTGGAGAGCTGCTTCGCGGCGTCGCTGAAGCCGGAACCTATGGTGTCCCAGACGTCGTCGAGCGGCCGGGCGAGCCCCTTCTTGGCGAAGTACTGCATGCGGTAGCCGGCGAACCAGGTGAAGACGTCGTCCGGGGTGCCCTGAAGATAGGTGGAGATGCTCTTCTGGAACGTGTCGTGGTCGACGGTGTTCGTTTTGACCTTGAGACCGCTGTCCTTGGTGAAGGCACTGGTCACCGCCGCGTAGGCGGACTTGGGTGTGGCATCGGCTCCGTTCGATCCGAAGGTCACCGTCTTCGGGTCGGCCGTAGGACCGCCGCCGCAGGCCGTCAGCAGCGGCGCGGCCAGTGCGGCGGCGCCGACTCCGAGCGTGCCCCGGACCACCGTGCGGCGGCTGGGATCGGTGACGGGCGACAAGATGCGGCTCTGCATCGTCATTACTGCTCCTCAAACGTGTTCTGTACCGATGAAGGACTGGATCGCGGTCGCCGCCGCCCCACGCGCCCATTCCTCGAAGGGCAGCGGACGTGTCATCACGTCGCACTGGGCGGCGGTACCGAAGGCGGCGGCGGCGAAGGTGTCGCGGATCTGCTCGGCGAACAGGTCGTACGCCGCCAGGCCCTCGCCCGAGATGATCACCCGCTGGGGTCCGAGGACATTGACGACGGCCCCGATGGCCCGTCCGATGGCCTCCCCGGCCCGTGCGTACACCTCCCGGGCCCCGGGATCGCCACGGTGCGCGAGTTCAAGGGCCTGCGCGGAGTCGGTGACCGGCAGTCCGGTCACCTCGCCGACCCGGCGGATTATGGCGGCGTCACCGGCGATGGCTTCCACGCACCCGGTGTTGCCGCAGTGGCACGGCGGTCCCTGCGGGTCGATGGACAGATGCCCGATTTCGCCGGCCACCCCATGCGCACCGGAGACCACTCTGCCGTGCACCACAAGACCGCAGCCGATGCCCGCACCGACGGTCACCAGTGCGAAGTCCGGCACTCCCACCCCGGCCCCGAACCACTGCTCGGCCACCGTCAGGGCCCGGACGTCGTTGTCGACCGTGACGGGCAGTCCCGTCACGGCCTGCGCCAGCTCGGCGAGCGGCACGTCGCGCCAGTCCAGGAACGGTGAGTAGCGGACAACTCCGGCGGCGCGGTCCACATCTCCGGACACCGCGAGACCCATGCCGCTCACCCGCACCCCGAACCCGTCGGCCTCCGTGAGGAGTTCCTGCACGAGCGCGGCGGTCGAGGAGAGCACGGCGCCGGGATCACGGGTGGTGATCCGGACGTGCCGGGCGACCCGGATGCGGCAGCACAGGTCGGTCAGGACCGCGATGATCTCGTCCCCGGTGACCTTGACCCCGATGAACAGCGCGCGGCCGCCGTCCACCCGTACGAGGTTGGCGGGCCGCCCGAGAGACGGCAGTGCCTCCTCGTCCACGCCCTCGACCAGATAACCGGCCGCCATCAGGGGCCGTACGGCCTTGGTGACCGCGGCCGGTGAGAGGTCGGTCCGCCGGCCGATCTCGGCCCGGGTGAGCGGGCCGTGGGACAGCGTGGTGGTGAAGACCAGAGAAGCGGCCGGCGTCGGAACCGGAACTGCCTCGGTAGGGGGCGACGAGTGCATGGCCGAAACGTAGAGGGTGTTCTTTTCTGCTGTCAATAAAAGAAACAGGCTCTTTCGAAATCTCAACTCAGCATGCGAGAAGCTTGCAAATCCCATACCGCCCCAGGGGGTTGACAGCTGATCAAAGGCACAGTTGGCTGCCGACTGCCTTCGCGGCGCAACCTGAACGTGAGGATCAATGTCTGTGATCGCCTTCGCCTCCGACACCGGGGTCTGGCTGCTCTCCACCCCGCACACCTCGTACGCGCTACGGATCGATGCGACGGGAGCGCCCTGCCACCTTGCGTGGGGACCCGCGCTGACGCTTGAGGAGGTCCAGGAGTTCGTCACTGAGCCGGCACCCCCGGCCAGCAGCTTCGAGGGACGGCCGTCCGTCGGTGACGAACTGCCCGTCGACGGCGGACCGCGGTACGGACCCCCCTCGCTGCAGGTCCGCTTCGCCGATGGCACCCGCGCCTTCGAATGGCAGGCCACCGGGCACCGCGTCCACGAGCCGGCGCCGGGCTCGGCCGAGCTGGTCCTGGAGTTCCGTGACCGCCTCCACCCCCTTCGGGTGGCACTCCACTACCGGGTCCACGATGACAGCGACGTCATCGAACGCTGGACCGTGCTGCGGAACGACGGCGACGCCCCCGTCGCACTCCAGCGCGCGGACTCCGCCGCCTGGACCCTGCCGCTCCGGGACGACTACCGGCTGAGCCACGTCACCGGCCAGTGGTCGGCCGAGACCCAACTCCGCCGGGACCCGCTGCCGTTCGGCGAGACGGTCCTCACGAGCAGACGAGGTATCACCAGTCACCACGCGAACCCCTGGGTGATGCTCGACGCGGGCGACGCGACCGAGAACCACGGTCAGGTGTGGAGCGCGGCGCTGGCCTGGAGCGGCAGCTGGCGCATCACCGCGCAGCGCACCCCCGACGGCCGTGCGGGCTTCACCGCCGGCGCAGGCCATGAGGGCCCGTCCCTCCCGCTCGGCCCCGGTCAGGAATACACCACCCCTGTCCACGCCGGCCTCTACTGCGAGGGCGGCTTCGGTGCGGCCAGCCGGGCCTGGCACGCGTACACCCTCGCCCACGTACTGCCGCACCCCCAGGAGATCCGGCCGGTCCTCTACAACTCCTGGGAGGCGACCGGGTTCGACGTCGACGAAGCGGGTCAGAAGGCGCTGGCCGCCCGGGCCGCGGCGCTGGGCGTGGAGCTGTACGTCATGGACGACGGATGGTTCGGGGCGCGCCGCAGCGAAGAGGCCGGACTCGGTGACTGGACGCCGGCCCCGGACCGCTTTCCCGGAGGGCTGGCCCCCCTGGCCGAGGAGGTGCACCGGCTCGGTATGCGCTTCGGCCTCTGGGTGGAGCCGGAGATGGTCAGCCCGGACAGCGACCTCTACCGCAAGCATCCGGACTGGGTGCTTCACTACCCTCATCGCACCCGGACCGAGCTGCGCAACCAGCTGGTCCTCAACTTCGCCCGTCACGACGTCGCCGAGTGGGCGTACGGCTGGCTCACCCGGCTGGTCGGCGACCACGGCATCGACTTCCTGAAATGGGACATGAACCGCGCGTTCAGCGAAGCCGGCTGGCCGGACCGGGCGGACGGGCCCGACGAGGTGTGGACGACGTACGTCCACCACCTCTACGACGTCATCGACCGGCTCCGCGCCGACCATCCCCGCCTCCGCATCGAGGCGTGCGCCGGCGGCGGAGGGCGGGTGGACCTGGGCATACTTTCCCGCACCGATCAGGCATGGCCCTCGGACAACACCGACGCCGCGGACCGCGTCACCATCCAGCACGGATACAGCCAGATCTACCCGGCACGGACCATGGCCGCCTGGGTGACCGATGTCCCCAACCAGCTCACCGGCCGTTCCGTCCCCCTGCGCTTCCGTTTCCATGTGGCGATGGCCGGAGCCCTGGGCATCGGCGGCGACCTCTCCCGTTGGTCCGACGCCGAACTGGCCGAGGGCGCCGGCCTGGTCGCCGAGTACAAGCGGGTACGTCACCTCGTACAGCACGGCACACAGCACCGGCTGCGGGCCCCGGTGGACGACGGACCGGCCGCGACGCAGTACATCGACGCCGACGGCAGCGAGACACTCCTGCTCGTCTGGCAGCGGACACCACGTCATGGCAGGCCGTCACGTCCGCTCCGGCTGGCCGGCCTCGATCCCGCCGCCCGCTACCGCGACGCCCGCACCGGCACGGTCCACTCCGCGACGGTGCTCCGGGAGTACGGGATACAGCCCGAGATGCCGCCCGGCGACTGGGCGAGCGTGGCGGTGCACCTGATCCGGGTTCCCTGACCGGTCAGCGGTGGGGGAGGGGCAGGCCGGTGACCTCCCATGCGGCTCCGGCATCGGTCAACCGGACCCGTCGCAGATGCCGTCCCGCAACGAGGCGGGGGGCCTGTCTCATTCCGGGGGCGCCGTCGTCATCAGGATCAGGGGGACGCCGTGGCAGGGGCGCAGTTGCAGCCCGCCGTGTTCGGCGCCGTCGGCCGAACCTGCCAGTACGGCCGCGAAGTCCGGGCCCTTGGTGAGCGATCCGACCAGGTGGTGGGGGTCGGTGGAGGCGGCGACCCGGCCGCGCGCGTTGACCAGGCGGGCGGGTCCCGGCAGGCGTTTGAGCAGGGGCATGGCGACCGCTTCGAAGCGCCGCAGGTAGACGTCGGCGGCGGCCACTCCCATGAAGCGTCCCCCGATCGTCACCGGCGAGGAGAGTGTGAGGCTGTACTCGTCGGAGCAGAGGTAGTCGACGTATGGTCCCGCGACCGCCCGCTGTCCGGTGTCGCGTGGCAGGGTGAACCAGTCCCAGTGGGTGTAGTCGGAGTACGCCGAGTGCTCCGGGTCCAGGTCGAGCAACAGCGGATGCACGGCACCGTCCACGGTGGTCTGCCACCACTCGAGCCACGCCGGTACGTCGTCGAGCAGTCCTGGCGCCGCCACGAAGCCGATCCCCGAGACCAGGTCGTACTGGGCGAGACAGGAGTGCAGGCCGGGACGGAGCGCGGCCAGATCGGCCGAGACCGGCCGACGGCCGTCCGCTACGGCCGAGGCGAGCACCGCCTCGGTGTCCGTAGCGGTCCTGCCCACAGCGTCGAAGACGCCTTCGAGCGCGTCTTTGACACGGGCGGCCGCGTCGGCGAGTGCCGGCTCGTCAAGTACCGCCGATCCGGCGCTTGCGAGACGGGGACTGCTGCCCATCGGGGCCCTCCTTCGGACGGGGACCGCGCGCACTGTCGGCCGAGCCGAGGCGGAGTTCGATCAGGCGCGCCATGGAGGCCTGCACGCACTGTTCGGCCAGGGCCCGGGCACGGTCATCCGCCCCATCATGCACGGCCGAGATTACGGCGCGGTGACGATCCGCTGTGTCCTCGAGGTGCCCGTCCTCGCAGAGTACGAGACGCAGAAGTGCCCCCACTTCGGTCTGGAGAGTGACCTCTTCCCTGGTCAGCCGGGCGGACTGGGCGGCGGCGGCCAGCTCGACATGGAAGCGCCCGAAGATGCGGCTGCGCGCCCCCGAGTCCTTGGCTTCCACCAACTCTCCCAGAGATCTCTGCAGTTGCTGCAGATCCTCGGGCTCGGTGCGCTGGGCCGCGAGCCGCGCCGCGGCACCCGAGACGGCTGCCCAGTGGTCGGCGAGATCGCGGAGTTCCTCGGTGCTCCAGTCGGAGAGGCGGGCGAGCAGCCGGTCCTCCGCAGGACCGTCGGGCACGGTGACGAAGCTGCCTCCGCCACGGCCCCTGCGGGTGGTGACCAGGCCCCTTTGCCGCAGTGCCATCAGGGCTTCCCGCAGGGTCACGGTGGAGACGCCGAGCTGGGCGGCGAGGTCGGACTCGCCGGGCAGCTGCTCGCCGTCGGCGAGCAGTCCGAGATCGATGGCGTCACCGAGCCGCCGCACGACGGCATCCACGCGGGCCAGGGTGTCGACGGGCGTGAAGACGACTCTGCGGGCGCCGGGTCTGTCTCGATTCATGATCACCACCTTGCCAGTTGACCAGGCTTTTACCTTAGCGGGGCCTTGAAATTAGAACTATGACTTCATATGTTTACGGCCAACTCCCGACAGCACCAGAAAGGTTCCCCCCATGGAGGGAATGGCCATCCGGTTGCAGAACCTGCGTAAGTCCTTCGGCCGGACAGAGGCTGTGGCCGGAGTCGACCTGGAGATCGCGGACGGCGAGTTCTTCTCCATGCTGGGGCCGTCCGGCTCAGGCAAGACCACAGTGCTCCGGATGATCGCCGGCTTCGAGGCTCCCACCAGCGGAACCATCGAGCTCGCAGGCTCCGACGTCACCCGTCTGGCACCCTTCGAACGCGACGTGCACACCGTCTTCCAGGACTATGCGCTCTTCCCGCACATGACCCTGGAGCAGAACGTCGCCTACGGCCTCAAGGTCCGCAAGGTGCCCAAGGCCGAGCGTCTGAAGCAGGCCAGGGAGGCTCTGGCGAGCGTACGTCTCGCGGACTTCGGGACGCGTCGCCCGTCCCAGCTCTCCGGAGGCCAGCGTCAGCGGGTGGCGCTGGCCCGCGCCCTGGTCGGCCGTCCGAAGGTGCTGTTGCTCGACGAGCCGCTGGGCGCCCTCGACCTCAAGCTGCGCGAGCAGATGCAGGTCGAGCTCAAGGCGATCCAGCGCGAGGTCGGCATCACCTTCGTCTTCGTCACGCACGACCAGGAGGAAGCGCTGACGATGAGCGACCGGATCGCGGTCTTCAAGCAGGGCCGCGTCGAACAGATCGGGACCCCGGCCCAGATATACGAACGTCCCGCCACCCCGTTCGTCGCGGGCTTCGTCGGTACGTCGAACCTGCTGACCGACGACGCCGCGGAGCAGGTCGTCGGTGACCGGGGAACGTACAGCATCCGGCCGGAGAAGATCCGCCTGCTCAAGGAATCCGCCGTTGCCGACGAGCCGCAGCACTCCAGTGCCACCGGAACGGTGGCGGAGGTCGTCTACCTGGGGGACGCCACCCGCTTCCTGGTGGACCTCGACGCAGGCGGCCGGCTCACCGCCCTCCAGCAGAACCTGGAGACCTCCTCCGAGGACGTCGCCGCCTTCCGTGGCTCCCGGGTCACGCTCCAGTGGCACCGACGGCACAACTTCCAGGTCCCCGAGGCCCGGTGAGCGCACACACCCGCACGACCCGTCCCCGCCCCTTCCCTCCCGTGGAGAACCCTGTGCGTCTGAACCGAACGTCCCGAGCAGCGGCCGCGCTCGGCGCCCTGCTCCTCGCCACTGCCTGCGGTTCCTCGGACACCGCCGCTACGTCGCCCGGCGGCAGCGACTTCACCCCGCCCAAGCTCACCGCGCAGAAGACCCTCGGCAAGACGGAGGGCCAGGTGAACCTGATCGCGTGGGCCGGATACGCCGAGGACGGCTCCAACGACCCGAAGGTCGACTGGGTCACCGACTTCGAGAAGCAGACCGGCTGTCAGGTCAACACCAAGACCGCGGGCACCTCCGACGAGATGGTCAGCCTGATGAAGACCGGTCAGTACGACGCGGTCTCCGCCTCCGGTGACGCGGCGCTACGACTGATCGCCTCCGGCGACGCCGCGCCCGTCAACACCGAGTTGGTGCCCAACTACAAGGACGTCTTCGCCGGGCTGAAGGACCAGCAGTGGAACTCGGTCAAGGGTGTCTCGTACGGTATCCCGCACGGGCGCGGCGCCAACTTGCTGATGTACAACACGAAGAAGGTCTCCCCGGCGCCCGACTCCTGGTCCGCGGTTTTCGACAAGTCCTCGGCGTACAAGGGGAAGGTCACGGCGTACGATTCGCCGATCTACATCGCGGACGCTGCCCTGTACCTGATGAAGACCGAGCCGTCCCTCGCTATCAAGGACCCGTACGCCCTGGACCAGAAGCAGTTCGACGCCGCCGTCGACCTGCTCAAGGAGCAGAACGCGGACGTCGGTGAATACTGGAGCGACTACCTGAAGGAGGTCTCCGCGTTCAAGAGCGGCGACTCGGTGGTCGGCACCAGCTGGCAGGTGATCCTTAACACCGCCCAGGCCGAGAAGGTCCCGGTCAAGGCCGTCCTCCCCAAGGAAGGCGCCACCGGCTGGTCCGACACATGGATGATCTCCGCCAAGGCCAAGCACCCCAACTGCGCCTACAACTGGATGAATTGGATCATCTCTCCGAAGGTGAACGCCCAGGTCGCCGAGTACTTCGGTGAGGCCCCGTCCAACGCGAAGGCCTGCACGCTGACCGCGGACAAGAACCACTGCACCACCTACCACGCTGCCGACGAGTCGTACTGGAAGGACGTCCACTTCTGGACCACGCCCATCGCGCAGTGCGTGGACGGGCGTACGGACACCAAGTGCGTGCCGTACACCAAGTGGGTCCAGGCCTGGACCGAGATCAAGGGCTGAGGGTCACCTGTCCATGACCACCACCGCGCCTGCCGCCGGACCCGTCCGGCGGCTCGCCGGGACCCTGCACCGCCGCCCCCGGCTCCAGCTGTCCCTGCTGCTCTCCGCGCCACTGGCCTGGCTCGCCCTGGCCTACCTCGGCTCGCTCACCGTGCTGTTCCTCTCCGCGTTCTGGACCACGGACTCCTTCACCTCCAACGTGGTGAAGATCTGGAACACGGACAACTTCACCGCGCTGTTCACCACCGACGTCTACCGTCAGGTCGCCCTGCGCAGCATCGGCGTGGCCCTCGCGGTCACCGCGCTGTGTGTAGTGATCGCCTTCCCGATCGCCTTCTACACCGCCCGCATCGCGAACCCCAGGCGGCGGCCGCTCCTCGTCGTGGCGATCCTCACTCCGCTGTGGGCCAGCTACCTGGTCAAGGCGTATGCCTGGCGGCTCATCCTCGCCCAGGGCGGTCTGCTCGACTGGGCGTTGAAGCCACTGGGACTCGAAGGGCCCGGCTACGGGCTGACCGCGACCGTCCTGGTGCTGACCTACCTGTGGCTGCCGTACATGATCCTGCCGATCCACGCCGGACTCGAGCAGCTCCCGGCCAGCCTTCTCGACGCCTCCGCCGACCTCGGCGCCCGCACCGGCCGGACCTTCCGCTCCGTGGTGCTGCCGATGATCCTGCCGTCCATCGCGGCCGGCTCGGTCTTCACCTTCTCACTCAGTCTCGGCGACTACATCGCCGTACAGATCGTCGGCGGAAAGACGCAGCTCATCGGCAACCTCATCTACTCCAACATCACCCTGGACCTGCCGCTGGCCGCCGCACTCGGCACCGTGCCCGTCGTGACCATCGTGCTCTACCTGCTCGCGGTGCGCCGTACCGGAGCCCTCAGCAGTCTCTGACCCCTCTCCTTCACCTCCGTATCACGCACAGCGAAGGCCCCCGATGAATCTCTCCCGCCCCGCGCGCGTCACACTGCGCATCGCCGCCGGGCTCGGCTTCGCGGTGATCTACGTCCCGCTGCTCCTGGTCCTCGTCAACTCCCTCAATCCGGACCGCAGTTCCGGCTGGCCGCCACCCGGCCTCACCTTCGACTGGTGGGTAGCCGCCTGGCACAGTTCGGGCGCCCGCGACGCGCTGTGGACCTCGGTCAGGGCGGGGCTCGGCGCGACCGCGATCGCCCTGGTCCTCGGCACGCTCATCGCCTTCGCCTGCCAGCGCTACAAGTTCTTCGGACGCGAGGCCATCTCCTTCGTGGTCGTCCTGCCGATCGCACTGCCGGGCATCGTCACCGGTGTCGCGCTCAACACCGCTTTCCGTACGGTCCTCGAACCGCTCGGCGTGGGTCTCGGAATGTTCACGGTGATCGTCGGCCACGCCACCTTCTGCATCGTGGTCGTCTTCAACAACGTGATCGCCCGGCTGCGCCGGATGCCCGGATCGTACGAAGAGGCCGCCATGGACCTGGGGGCCCACACCTTCCGCACGTTCGTCGACATCACCTTCCCGCTGGTGCGTTCCGCGCTGGTAGCGGGCGGACTTCTCGCCTTCGCCCTGTCCTTCGACGAGATCGTCGTGACGACCTTCACCGCCGGGCCCGGCGTCCAGACCCTCCCCGTCTGGATCTTCTCCAACATGGCCCGCCCCCAACAGGCCCCTGTCGTCAACGTCGTCGCCGCCGTCCTCGTCCTGTTGTCCGTCATACCGATCTACCTCGCCCAACGGCTGTCGTCGGACACCGCCTCCGGCAGCCGCATCTGACAGGAACGACCCCCATATCCCAAGGGATCACTGGACGTACGTTGGGATGCCGGCCGGGAACTACGCCCGGCTCAGCCCTCGCCCTGTCCGCGGTAGAGATCGAGTTCGCCGTCGAGTTCGAGGGCGAGGACGGTGGCGTATGGATCGCAGACGGTCGGTGCGTTGACACGGACGACGCCTGGTACGCCGCGGCTGGGGAATCCTCCTACGACCCGGTGGTCGAGCTGCTCGCCGGTGCCGAGTGCGGAGATGTTCTTGACGGTGTTGCGCAGGCCGCGGAGCTCGACGAAGACACGGGGCGCGTCGAAGCAGACGAGGAAGAGGGTGCGGCGGTCCTTGGAGAGCATCGACGGACCGTAGTGGTGTCCGTAGGGAAGGCCGGCTTCGGTGGGGTACACGGCCTCGCGGTTGCGGCGGATCCAGCGGCCGAGGCCCTCGAGTCGCTGGGCGTGATCAGGCCGGATTCTGCCGTCCTCCTTCGGGCCGGTGTTGAGCAGTAGATTGCCGCCGTGGCCGATGGTCTCCGCGAAGACACGTACCAGCTCGCGCACCGACTTGTGGTTGACGTCCTGGGGCTGGTATCCCCACATGTCGCCGATGGTGTAGCAGAGTTCCCACGGCCCTTCGGGCCGCACGATCGGCACGCCGAGCTCAGGGGTGGCGTAGTCGCCGTGGCCGAGCATCCGGCCGTTGAGCACGGTCCGGGGGTTCAGCCGAAGGATCTCCTCACGGAGTTCCTTCATCCGCCACTGCCGCTCGTCGCGCTCCCAGGTACCGTCGAACCACAGCAGATCGGGCCGGTATCCCTTGATCAGCTCGCGGATCTGCCCACGGTGCACGGTCTCCAAGTAGCGCTCCCAGCGCTCGGGGTCCTCCTGGCCGGGCGCCGGCATCGCACGGCGGTTGTCGACCCATGGCCTGTGCAGCTGCGCGGGCCGGACGCTGGGGTAGTCGGGATGGCTCCAGTCGTTGTGCGAGAAGTAGAGGCCGACGCGCTGGCTCTGACGGCGCAGTGCTTCGGCGAAGGGGCCGACCAGATCGCGGGCGGCCGGACTGCGCCGAACGACCGACAGGTCCGTCTGCCGGGTGTCCCAGAGCGCGACGCCGTCGTGGTGCTTGGTCGTCAGTACGGCGTACTTGGCGCCGGCCCTGGCAAAGAGCTTCGCCCAGTCGTCCGGATGGTAGTGCGATGCGGTGAAACCTCCCAGCTGCTCCATGTACTGCTCGTGAGAGATGTCCCCGCCGAAGAACGACCAGGACTCCGCGACCCCCTGGACCGCGTAGATCCCCCAGTGGACGAAGATCCCGAGCTTGGCCTCGGGAAACCAGGGTTGCATCGTCACGCCGTACGCTCCAACTCGTTGCGGAGCACCGGGTGGGCGAACGGCAGGCCGGCCGCGTACCGGGCGATCTCGTCGACCGCCGAGTCGGCCATCCGCTGCACCTCATTGCCGAAGGAGCCGGCGAAGTGCGGGGTGAGCAGCACATTGGGGAGTTCGTACAGAGGGGATTCTGCGGGCGGTACCTCGGGCGCGGTGACATCGAGCACGGCGTTCAGCCGCCCCGACACCAACTCCTCCGTGAGCGCCTCCTGTTCGACGAGCGAACCGCGCGCGGTGTTGATGAGTGTCGCGCCGTCCCGCATCAGACCGAGCCGGTGGCGGTCGATCATGTGGCAGGTCTCCGGTATCTCGGGGGCGTGCACACTGACCACGTCGGAGGTCTCGCAGAGCTCGTCGAGCCCGACGGAGAGGACCCCGAGCGCGGCGGCATCGGCAATGCTCAGATGCGGATCGTGGACGATCACCTCCAGGTCGTACGGGCGCAGCAGCTCGACCACCCGCCGGCCGATGCGAGAGGCGCCGACGATGCCGACGGTCCTGCGGTAGTTCCCGACGTCGGGGAAGGCTTTGCGCCAGTCGTGTTCCCCGCGGATCCGGCGGTAGGCCTCACGCACCTCCAGCAGGCGCTTGTTGGAGAGCAGCACCGCGGCCACGGTGAACTCGGCGACGGGCAGCGCATTGGCTGCCGCCGCCGAGGAGACGAGGATCCCGCGTTCCCAGCACGCCTCGGTGACATGCGACTTGACCGTGCCGGCCGCGTGGACCACGGCCCGCAGCCGGGGCGCTGCGGTCAGTACGTAATCGTCGACAGGAGGGCAGCCCCAGAAGGTCAGCAGCACCTCGGTGTCGCGCAGGGCCGAGAGCGCGTCTGCCTGGGAGAAGTCGTCGACGATGAGCCCCTGGTCCACCTCCGCCGTCTGCGCGAGCCGGCGAAGCGTGCGTGGACTGAGAAGCGTGGTGGTTACGGAGGGGTCCATCGCCAGCAAGGTGCGGGGGCGGCGGTGTGGCTGCGGACCCGGGAAGGGGGACTCGTCGGAGTCCGTGGTCGGGGCGGTCATGCGCCGACCCTAGGGATCGTCATTTCGATCGTCAAGATCGAATGATCGAAGAAGCGAAAATAGATTAGATCGATCTCCGTGATCGCCGGAGTAGTCTGACCTGTACGAATGACGTCCCTAACAGCGTGGGAGCCCGGTGTGCGGTTCACGGTCGACGAACGCCATGGGCGGATCCTTGAACTGGTCCGCCGGCATGGCAGCCTGCGGGTCACCGACCTTGCGCACCATCTGGGCATGTCCACGGTCACTCTGCGCCGCGATGTGGAAGCTCTGTCCACCGCGGGGCGGCTGGACCGGACGCGGGGCGCGGTCTCCTGGCCCGGCGCAGCGGCCGCCGCTTCCGTGCAGGGGCCGCATCTGATCCCGGAAGCGGGCCCGACGGACCTGGCCGACGGCGCAGGTGTCACCCTTGGCCTGGTGGTGCCGCAATCCCGGTACTACTTCGGAGAGATCATTCGAGGTGTGCGGGAGGAGGTCGAGTCGGCCGGCGGCCGACTCGTGCTCGGTTTCTCGGGCTATATCCCCGGTCAGGACGAGGAACAGGCGCGCAGGTTGCTGGACTCGGGCATCGACGGGCTGCTGCTGACTCCGGGCTGGATGCGGGACGGCTCCGAGGAGGACGCCCCTGACCTCGACTTCGGCGTTCCGACCGTCATGCTCGAACGCCGTGCGGCCGCCGGCACGCAGGCCGCCGAGTTCGACTTCGTCTGCTCGGACCACTACGCGGGAGTCGGGCTTGCGGTGCGTCATCTCGTCTCGCTCGGGCACCGCGACATTGCACTGTTGGCCGGCGGCAGTGCGACGGGGGTGCAGGTGCGGGACGGGTACGAGGCGGCGCTGCGGTCGGCGGGGATCGCCCGGCCGCCGATCGACCCCATTGATCTGTACGTGGGCGAGCTCGACACGGGCTACCTCGAGCGGGCGGCGAAGAAGCTGGTCAAGGCCGTCGACGCAGGGAAGGTGAGTGCGGCAGTCGTGCTCAGCGACACGGATGCCATCCTCCTGCTGCAGATCCTGCGCAGCCTCGAGCCGCAGCTCCGGATACCGCAGGACCTGGCGATCATTGCGTACGACGACGACGTGGCGGCCCTCTCCGACCTCCCGCTGACGGCGGTCGCACCGCCGAAGTACGAGGTCGGCCAGGAGGCCGTGCAGCTGCTTCTTCGGCGTGTGCGGGAGCGTCGGCAGGGGCAGCGGGCCGCTTCGAAACGGCACCTGGCCCTGCTGCCCGAGCTTCGTGTACGGCAGTCCTGTGGCGCCGAGTTGAAGAGCTAGTTAATTCGATCGAAATGATCGAAGGATCGAAACTTCGATCCTGACCCCTTGACTGCGATCGGAACGCTCGCCAGTATTCGGAACATCGCCGGAACGTCGGCGAAATTCGGAGCGCGCGGCGAGCCGCTCCTCTGCTCCCGTATCCCTCACGCGCCATGCCCCTTGGGCCGACGTGTGCCTCGAATCGGGCGCAGAGCACGCCGGACGCCATGGAGAGGGGAGCCGCATGTCGGTCGCAGTCAAGGAACCGGAGGCGCGCCGGCGAACACCGGTAGCCCTCGGCCGGCCCGGGAAGGAGAGCCGGCACACCGTCGGCCTCTGGACCCGGATACGCAGGGACCGCGCGCTCCTGCTGCTGATGGCGCCGGGTGTGCTGTTCTTCCTGGTCTTCCAGTATCTGGCGCTGTTCGGGAACGTGATCGCGTTCAAGGACTACATGCCGTTCCTGGGGGTGAAGGACAGCCCGTGGGTGGGTTTCGCGAACTTCCAGACGCTGTTCGGCGAGCCGGCGTTCTGGCATGCGGCGTCGAACACTGTGGTCATCTCGTTGGCGCAGCTCGTCTTCTACTTCCCCGTTCCGCTGGCCCTGGCCCTGCTGTTGCACAGTCTGATCCAGGGGCGGGTGCGCAAGTTCGTCCAGAGTGTGGTGTATCTGCCGCACTTCATCTCGTGGGTGATCGTGGTCGCTCTCTTCCAGCAGGTGCTGGGAGCGGACGGCGTCCTGAACGGTGCGCTGGGCGGATCCGACGGTCACTTGGTCGACGTCATCGGCAATCCGGACCTGTTCAAGCCCCTGATGGTGCTGGAGCTGATCTGGAAGGAGTGCGGCTGGGGCACCATCATCTTCCTTGCCGCGCTGGCCCAGGTCGACGGGGGTCTGTACGAGGCTGCGGCTCTGGACGGTGCGGGCCCGTGGCGCCGGTTCTGGCACGTGACACTCCCGGGGCTGCGTGCGGTGATCTTCCTGCTGCTGATCCTGCGCCTCGGCGACATCCTCTCGGTCGGCTTCGAGCAGATCCTGCTGCAACGCGACGCCTTCGGCCCCGACGTGTCCGAAGTGATCGACACCTATGTCTTCTACCACGGCATCCGCGACCAGAACTGGGGCGTGGCGGCCGCCGCCGCCCTGTTCAAGGGCGTGATCGGTGCCTGCCTGGTCTTCACCGCGAACAAGATCGCCCACCGGATGGGCGAGCAGGGGGTGTACCGCTGATGAGCGCTGCTGCTTCGGAGCACGCCGAGCGTCCGGCCTGGATGGAGAAGCCGAAGCCGGTCACCCAGGGGGTCAAGGGCCTGGCCCTGGTCGTCACCGTCCTGGTCGTGGTGGTCCCGTTCTGGGTCTTGATCGCCACCAGTTTCGCCCCGGACGAGCAGGTGATCGCCAACGGCGGCTATGCGCTCTGGCCGCACGAATGGACCTTCAGGGCGTACGAACTGGTCTTCTCCGGTGGGCAGATCCCACGGGCGCTCGCAGTTTCCGGGCTGGTCACCGTGGTCGGCACGGCGTTCAGCCTGGCGTGCACCGTGATGCTGGCGTACGCCCTGGCCCGGCCCGGTGTCGTCGGCGGCAAGCCGGTGATGCTGATGGTCCTGTTCACCTTTCTCTTCCCGGCCGGAATGATCCCGAGCTTCCTCGTGGTGAACGGCATGGGGCTGCGCAACACCTACTGGGCCCTGTTCCTCCCCGTCCTGATCAGCGCATTCAACCTGGTGGTGATGCGCGGCTTCTTCCAGGGCATCCCGGCCGAGCTCTTCGAGTCGGCCAAGATCGACGGCGCCGGTGAGCTGCGGACCCTGCTGACGATCGTCCTTCCCCTGTCCAAGGCGGTCGTCGCGGTGGTCGGACTCTTCTACGCGGTCGGCTACTGGAACGACTTCTTCCGCGCGATCCTCTACACCGACCAGGCGACGATGTGGCCACTGCAGACCTGGATGCGCACCTATGTGGTGCAGAGCCAGAACAGCCTGATCCAGGTCCAGGGCGGCGTCAGTGAGCAGATCCAGTTCGCTCCGCAGACCGTGAACATGGCTGTCGTGGTGCTCGCGACGGTGCCGATCCTCTGCGTATACCCCTTCATTCAGCGCTACTTCACCAAGGGCGTCCTCACCGGCGCCATCAAGAGCTGACTGACTCCCGCTCCCCCCTCACCGTTGACCCACCCCACCCCGCCCTGTTCGGGGCTCCTCATGAAGGATCGGTTCGTCATGTCCTCTGGTATCTCCCGCAGATCTGTCCTGCGCACGATTGGTATCGGCACTGCACTGGCTGCCACCGGCGTCTCGCTGTCCGCGTGCTCCAGCTCCAGCGGCGGCAGTGCTCTTGGCAACGAGGGCAAGAAGCTCGCGCCGTGGCCGACCTACACGCCTCAGCCCGATGCGCCGAAGCCGGACCTGGCCCCGACCGACAAGGGTGTGCAGCCGGGCTTCCTCTCGTATCCGAAGGAGCTGAAGCAGTCGGTCGCCGAGAAGCCGGGCGACGGCACCAAGGTGACGGTGTGGACGATCACGTGGGGTGCGCCGCCGAAGGCGAAGGAGAAGCACAAGCTGTGGCAGGCGTTGAACAAGGAACTCGGTGTCGACCTCGACCTGGTCGTGGTGCCCGCGATGGAGAGCAATCAGAAGTTCGCCACGCTCGTCGCCGGCGGTGATCTGCCGGACATCATTGCTGTGTCGGCCAACCTGCCCAACCCGACCGAGCTGATCGCCGCCAAGTGCCAGGACCTGACCGAGTTCGTCTCCGGGGACGCCATCAAGGAGTACCCGAACCTGGCCGCCATCCCCACCTACGCCTGGAAGGCCGCCGGCCGGATCGGCGGCAGGCTCTACAAGCTTCCGGTCGAGCGCTCCCGCATCGGGCACTCGCTCTCCGCCAACCTGGAACGCCTCAAAGAGGCCGGGATCTGGGTCCCCGAAATCGGCGGGATCGCGGTCGACGACTTCACCAAGGGCATGCAACAGATCTCCGGCCGCAAGAAGTGGGCCATGGGCGTGGCCGGCCTGGGTGCCTTCGGCTTCAACTCCATCGTGCCCGCCTTCGGCGCCCCCAACCAGTGGGCGATCAAGAACGGCCAGTTCACCAGCTACCTCGACACGGACGAGTTCAAGGCGGGCATCGAGCAGCTGGCCAAGTGGCAGAAGGCCGGTGTCTTCCGTGCCGACCCGCTCTCCCACGACGCCACGCTTGGCACCGACTTCCAGACCGGTATCACCGCCACGGTCTCCCGTGCCAACGCTGACTTCTTCGGCAACGCCGTCGCCATCAAGGACGGCTTCACGCTGGAGACCGTCCGCCCGTTCAAGCCGTCCAACGGCGCACAGCCCGGCCACTGGTTCTCGCCCGGCGCCGACTACCAGACCGTCCTGAAGAAGGCTCCCAAGGACCGCATCAAGCTGCTGCTGCGGGTCCTTGACTACCTGGCCGCACCGTTCGGCACCAAGGAGTACGAGCTGATCAACTACGGTGTCGAAGGAACCCACTTCGACAAGCGTGCCGCCGACGGCAGCCCGGTGCTGAACGAGCTTGCACTCAACGGCGACAACAAGGACACCCTGGGTGTCGGCTTCCTGGCCTGCCCCCAGCAGGTGATCTTCCTGCCCGCCTCCGTCCCCGACGGGGCCGACCTCGTGAAGCGTCGTCATGCCTTCCAGTCCGAGATCGCCGAGGTCGGCATCGCCGACCCGTCGGTGGGGCTGCTGTCCAAGACCTGGAACGCCAAGCTCAACGAGCTGATGCTGCTCAAGGAAGACACGATCAAGGCAATCATCATGGGCCGCAAGCCCCTCTCCGCCTGGGACGCCATGGTCAAGGACTGGAAGGCCAAGGGCGGCGACAAGGCCGCCGACGAATTCGCCAAGGAGTACGCCGCCGCCCAAAAGGCCTGACCCCGCAGACCAGGTGGGGCCCTCTCCCGACCCCCCTCCCCGATCGGGGGAGGGCCCCACCTAACCCGCTCACTCAGGTCCCCCAGAGGGCTGTCCGTGATGTCTTCGAACGGGCACGACCCCACCGTCACGCTCGTCGTCGCTCTCGGCTGAGCCGCCAAGGGCGAGGGGCCGGCCCACCAGGGTGGTCGGCCGCGATCTGAACGCCCAAATACGGCAGGCCCGTTCCCTCTACGGGCTCGCTTTCCCGCAACACAAGGAGGAGACAATGCAACGACGCAAGGTCCGATCCGTCCAGCACGCAGCCTTGAGCGCCCTGCGCATACGCACGTTGGCTGCCGCGGCAGGTCTTCTGGCGGCGACGCTCACCGTCCCAAGCGCCACCCCCGCGCAGGCGGCCGGTTTCGTCGATCCCGACACCCCGGTCGGCGTCCGGCCCAACGGCGGCAGCTCCCACGCAACACTCGTCTTCAGCGATGAGTTCTACGGCACCTCGCTCGACAGCTCCAAGTGGTCTTCGGTGGATTCGAAGCGCCGGGACGGCGAGTACTTCGACAGCTGGTGGAAGCCGTCGAACGTCAAGGTCAACCCCAACCCCAATTCCATCAACGGCGGCAACCTGTGGATCTCGCTGTCGAAGCTCAGCGACACCGAGTACGCCACGGGTGAGATCGAGGGCCGGGGAAAGTTCGAGTTCACCTACGGCACCGTCGAGTGGCGGGCGCAGATGCCGCCCAACAACGATCTCTTCGGCGCCCTGTGGATGATGCCCCCCGGCGGTGTCAACGGCGTGGACGGCACGGCCCGCGACGGTGGCGAGTACGACGTCATCGAAAGCACCTCCGCGTCGGACAGCTACGGCAACACCATCCACTACGACGGCTACGGTGCCGACCACAAGGCCTCATCGGTGTCTGTCAACTCCCCTGGCCTGCACAGTGGTTACCACACCTACACCGTCGAATGGCGGCCGGACCGGATCATCTACCGGTACGACAGCACCATCGTGCGGGACATCACCGACCCGAAACTCATCAGCCAGGTCCCCATGTTCCCGGTGATCTCGAGCGAGTCCGCCGAGTGGGCCGCCGGCTCCATCTACGACGCCCCTCTGGACTACCGCTCCAACATGTACGTCGACTACATCCGCGTCTGGCAGTAGCGCCAACCGCTTTGACAGCAGCGGCGGTGTGCCACGGACCGAAGCCCGTGGCGCACCACCACTGCTCGCCCCCAATCCCTTCGGAGGCCCACATGACAATGACGTCCTGGTCCCGCCGCGGTTTCCTCGGCGCCACAGTAGGTGCTGCCCTGGCGCTCACCCTCGTCCCGGCTTCTCCCGCCTTTGCCGCCGACGAGTACGACACCCTGCGTCTGAGATGGCGGGAGCTGCTCCTCGGCACCGGGATCGACGCCTCGGATCCGCTCTTCGTCTCCCGCCTGGCCACACTGGGCACGCAGGCCACCACGTACCGCTCGTCCATGGCTCCGTCGAGCACCTCGCTGTGGGTCGATCTGCCGTACTCCTCGGTGGGCGGGGACCCGGTCACGGGCAGCTTCAACCGGCTCAAGACCATGGCGCTGGCCTGGTCCCTGCCCGGCACCGGGCTGACCGGCCACGCCTCGCTCGCCTCCGACATCGTCGCCGGCCTGGAGCATGTGCACACCAATGTCTACAACGCCTCCTTCACCCTGCCTTCCAGCAACTGGTGGTGGAACGCGGAGATCGGCGCCCCGCAGGCACTGCTCGACGCCTGTGTGCTGATGTACGACAAGCTTTCGGCCGCGCAGATCGCCAACTACTGCGCGGCAATCGACCACTTCCTGCCCGAGTCCGAGCTGACGTCGTACTCGGGGCACAGCACCGGTGCCAACCGGGTCGACTTCTGCCGGGTCTTCGCCCTGCGCGGTGTGGTCGGCAAGACCTCCGCGAAGATCGTCTCGGGCCGGAACGGGCTCTCCCCGGTCTTCCCGTACGTCACCTCCGGCGACGGCTTCTACACCGACGGCTCGTTCATCCAGCACACCAGGATCCCGTACACCGGCTCCTACGGCGCGGTGCTGGTCAGCGGTCTGGCCTGGATATTCGCTCTGCTCAAGGGCTCCACCTGGGACGTCACCGACGGCAGCAAGCAACTGATGCTGGACGCGGTCGAGGACTCCTTTGCGCCGTTCCTCTACAACGGCGTATTCATGGACAATGTCATGGGCCGGGCGATCAGCCGGGGCCTGTCCGCCACCAGCACCAACGGCTTCCCCAGCAGCGACCACTCGCGCGGCCAGGGCGCCATGGCCGCCATCCTCATGCTGGGGATGGGTGCGAGCTCCACCGAGCAGGCCCGCTGGAAGGGCCTGGTCAAGGGCTGGCTGCAGCGCGACTACTTCCTCACCCTGGAGAACAACCTCTCCCTCGATGTCGCCTCGCTCTCCCGGTTGAGGTCGGTGCGCGACGACGCCGCGGTGGCGGCGGTGGCGGAACCGAGCGGGCACCGGCTCTTCGCGGCGATGGACCGCGCCACGCACCGCCGTCCCGCCTGGGCCGCCACACTGTCGATGTGCTCGGCGCGGACCGCGTTCTACGAGTTCGGCAACCAGGAGAACAAGCGCGGCTGGCACACCAGTTCCGGAATGCTGTACTGGTGGAAGGACGTCACGCTCGGGCAGTTCTCCGACGCGTTCTGGCCCACCGTCGACCCTTACCGGCTGTCCGGAACCACCGTTTCCAAGAAGGCCCTGGCCGACGGCGCGGGCGGTGACTTCGGCGGGCCGGCGCCGACCTCCAGCTGGGCGGGCGGCGCCACTGACGGCACGTACTCGGCCATCGGCATGGACATCCGCGGACTACAGTCCACCCTCGCCGGACGCAAGTCCTGGTTCTTCCTCGACGATTCGATCGTCTGCCTGGGCGCCGGGATCGGCTGCGCGGACGGCACCGGGGTCGAGTCCATCGTGGAGAACCGCAACCTCGGTGCATCCGGCACTCACACCTTCACCGTGGACGGCACTGCGCAACCGTCCACGCTGGGCTGGTCCGCAACGCTGACCGGCGCCAAGTGGGCCACTCTCGCCGGCATGGGCAGCTACGTCTTCCCCGGCGGCGCCACGGTCAAGGCGCTGCGCGCCGAGCGCACCGGCGCGTGGAGCGACATCAACAACGGCGGCTCCGCCACTCCACTGACCCGCCGCTACCTCACCCTGTGGTTCGACCACGGCACCAACCCCAGCGGCGGCAGCTACTCCTACATCCTCATGCCCGGCGCCGACGTCTCCGCCGGCTCCGCGCGGGCCGCTGACACCAACTGGCTGACGATCCTGGCCAACTCGGGCAACCAGCAGGGCATCCGGGTGCCCTCCCTCGGCTACACCGCGGTCAACTTCTACGGCACCGGCACGATCGACATGTTGACCTCCAACGGCGCAGCCAGCGTCATGACCCGGGAATCGGGCACCACCGGCACGCTGTGTGTCTCCAATCCCACCAAGACTGTGACCAGCCTCGACATCACCTGGAACCGGCCGGTCTCCGCCGTGGTTTCCAAGGACTCGTCCGTGACCGTCCTGGCCGCCGGATCCTCGCTGCAACTGCGTATCGATACCAGCGCCAAGACCGGCGCCACTCACAAGATCACCGTCACCCTCGCCTGACCCCCACAGACCGCGGTCACGCTGGGCGGAGGCAGGCCCTCCGCCGCGGACAGCGGCCCGACTGTCCGCTCCTCACCGACCGGCCCGGAGGAGTAACACCCCTGTCACTCATACAAGGAGGTCTGAGCGCGCACCCCTATGACGTTCACCGCTGCCGTCGCCGCAGGGCTGCTGGCCACCACACTGCTGTTCACACCGCCCGCGGACGCCCTCATCAGCCAGGTGCCGATGTTCCCGATGATCTCCCACGAGGCCGCCGAGTGGGCGGACGGCAGCATCTACGACGCCCACCTCGACTATCGCTCCAACATGTACGTCGACTACATCCGCGTCTGGCAGTAGAGAGCACCCCCTCACGTCAGCAGTATTCCCCCCACTCCAGGAGGAGGACTCTTGCAAAGTCGCACGGTCCGATTCATCCCCCGCGCCCTGCGCGCACGCCTGTCCCCACTCGCCGCAGGCGCCACCGCGATGATGCTGCTCACGGCGACGCCCGCCCATGCATCGGTCATCTGGGACGGTGACGCGTCCAATGGATCCGGTGTCTTCGCCGATGTTCTCTGCGACTCCCCGAACTACCTCTACACCACCGACTGGAATGACGGTCGCGGAGACATCTTCGGCTTCGTCAACAAGGCCGGCCAGGTGCGCTGCGAAGGACACAGCGTACGAGTAGGGGGTTCGGAGTACCAGTTCACCGGCGGCAAGACGTACTGGTTCGGCTGGGAGTCCCAGACCCTCACCGGCGACATGGGCACGGTCTTCCAGTGGAAGTCCAACGGCACCGGTGAGCAGCACCAGCAGAACTACCCCGTGATCATGATGGTCCTCGGGAACCAGCTCCGCGTCTGGTACGTCGCGCCGGGCGAGGAGTGGATCGGTGTCGGCAGCGGTGCCTGGACGCCCGGCGCCTGGCACAGGATCAAGCTGGGCATCAATGCGCAGTCGTCCACCACCGGTTCGTTCCAGGTCTATCTGGACGGCAGCCTGATCGTCGATCAGAAGAACGTGCGGACCTGGGACGACCTCGGCAACAAGCCCCGCTGGGGCTCGTACGACTCCAATGTCACCGACACCGACCAGGTCAACTGGATCAACGGTCTGAAGATGGGCACGACCAGCAGCGACGTCTAGGGCCTCTCGTTTGGATCATGCTGGGCTCGCCGGGTCTGGCACGCATATCTGCCGCGTTGTCGTCAGTCGCCGAGGCTCCGCGTGGGCTCGTTCCTCCGCCTTGCAGCTGCACGCACCAGACCTCGCTCCCTGATCCAGCCTGATCCAAACGAAAGACCCTGGCCCGAACCCCCAAGACGTGGGCCCGCCGTCGGCGGCGGGCCCACTCCACCCTCGGCACGTGTGCTCCCACCCGCGCCGTGGTTTCGACTTCCCACCGGAGGAAAGCCCGTGTCCAGATCCACCTCGCCGCGCCTGACCCGGATCGCCATAGTGGGCGCGGCCCTGGCGGGCACCCTCGCTGTGGCCGTGCCCGCACCCTCGTACGCCGCCGAACTCATCACCAACGGCGACTTCGAGCAGGTCGCCGCAGACGGCAGCGTTGTCGGCTGGCCGCAGAGTGAGAACAGGGCCAGCGGCCACGCCACGATCGTGGACGGCGCGGGCCCCGACGGCAGCCGGGCCCTCGCCCTCGACCTCGGCGACCCGGGCGACAAGGCCGCGGTCGGTCAGGACATTCCCATCGCCGACAGCACCACGTTCCAGGCGTACCGGATCACCTTCGACGAGCGCGCCGTCGGTCTCTCCGGCTACGGCGGCGACCTGTGGGCCCGCAACTTCGGCCACGACGCAATCGTCGGCCGGATCACCGGCAACACAGGCTGGCGCAAGGCCGACGCCGTCGTCCTCGCCCGGCCCGGCGCCAAGGCCGTCAACCTGCTCCTCGCCCTCGAGCAGACCACCGGCCGCATGCTCATCGACAACGTCAAGGTCGAGCACATCGAGGGCAACGCCGTGGGGGCCAACATCCAGCCCACCGGCGCCGTCCAGCTCACCTGGCACTTCGCCGCGATCGAGGACACCCCGGCCTCGTACCAGGTGCACCGATCGACCCACGCGGACTTCACCCCGAGCGAGAAGACCCTGATCCGCGAGGTCCCCAACGCGTGGACCGCAGAGGACGGTTCGGCCCGACCCGGTCAGCGCTACACCTACAAGGTCGTCGCTCTCGCCGCGGACGGCACGAAGCTGGCCACCACCTTCCCCGAGACCATCACCATGCCCTCGGCCTTCTTGGACGAGCAGCAGACGAATGTGCTGACGGCGACCGAGGACGGCGAGGGCGCTCGCCTCGCGTGGCGGCTCAAGGCGGGCGCCAGGGGCCCGGTGACGCTGTACGAAGGTGGCCCCGAGGTCGCCGACGGCAAGCTGCACAAGGCCCGCAAAGTCTGCACGTACGGCGGCCACGGAACCATCGGCGGTGTCACGCTGCGGGGCGGGGAGCGCCGCGGCGCCACCGGTTTCGCAGTCGTCGGACAGGGCGGCAAGGTCCTCGGCACCGCGAGCCTGGCGAGCCTGCAGCACCCGCGGATGGGGGTCACCGACGACAAACTCGTCGCCATCCGCGCCGCGATCCAGCAGGACGGTACCCCCAAGTCGACGTACAACAGCATCGTCAACCGGGTCGCCAAGGGCCTGCCTGGCTACAACTACCGCCCGGGCGAGGCACAGGCTTCCTGGGCCCAGGACGCCGCCCTCCTCTACCAGGTCAGCCAGGACCCGGCCTATGCCCAGACCGCCTACGACGCGCTCATCGAGTCCGGCCGGACCATGCCGTTCATCAACGGCACCGCGTACTCCGGGTCCGCGGCCCTGGAGACCGCCAACGCCGCAGGGCCGCTGGCCGCCACGTACGACTGGGCGTACCCGAGCTGGACACCCGAGCAGCGCGCCGAGGCACAGAAGGTACTGCAGCGCGTCGCCGCCTATCTGGAGGTCTCGTACCACCCGAACTTCGACCTGCCGACCAAGCAGAGCAACTGGACCGCCGTGGTGCGTGGCGCAGAGCTGTCCCTGCGGCTCGCCGTGCGCGGCGACGGTCCGTTCGATCTTCAGGAGTACCGGATCCCGCAGCTGATCGATGCGCTCGGCCGGCACCTGGACACCGCCTATACCGACGCGGGCTGGGACCAGGAGGGCGCGGACTACTTCAGTTACGGACTCGGCGTCGGAGCGCCCGCTGTCGTCGGCTCCATCGACGCCGGAATCGGGGCACTCAAGGCGAAGTGGCAGCGGCCCGCATTCGCGAATCTGGTGATGCACAGCGCCTCGGCGCAGGCCGACAACGCCCGGCTGCAGTGGGGTGTCTCCACCACCACCGGTGCGGTGCCCATCCCCGGCCTGATCTTCACTCAGGTGCCCGCCGATCAGCGGGCGGCGTGGCTGTGGCAGTACGAGAAGACGGTCGGCGGCGGTGGCGGTGCCTACGGCCTGCTCAATTACCCGTACGGGGTCACTCCGCGGGACCCCGACGAAGGCCCGGCGGCCGTGCGTTCGGCGCTCTTCGATGACCACAGCGGCTCGTACCTCTTCCGCAGCCGCTACCAGGACAAGGACGACGTCCTGGTCGGCGCTCAGAACCGCAACGACACCCATATCGGCTGGGGAGGATTCGACACCTTCGCTCTGTCGCTGGTCGGCCAGGACGTGACCTGGGCCCGGCAGCCGGCCAAGGACTACGCCAAGCGGGAGCTGTTCTCCAAGCCGCTGATCGACGGCTTCCCCGAGATGCGCAGCACGGACAGCATCGCGGGCAAGGGCGAGACCCTGGAGTCCCGGGCCTACGCCGGCCAGGGCGGCGGTTACGTCTCCCTCGACGGACACCTCAACTACGAGCTGGCCAAGGCTCACCGCGACCTGGCGGTCGATCTGCGCCCGGTCGGCGGGGCAGATTCCGTCATTGCCGTGCACGATGAGTTCGCGGACTCCGCCTCACACCGTTACGACTGGCAGTTGGCTCCCGAGGCCGGCACGACGATCACCTTCGGTGAGGCCGAGTCGGGTGCGAAGACCTTCCTCTTCAAGAAGGGGGAGGGGTACCTCAAGGGCTGGATCCTCGCCCCCGAAGGCGCTGAACTCTCAGTGGAAAAGGGCGCGTTCAAGGTGACCCGCAGTGGCACGGACTCCGACTTCAAGATCGTCCTGGCCGTCGGCAAGGGCACTCCGCCCACGGCCACCACATTCGGTGATGCGCTGACGCTCGGTGACACCACCTATGACCTCGGCAATCTCAAGGGTTTCAGTCCGGCTGGGGGCTGACCGAACTCCGCGGGAGCCGCTGGTACCTGACGATCGGCGGCTCCCGCGGTACTAGGCCGGCACGGTCTCACTGCGCATCGGCAGGTTCGAGGCGCACTGACACACAGGGGCTCGTTTCCCTCCACGTTCCACCGGCCCGCCGTCGGCGGCGGGCCGGTGTTCCCCCCTCAACCAAGGAGGACAGTTGCAGAGTCGCAGAGTCCGATCCCGGCTTCGCGCACCACGCATCGCGAAGCTCATCCGCAGCGTCGCGGTCCTTGCCGCAACGCTGCTCATAGGCGTGCTACCGGCCCTCAGCAGCCCGGCGTCGGCCGCGGCGAGCTTCCCCGTCTTCGTCAATGAACGTGGCGCGAACCGGCCGACTTTGGAGCAGTACGGCTCGACCCGCTCCACGGTCGTGTACGACGTCTTCGCCTTCACCTGCGACACGGCAGGCTGCTATTCCAACGGCGGGGCGCTCCCGTCCGAGGCCACGTACGAGGCCAAGGTCAAGGAGTACATGGGCGCGAGCCAGTTCGGTGGCGCGGCCACCGCTCCGGTCGTGCTCGACTTCGAGTCGATCGAGCTCACCCAGGTGCCTACGGGCCAGGCGGCGACCAACGCGTACAACCTGTGGCGGCAGCTGCTGACCTGGACCCACACCGCCGCGCCCTCGGCGCCGGTCTGCCACTACGGCTACGACTGGCAGACTCGCAACCAGGACCTGATCAAGCAGTTGCACACGGACAACCTGCTCAACTGCTTTGCACCGCGCGCATACTTCAACGACGGTCAGACATTGGCCAGTTGGGACAGCACGCTCGACAGCTCCATCGCCCGCGACCGGGCGATGGCACCGAGTCACCCGATCTACCCGTACGTCAGCCCAACGGCGTTCCCCTCCGAGACCTATGTGGCCGGCAACACCTGGGCGCACATGTTCGCGCAGGTGAAGGCCAAGACGGAGGGTGTTGTCATCTGGGAGCCCAGCGCCAGCAACGCCAATGCCTGCCCATGGATTTCGCAGCATTCATACGAGATGGGAGTCATCACCAACACCGGCAGCAGCGGCCCGCTCACGGCCACCGCGTCACCGCCGAGCGGCAACTGCACCGTGACCCGCGGGACCACCATCACCGTCCCGGTCACCATCACCAACACCGCCACGTCCACCACCGCCGCCACCCAGATGCAGAGCTTCGCCGACACCCTGGGCTTCTCCGGCAGCTGGCAGTACTGGAACGTGCCCTCGCTCGCACCGGGCGCAAGCTGGTCGACATCACTGCCCATGGCGATCGCATCGACCCAGACCGCCGGCACGGCGCTGCTGCACATCCGCACCGGCCTCAGCGACACCCGCTGGGCGGTGATCGTCCAGTGACCGTGGTCCGAAGCATCCGGTTCGAGAGGTAGGCGTTCGTACCGGACGTGACGGTTCCACCGCCACGAGCTCCGTTCAGATCTGCGGAGCTCGTGGCGCGTCGGGCGGCCGTCGGGCAAGGCCGTCTCGGGGCGCCCGGACCGGCAGTGGACAGAACTGCCGGCCCGGCCGGTCCAGCCGCGCGGCCGGCGTGGTCAGGCCTGACCGGTGTCGAACCGGCTGACCTTGCCGTCCTCGATCGTGAAGGCCCACGTGGTGCGCATGGCGCCCCAGGTGTCGTTGCGGTACCGGGCGACCAGGGACAGCCCGTCGTCCGTCTGGGACTCGACCTCCATATGCCCGTTGGAGGAGAAGACCTCCCGCTCGGTCCACTCGTCCAGGTCCCGCTCGGACCCGTCGTCGGACATAGTCGCGGCGGGGGCGAGAGCAGCCCGGAAGGCGTCCCGGTCATGTGCGTTGACCGCCTCCACGAGGGCGCGGACGGCGGGCTCGGTCAGCTGCGAGGTCGGGATCATGAGGTTCCTCATCCCTGTGTTTCCTGTTGTGCATGGGCATTCCTGTCATGCCTGGTCGTCGAGCCCCGCGCGGTACGCGATCCGCGCGGCCTGCACGCGGCTGTCCGCACCCAGTTTCGCGAGGATGCTGCTGACGTGGCCCTTGACCGTGCCCTCGGTCATGCCGAGCGCCGAGGCGATGTCGGTATTGGTCAGCCCGCGTGCGAGCAGCCGCAGCACCTCGTGCTCACGCGGGCTGAGGGAGGCGATTCTGCTCTCCTCTTCGGGGTCGGTCCGCGAGGCGCGGTCCGCCAGGCCGTCCACCAGACGGCGGGCCACGGGTGGGCCGAGCGCGGAATGACCGCCGTGCACGTCGCGGATGGCGCGTAGCAGGTCGTCGGGCGGCGTGTCCTTGAGCAGGAAACCTACCGCTCCGGCGCGTAGCGCGACCCGTACGGACTCGTCCTCGTGGAATGTTGTGAGCATGAGGATCCGTGGTGGGTGCGGGAGGTTCAGAAGGCGTGCGATGGACTCGAGTCCGTCGAGCCTCGGCATACGGACGTCGAGAAGGACCACGTCCGGCTGGAGCTCCCCGGCCCGGGTCACCGCCTCCTCGCCGTCGACGGCTTCGCCGCACACTTCGATGTCGGGGCTGGAGTCCATGATCCAGGTCAGCCCGCGGCGCGTGATTTCGTTGTCGTCGGCGAGCAGGACACGGATGGTCATGACACTCCTCGTCGATGGGGAATGAAGGCCGACACGAGGAATCCGTCGCCGTCCGGCCCCGCTGTGAGTGTCCCGCCAAGGAGCTCGACGCGCTCGGTCAGGCCGACGAGCCCGTGCCCGCCGCTCGGCAGGTCCGCCGACGGGTGACCGGTCGGCGCGCCGTTGCCGACGCTGACATGCACCCCGTCGCTCCGGCAGTCCACGTCGATGCGTACTTGAGCGCCCGGCGCGTGCTTCGCGGCATTGGTCAGGGATTCCTGGACGATCCGGTGCACGGCGCGCTGCACGGGCGCCGACAGGGTCTCGGGGTGGCCGTTGACCTGCAGCTGAACCGATTGGCCGCGTTCGGTCGCATGGGCCACGATCCCGGGCAGCTGGGCGACGTCCGGCTGCGGTGTGGTGGGGGCCCGGTGGACAGGATGGCCCACGGACAGCACGCCGAGAATCTCGCGCAGCTCCTCCAGTGCCTGGCGGCCGTCGGACCTGATGAGCTCGGCGGTACGGACCACATCCGGATGACCGGCCGCGGGGCCCACCTGCAGCGCGCCCGCTGCCAGCACCATGTTGCTGACCCGGTGGCCCACCACGTCGTGCATCTCGCGGGCGATGGCCGCGCGCTCCTCCGCCCGCGCCCGCTCGTCGAGGACGAGATGTTCGCGCTCCAGGTCGGCCACGCGTGCCTGTGTAGTGGCCGTCAGATCACGCCGCACCGCGACCACGTACCCGACAGCCAGCGGGCCGAGGATCAGTGCCAGTGAGTACGCCGCCTCGCGCACCCCGGCGTCCGGCAGCCCGCCGCGCAGTCCGGCGATGCCCGCGGCGAAGCCTGCCACGGTGTACGCGGCGAGGATCCGCGGTCGGCGATGCACTGTGCCGATTGTGTACATGGCGACCGCCAGTGCGGCCGGCGTGAACGTCATGACATACGCGACGAGCACCACGGCGGCCACCAGGTCGGGGCGGCTCCTGCGCCACCACAGCGTGGCGCCCACGGCGCCCGATGCAGCCGCGATCACGGGCGTCGGCAGCCCTGTGAGCAGCCCACTGGACGGCTTGACCCAGGAATCGACGACACCCAGGGCAATGGCTGTGACGGTGACCAGCGCATCCACGCGACGCGGCGACCAATGGGACCTTTCCTGCGCGCGCATGCCGTCACCGTAGATCGGCGGTGGCCCGTCCGGCTCGGCGACGAGCTGGCCCGTTAACCCGTTCGGGCCGTCGGCAGGCCCGCGGCGCGGTGCCGGGCGACGATGGGTACGTGAGGCACACGACATGATCACGGTTCTGCTCGCGGACGACGACCCGGCGGCACGGCAGGGGCTCCGCACGATCATCGACTCGAGCCCGGACACAAGGGTCGTCGCCGAGGCATGGGACGGCCGGTCGGCTGTCGACCAGGCACGGCGGCTGCTGCCGGACGTCGTGGTCATGGACGTACGGATGCCGGGGGCCGACGGTATCGCCGCCACCCGCGAGCTGCGCGAGCTGCCCACACCGCCCGCCGTGCTGATCCTTACGACGTTCGGCCTCGAGGAGTACGTGGAACAGGCGCTGAAGGCGGGCGCGTCCGGTTTTCTGATCAAGGACACGCCGCCCGCCGAGCTGCTGAGCGCCCTACGCGGCCTCGCCGAGGGACACGCCGTCTTCGCTCCCGAGGTCACCGGTCAGGTCATCGATCTCACCACCGGTGAAGTCCAGCCACCCACCGACTCCGAGTACGCCGAGCTCATCGCTTCCCTGACTGAACGTCAGGTTGCGGTGCTCCGCTTGCTCGCCCTCGGCCTGTCCAACGCGAACATCGCCACCGAACTCGGCATGACCGAGGGCACGGTGAAGGGGCATGTGACGCAGTTGCTCGCGCGGCTCGGGGTCACGAACCGCGTGGCGGCCGCCCGAATCGCCTACCGGGCGGGACTCTCCACAGGGGACGTCTGACCTCGACCCACCCCCGTCGAAGGTGAGGGGCGCACCCGACGAAAGGCGCGCCTGGGCACGATGTGCGCCGGGCGACGATGAAAGCGTTGCCCGTACGCGAGGTGTCTGTCCACCCTGCGCACGGCTGCCGGGCGGCGCTGCCCGGACCGGGGGAGACCACCTTCCCCGCGCGGAGTCGCCCCTTTCGCCCCGTGAGCCACACTGATGGAGACCTTGATATTGATGCAGCACCCTTCTGCCCAGATGGCGCGCAGGACCTGGTTCCTGGCCGTCGGCGCCCCGCTCTGTCACCACATGGCTGCCCTCGCGGCTCCCGCACTGGGGCGCACCTTGATGGTGCAGCGTGACGCCCCTGCCGCAGTGACCGAAGGCCTCGTCCTGTCTGGGCTCGACGCTGGATTCCTGCGGCCGACGGTCGACTCGGAACATGGCGTCGCGCATGTGGTGCGGGCCGTCGACCTGACGCAGGCGCTGGCAGTGCAGGAACAGGTGGCCGCCGTGCACGTCGTGTCACCCAGCCGGTGCGGGGCGGTGGCGGACATCCCTGCACTCGCCGAGGCTGCGCACTCGGCCGGAGTTCCGCTGATGGTCGACGAGACGTGGCGGGAACCTCTGTGCGGAGTCCACCCGGACCTTCCGCCCGGTGCGCTCGCACAGGGGGCGGACCTGGTCGTTGCCGGCCACGTCCCGTTCGGGGAGGAGACGTCGGGGGCGGTGCTGCTGCGCCTGGGGCAGGGTCCGCAGGCGCAACGGCTGGAGTCCTCGGTGGACAAGGCGTTCGACTTCGTGCGGTCCATGGCAGGCAGCGGGGATCCGGAGCGGGCCCGTGCGGTGCTGCCGCCGGCACGCGACGGGGTACAGGCTGCCATCGATTCGGCGGAACGGATCCGGGATGCGATACGTGGACAGGGGAGGTTCGCGCTCGTCGGCGATGGTTTCGGACGCTTCCCGGAGATCGCTGCCGCCGACCCGCTCCGTATCGCGGTCGACACCGGGGCTGGCGGCATCTGCGCGTACGACGCCCGCAGCAGGCTGGCCCACGGGCATCGCATCCGGGTCGAGGCCGTCACCGGATCGGTGATCGTTGCGTCGGTCGCCGCAGCATCCGCGTCCTGCGCGGAGCGGTTCATCGATGCCGTTCACGCACTGCCGTCGCCGCGGCCTGCGGCTCTTGCGGCGCTGCAGGTTTCCCCGCCCACCCCCGGACCTTCACAACTGACCGTCCGTGAGGCCTACTTCGCAAAGAGCCGGGCGGTTGCCGCGGCCGAGGCCGTGGGTCGGCTGTCCGCCTCCGCCGTGACGGCCTGCCCGCCGGGCGTGCCGGTCGTCCTGCCCGGCGAGGTGATCACCGCGCAGACGGTGGCCTTCCTGGCGCTGGTGGCGGCATCGCCGTCGGGCCGGGTCCTGGGGGCGGCAGCCGCCGATGCCACCTTGTTGCACGTGGTGGAAGAGTAGTTTCCGACGCGCTGCCCGCCGCCCGGCGTCCGGTGGCCCCGCGTATGTCGTCGGCTGACGCGCTCGCTCACGGTGTCCTGCCGCGGCTCGTGCGCTGTGGGACCGGACGACCGCAGGGCGGGACGGCTGGACGCCGCCCGCTGCTCGCTTACCTTGCCCGGCGCAGTGGACGCTCCCTCGCTGGTAGGTTTTCATCGTGCGTACCGCTGCCATGACCGGCTCCCTCGTCCAGGTGTGCCTGGACGAGCCACCCCGTGTGGCGAGCGTGGGCGTCGGCGTGCATGGGACCGGGAGCCTTCGCGACGTATTCCGGCTGCCGGATCTGTGGCAACTGCATCTGTACCGGTACGCAGGCGAGCTCACCGTCGACGGTGTGGTGCATGCGATCCGGCCGGGGCACGTGAGCCTGGCGCCGCCCGGTGCGTTGGTGCAGTACCGCTACCGGGGGCGATCCGAGCACCTCTATGCGCACCTGGAACTTCCTCAGTCCGGTGAGCAGTTGACCGTCCCCCTGATGCAGAACGCCGGTGCGGAGGCGCCGATGCTGTCCGGTCTGCTGCAGCAGGCCGTCGCGGTGGCTCCGCGCAGCCGGGCCCGGGCCTCCGCCGAGGTGTGGGCCGCCCTGTGGCGGGTTGCCGAGCTCGCGGCGCCCCGCGGCGGGGGTACCGAGCGGGCGCACAGTCCGGTCGCCGTGGCAGTCGCCCATGTCGAGGCCCACCTGGCAGGGCCGCTGTCCGTGCCCGAAGTGGCGGAGGCCGCCGGGGTTTCGCACAACCACCTCATCCGGTTGTTCCGGGCGGAGACCGGCGGCACCGTCGTCGCGTACATCCGGCGGCGCAGGATGGAGCAGGCCCGGCATCTGCTCCGCGAGTCGACGCTGTCGATCCCCGCCGTGGCGGCCTCGGTAGGCATCGGCGATCTGCAGGCCTTCAACAAGGCGTGCCGGCGCGAACTGGGCGCGTCGCCGCGCGCGATCCGTGCCGGCGGCTGACATCAGTCGCGGCCGGCGCCCTGGTACAGGTCCAGCTCGCCGTCGAGCTCCACGGCCAGCACGGTGGCGTAGTCGTCCACATCTGCGCCCGTGGGGGCGTCGATCCACTGAACTCCGGGCACTTCGCCGAGGCCGCCGATGACCCGGTGGCCGAGCTCGGTGCCCGAACCGACCACGCTCACACGCTTGACCGGGGTCCGCAGACCGCGGATGGCGATGGTCTCGCGCGGTGCGTCGAAGCAGATCAGATAGAGGGTGCGGCGGTCCGCGGACAGGGTGCTCGGACCGTAGTGATGCCCCGCTGGGAGCCCGGCCACCGTGCCGTACACGGCGCCGCAGTGCTTGGCGATCCAGCCGCCGAGCCCTTCGAGGCGCTCGACCTGCTCGGCCGGAATCGTGCCGTCCTCCTTCGGGCCGACATCAAGAAGCAGATTGCCGCCCATTCCGATGGTCTCGGCGAAATAGCGCACCAGCTGGCGCACCGACTTGTGGTTGTTGTCCTGGTGCTGGTAACCCCAGGAGTCGTTGACGGTCAGACACAGCTCCCACGGCCCGTCCGGGGTCTGCAGCGGCACGCCTTGCTCGGGCGTGGCGTAGTCCCCGTAACTGAGCATCCGCGCGTTGAGAACGGTGTCCGGGTTGCCCGCGAGGATCTCCTCGGAGAGCTCCCGCATCTTCCACTGTTCCTCGCTGCGCTCCCACTCGCCGTCGAACCACAGCAGGTCGGGGCGGAAGCGCTCGACGAGCTCGGTGACCTGGGCATTGCGGTACGCCAGGAAGCGTGCCCAAGCCTCCGGGTCCTCCGTGCCGGGCGCGGCCGAGGCGTAACGGTTACCGGCCACCTCCTCGTTCGGTGGGTCGGTGTGCACCGTGCTCGCGTAGTCGGGGTGGTTCCAGTCCGAGTGCGAGTAGTACAGGCCGACCTTGAGGCCCTGCTCGCGCAGCGCGTCGGCGTACCCGGCAAGGAGGTCGCGGCCGGCGGGCGTGTGCCGCACGACATTCAGGTCGCCCTGCTCGGTGTCCCAGAGGGCGACGCCGTCGTGGTGGCGTGCGGTCAGCACCGCGTACTTGGCGCCCACGCGCGCGAACAGGTCCGCCCAGGCCTTCGGGTCGTACTTCGAGGCGGTGAAGCGGTCGAGCTGCTTCATGTACTGCTCGTGCGGGACCTTGCCGGTGTAGAACGACCAGGACTCGGGGACGCCGTCGACGGCGTAGATCCCGTAGTGGATGAAGATGCCCAATTTGGCATCGGAGAACCAGGGCTGCATTGACATGCGATCACGCTAGGCAGGGGTGCCCCGTCCGCGCGTGGGGCGCAGTCACCATTACTGGTCTGTTTTCACCTTGTGAGTGACTTGCAGGAGCTCGCTCCGGGCTGCAGACTCCCGGCCGGATCGACTGGCCGGCCGGGTTCCGTGCCGAACGCCGTCCAGCCCTCTGTGCCGTAGCGGTGACAACGCCGCCGCGCTTCGGTGATGTCGGCCAGGACCTCTGACTGACGGCATCGGGCGTCCGGGCACGGCCGTCGCGCCGCCGAAAGGGCGGTGGCGCCGGCCGGTCCGGTCGACGACCGAGCTGTGCGGGATCACAACTTCCCGTTCCTGAGCGGCGAATTAATGCGACGTCAGTTGCCAAACTGACCATTGGTCTTGACCAATGACCTTGTTCGTCGAAACGATGACGGTCGATCCCACCCCCCATGTGACACTTCTGCGGGAGAACCCGAACCCATGCGCATATCCACGTCCGCCGCTGTCCTCACGCTCGGCGGATCCCTCGTCCTGGGCCTGGCCATGCCCTCGTCTGCCCAGGCAGCGCCCCGTGACGCGGCCGGCACCTGCTCCACCGATGCCTTCGGAATCGCCGCCCACTACGGCGAGTTCGTCCTGGGAGACGACACCCACACTCCCGATGCCGAAGGCGCAGTCGCGGTCGGCGGCGACGCCGACTTCACCGGCGGCTTCAGCATCGGCCACGAACTGACCGATGCCGAGCTTGCTGCCCTGCCCGGCCGCGCAGCGCTCGTGGTGCGCGGCACCACCGAGACGGGCTCCTCCTTCACCGTGGTGGAGCAGGGGAACGCCGTCGTGGGCGGCGACATCAACGGCGGGAACACCATCGAGTTGAAGAATGGCTCGCTGAGCAAGAATGCCCATTTCATCGACTTCGAAGGAGAGTTCGCGAAGCTTCGCGCACTGTCCACGGGTCTCGCAGCCGAGCCGATGACCGCGGACGCGAATGTCACCCCGAAGACCGACGGAGGCAACACTGCGCTGACGCTCACAGGCAGCCACAGCGACCGCAATGTCTTCACTGTCCCGGCCGTCGAACTGATGAAGGCCAAGGAGGTGTACATCCGGGTGCCGAGCGGTGCGACCACCGTCGTCAACGTCACCGGAGACACCTACGACATGGCGAAGGCAGGCACCACCGGCTTCTTCCTCGCCGCTGATGACGGAAAGTTCATCCTGGACGACAAGTCGCAGAGTGCGGGCAACGGCGCCGTGCGCGCCAATCTGCTGTGGAACTTCCCGGATGCCACAACGATCACCAAGCACAGCAACGCAGCCTGGCCCGGCACCGTCCTGGCCCCGCAGGCGCACTTCGAACTCGGTTCCGGTGCACCGATCAACGGCTCGCTGCTCGTCGCGTCGTTGCACGGCACGGGTGGTGCGGAGGCACACCACTACCCGTTCAACGGCTGCCTGGCGTCCGTCACTCCGACGTCGGCGCCGAGCGGGACACCGTCCGGAACTACGGCGGTCCCGGGGGCAGCGACCCCCTCGGACTCCCCGTCGCCGACCGGCTCGCAGACGCCCGGCGCCACCCCGTCCGCGTCCGTCAGCCCGCCCCCGGCCGACGGCGGGCTGGCCACGACCGGCGCGAACGGCACGGTCCCGATGACGATCGGCGCGGGCATCGTGCTGGTGGCGGGCGCGGGCATCGTCCTCGTCACCCGGCGTCGCAAGGCCGGTGCGCGCACCTGACGCGCCGCAGCCGTCCCGGCAGGGTGGGCGACCGCGCCTGACGAGGACGTCCACCCGCGGGGCAGGGCGCTCGGAGATCCGCTCCGGGCGCCTCACCCTCGTGCTCGATCCAGGCCTGTCGAGTTCGCTGCCTGAGCGTTCATGACTTGGCCCGCATGCCCGCCGGTTCCGCGTCCCGCGCCAAGCTGCGCCGTGCACAACCGTCCCGTGAAGGCGCTGACCGGCCTTGAGCAGCTGGTGCGCGCTCTCTTCTTCCGGCCTGCCGGCGTGGCCGGGACGACGACGCAGGAAGAGCCACCGCCGACGGGTCGTTCAGTGCCTTCGTACATTCGGTGCCGGGACCAGACGGACGACAGTGTTGAGTACATGGTCGATCACGTCGCGCGAGGGCTTGTCCGTGAGGTTGGTGAGCATCCGGGCCAGGGTGTTGAGCAGAAACGGCGATCCCATGACGTACCGGTTGAGGATCGGTTGGAAGCCCCAATGGCTGAAGACGACGTCGGCGGCCGCGTTGCCGAGACGGTAGAAGCGCCCCCAGCGGCGGTTCATCTCGACAGGGTAGCCGTGCAGTACTCGCTCCCGCCCGGGGCCCGCGGGAAGGGCGAGGGCGAGCGCGGCGCTCTCGGCTGCGACTTCGCCGGCTTCCATGGCCTGGCCGATGCCCTCCCCGTTCCAGGGGCTGATCATGCCTCCGGAGTCGCCGACCAGGAGGAGCCCCCGCGTGTAGAGGGGATGACGATTGAAACCCAGGGGCAGCGCCGCGCTCCGGACAGGGCCCTCGGCGTTCTCCTCACGCAGTCCCCAGGCGTCAGGAGTGCGGGCCAGCCACTGGTCCAACGTGGTCCGCAGGTCCGCGGTGCCGTGCCGCCGGTGAGGCAGCGCACCGAGCCCGACGTTGACGCGTCCGTCTCCCATGGGAAAGATCCAGCCGTACCCCGGGAGGTAGTGATCGCTCCTTGGGAAGCGGAGATCGGCCCACAACTCCAGGTACTCCTCCTGCGACCTTTCCGGGCTGCGGTAGTAGCGGCGAGCGGCTGTCGCGATCTGCCTGCTCCTGTCCCGCTGCAGGCCCATGGCGAGGGCGAGGCGGGCGGAGGCGCCGTCGGCAGCGATGACGATCGGTGCGTGGAAGGCCACCGGCTCCTTCGCTCCGGCCGTGGCGGTGACGCCGGTGATGCGGCCGGCGCGGTCGGTCACGGGTCGGGGCACCTTCACGCCGCTACGCAACCGTGCTCCGGCTCCAACGGCGTGGCGGGCGAGGATGTCGTCGAAGTCATGCCGACTCCGCGAGAGGCCGAAGTCCGGGTAGCGCCCCAGGGCCGGCCACTCGATGTGCACCTGATGCTCACCGGCCACCCATCGCATACCGCGTGAACGCGTCCACCCGGGAGCCTTTATGTCGATGCCCATCCGGATGAGCTGGTACACCGCCCGCGGGGTCAGGCCGTCCCCGCACACCTTTTCCCGGGGGAAATGGGCCTTGTCCAGGAGCAGGACATCGATGCCCGCCTTGGCGAGGTGGAAGGCTGCGGACGAGCCCGCAGGCCCCGCCCCCACCACGATCACATCGGCTTCTTCGCCCGAGCCGTGGACGGAGCGATCGTCCGGCGGGGACTGCTCTGGCGTCGTTTCCCGCATAGGGGACCCCTTTCTTGGGACAGCCGGTGCCGCACCGAGGACGGCAGCCCGGTACGTCATCATCGATCAGGACGAGCCGGTGCGGAACCTGGCCGGATGTCCGGCCGCGCCCCGGAACACTCCGGTTCACCTCGGCCGATCTCTTCGGCACACTCGCGATCTCAACGGCGTGACCACGACGACAACTTCGACCACTCCCGACCGGGCGGATCAGGTGTGCGCGACCCGTCCTCAATCATGAGGACGCCGGCACGATGGCGGGGCTCGAGATCGTCAAGTAGCGTGCCGGCGCCCCGCAGCATCAGGGCGAAGCACCACCATCGAAGCCGACGACGGGGGGACGAGCTCGTCGCGACGAACCGCAACGTCAGGCGCGTACGGTCTCGGCACGGACGTTGCGACCGGCTGCTTCGCCGGGCGCTGTTGCGATCGTTGAGTGCGGCGCGCGGTACCGGCGGCTCACTTGTCGTGAGGTGGTGGGCAGGGTCAGCTGTCCGGGAGCCGTCGGCGACCACCGAGGCGAGGAGCAGCCGGTCGGCGCAGAGGACCGCCGTTCGGGGTCAGCTCGCCGGGCGCCCCGACTCTTCCTCTCTGTGGATGGTCAGTTCGCCGTCGGCGACGTCGATCCGGAGACGGCTGTGGGGCTGCAGGCTGCCGTCGAGCAGCATGCGGGAGAGCCGGTTGTCGACCTCGCGCTGGATCGTACGGCGCAACGGGCGGGCGCCGTATTCGGGCTGGTAACCACGTTGGGCGAGCCATTCGACAGCAGCCAGGGTGACATCGACGGTGACGTCCTGGGCGCGGAGCCGGCGTCTCGAGTCGTCCAGCAGCACGTTGGTGATCTGCCGTAGCTGCTGGTCGGCGAGTTGACGGAAGATCACGATCTCGTCGATGCGGTTGAGGAACTCCGGCCGGAAGTGTTCGCGCAGTGGGCGCAGCACCCGCTCGCGGCGGGCCTGCTCGTCGGCGTCCGTGTCGCCGGCACCGAAGCCCATCGCGCCGCCGCGACCGGTGATGGCCTGCGAACCGAGGTTGCTGGTCATCACGATGACGGTGTTCTTGAAATCGATCGTGCGGCCCTGGGAGTCGGTGAGCCGCCCGTCGTCGAGTACCTGCAGGAGGATGTTGAAGACGTCGGGGTGTGCCTTCTCTATCTCGTCCAGGAGCAGCAGCGAGTAGGGGTTCCTTCGTACCGCTTCGGTGAACTGTCCGGCCTCCTCGAAGCCGACGTAGCCGGGGGGAGCGCCGACCAGGCGGCTGACGGTGTGCCGTTCCTGGTACTCGCTCATGTCGAGACGGATCATCCGGTCCTCGCTCCCGAAGAGCGCCTCCGCGAGCGCGCGGGCGAGTTCGGTCTTGCCGACGCCGGTGGGGCCGAGGAAGAGGAAGCTGCCGATCGGGCGGCTGGGGTCGGCCAGACCGGCCCGCGAGCGCAGTACGGCGTCGGCGACGGCGGTCACCGCTTCGTCCTGGCCGATGACGCGCTTGTGCAGATGTTCTTCCAGGCCCAGCAGCCGGTCCCGCTCCTCCTGGGTGAGGCTGCTGACGGGAATTCCGGTCTGGCGGGACACGATGTCGGCGATGTCTTCGACGGTGACCTCGGCGACATGACTGCGGGGTTGCTGTTCGTGGTTTCCCTCGGCGATCCGCTGCTCGAGGTCGGTGAGCCGATCGCGCAGCTCGGACGCCCGCTCGTACTGCTCGGCGGCGACGGCCTGGTCCTTGTCCCGCGTGAGTTGCTCCACTTCGCGTTCCAGGGCGCGGATGTTGGTGCCGCGGGTGGAGGAGCGCAGCCGGACCCGTGCGCCCGCCTGGTCCATGAGGTCGATCGCCTTGTCGGGCAGGTAGCGGTCGGTGAGGTAGCGGTCGGACAGCTCGACGGCGGCGAGCAGTGCCTCGTCGGTGTAGCGGACCTGGTGATGGGCTTCGTAGCGGTCCTGGAGACCCCGCAGGATCTCGACGGCGTCCGCCGGGCTGGGCTCGGGGATCAGAACCGGCTGGAACCGGCGGGCGAGCGCGGCGTCCTTCTCGATGTAGCGGCGGTACTCCTCCAGCGTGCTGGCTCCCACGACATGGAGTTCGCCACGGGCCAGGGCGGGCTTGAGCATATTGCTCGCGTCCATCGGGCCGCCCTCGGAGCCGCCGCCCGCCCCGACGACGGTATGCAGTTCGTCGATGAAGATGACGAGCTCGCCGGAGTGGGCGCGGATTTCGTCGATGAGGCCGGTGAGCCGTTCCTCGAAGTCCCCACGGAAGCGGGTACCGGCGACGACTCCTGAGAGGTCGAGCTGGATGACACGCCGCCCCAGCAGGATGTCGGGCACGTTGCCGTCCGCGATGCGCTGGGCCAGTCCCTCGACGATGGCGGTCTTGCCCACTCCGGCCTCGCCGATCATGACGGGATTGTTCTTGCTCCGGCGGGCGAGGACCTCGATGGTCTGCTCGATCTCCTCGTCACGGCCGATGACCGGGTCAATGCGGCCCTCCCGGGCCAGGTCGGTGAGGTCGCGGCCGAACTTGTCCAGGTTGGGGGTGTTCCGCTCGGCCGGGCCGTGACGCTGGCCGGTGCTGCCGGGTACGGGTGCGAGGCCGTCCCGGGCGCCGGCGGGCGGCGAGAAGTGCGCTGCGTTGAGCATCTGCCCCGCTGCGGAGTCGCGGTTGGCGGCGAGTGCCACCAGTACGTGTTCCGGGCCGATATAGGAGGCGCCGGTGGAGCGCGCGATCTCATGGGCGTCGAGGAGAGCGCGCTTGACCGCCGGCGTGACGGCGATGAAGTTGCGTGGCGGCCCGTCCCCGGCCTGCCGGTCGATCTCGGCGGCGAGCGCGTCGGGATCGGCGCCCGCCCGCGAGACCATGCGGCGCGTCGGCTCGGCGGAGAGCGCGGCCCGCAAGAGGTGCTCCGTGTCGAGGTCGGTGCTTCCGTGCTGGGCGGCATAGGACGCGGCGACGGTGACGAGTTGCCGTGCGGGCTCGCTCAACAGCCGGCTGAAGTCGATGCGCCGCGGGTCGGGTGGCTCGTCACCCTGTCCGCTGCCGAGAAAGTGCGAGAGGAAGTCTCCGAGGGGGTCCGGACCGTGGTCCTCGGGACCCTTCTGTCCGTCGGTCATGAGTATCCGTCCCCGTGGCCCGGCCGGACCGGGCCACGCTGTCTCAGTGCACGTGAAGCCGTGTTGGACGCGGTCCCGCAGGTCCGGCGTCACCTCAGATCGCCGCAACCCCACTTGCCCCAATTTAGACGATATGGGAGCTGTGTGTCGGCCAAGCGGACCAAGGGGCGGCGGGGCCGCAGGGGTGCCTGCCGCGTCTCGATCTGCTATTTCCGGTGCATGGGATGGTCGGCGTCCGAAGGGAGGACCCTTGGGGGTGTCCGCCCCCGCACCGCAGTGCATCCATCCGGAGGCGCGCCGCATTTCCTAATAGTGCACGTGTTCGAATGCGAGGTATGCTGCAGATATGGCATCGCACCAGCTCCAGGGATCCCTGTTCGATCAGAGCGACGACGTGCGCCTACGCCCACTGGACGGGCTCCGCAGAACCGAGCTCGGTGACGGAGCCTGGATCGACCTCCTCCCGGGTTGGCTTGGTGGCGCCGACGCCCTGTTCGAACAGCTGGCCACGGATGTTCCCTGGAAGGCCGAGCGGCGGCAGATGTACGAGCGGGTCGTGGACGTCCCGCGTCTGCTCGCTTTCTACAGTGCCGGTGAACCGCTGCCGCACCCCGTCCTCGACGAGGCGCGGCAGGCACTCTCCACGTACTACGCCGCCGAGCTCGGCGAACCCTTCACGACAGCCGGCCTGTGCCACTACCGCGACGGACGCGACAGTGTGGCCTGGCACGGGGACCGCATCGGCAGGGGGGCCCGCGAGGACACGATGGTCGCCATCCTCTCCGTGGGAGCGCCCCGCGACCTGCTGCTGCGCCCGTGCCGCGGCGGTGATGTCGTCCGGCGGCCGCTCGGACACGGCGACCTGATCGTGATGGGCGGCTCCTGCCAGCGGACCTGGGAGCATGCCGTCCCCAAGACCGCGCGGGCCGCGGGAGGGCGCATCAGCGTCCAGTTCCGGCCGCACGGGGTGCAGTGATCCGTCGCCTCGACGATGCCGGGCTTCAGGCGTGAGGGAACTGACGGTGTGCCCTCTTGCCGATGTCGTTCAGCCGACGCATCAGGCGACCTTGGATGTGGGGTGACCGAGGGCGCATCGAAACGCCATCACCTCGACCGAGGCCTGGGTGACTCGGCGTTCGTGCAGACGGGCTGACGGGAGGTCCGGTCCGATCGGTCAAGGTGTCCTGGACACCTTGTTCCAGCTCGTCCACGGTGTTTCGCCGTCTGCTGAAGGGCTCCGGCGATGCCGTCGTCGGAGCCCTGTCTGTGTGCAGGCGATGGACGGCCTGAGGGGCCGCAATTTCGTCAGCAGCCGGGCGAACGTCAGTGGGGGCACCGGCTGCCGGTTTCCAATGGTTGGCGGGTCAGGCGTCGGACTTGGAGCGGGACCGGGCGGCGGGGCGGCGCAGTTCTTCGTTGATGCGCTGGGCTTCGTCGAGCTGGTCTTCGAGGATGATGATGCGGCAGGCCGCCTCGACCGGGGTGCCCTGGTCGACGAGTTCACGGGCGCGGGCGGCGATTTTCAGCTGATAGCGGGAGTAGCGGCGGTGGCCGCCTTCGGAACGCAGCGGAGTGATGAGACGGGCTTCGCCGATGGCCCGCAGGAATGCGGGGGTCGTACCGAGCATTTCGGCGGCCCGGCCCATGGTGTAGGCGGGGTAGTCGTCGTCGTCGAGACGGCCGAGCGGATCTTCTGCGGTCATTTGCACCTCTGATCGGGGAACGCGTCAGGGGGCCCTGGTGCCGTACGGCACCAGGGCCCCGAGGGATTTGAACACCATCTGCCGGCCTACTGCGGTGCCGACCTGTCGTTTCCGCACCGGCACCCGGGAGATGGGGGCGAGTGCGGGGATCGCGGATACGTGACCGTGGGACCACCTTCCGTTCCGGGACTGCGGTACCCGGGCCGTTTACGTCCTCGCCCGGGCGATCCTGATGGCGTCTGCCTCCTTCTCGTCTTTCTGATCCATTTGCTTGCTACTGCGGTTTGCGTACCGCTGACGGCCCCGATGGGCCGCCCGGCCCGGCAATCAGCGAGGGGACCCCTGGATACTTCCGGCCCCGCCACTCCACTGCCGTGCCCCAGCCTCCTTCTGTCCTGCATACGCGCCAGTTCGTCTCTGCCGCGCTGTGCTGACTTCTTGGCTACAAGAAAGACGCTAACTCCGACAAGCGCGCATGTCTACTTCCGCCACGACAGATTTTCTACGCGGGGAAATGGTGGAGATCTATCCCTTGCGCCGACTCGAAACCGCAGCGGGAAGCGCGATGGAGGGGTGTGATGGCTGAGGGAGCGAGCACGCTGCCTGACACGGAAGGCTGTACGCCGATACAGGTGGTGCGTACGCGCTCCGGCCTGATCCGGGGCTGACATCCCGGGAGCATGCGCCGCCGCGGACGAGGGACACAATGAGGTATATGGGTGTCCAGCGCGCATCGATGGACCGCCTCCTGCAGCAGCCGTCGGGCCGCAGGCTGGTGGCGATGCCGCTCGCCCTGATCATAGTGATCACTGTGGTGGACATCCACTCGCCGGCCGATGTCCACCTGGGGCCGCTGCTTGTCATCGCGCCCGCACTCACCGCCTCCTTCGCCGGACCATGGCTGACTGCGGCAATCGGCGTTCTGGCTGTGGTCGCTCAGGTATTCATCGCTGTTCTCCACGGCGGGCTGGGCACGTCCAACCACATTGCGCAGATGGCCGCCCTGACCGTGCTCTCCGCTTTGGTGGTTTTCGTCTGCTACGTGCGGGAGCGGCGCGGTCGCCAGCTGAGCCGGGCACGATCGGTGGCCGAAACGGCACAGCGAGTTCTGCTGCGGCCTCCGCCCCGCCGAATCGGGCCGTTGCGCGTGGCCTGGCTTTATCTGGCCGCCGAGGACGAGACCCAGATCGGCGGCGACCTGTTTGCGATCGCCCGCACGGCCCATCCCGGCACGCGGGTGATCATCGGTGACGTCCGCGGTAAAGGCATGGCCGCCATCGGTGAGGCATCGGTGGTGCTGGGCGCGTTCCGTGAGGGTGCTCACCGGTGCGCAACGCTGCCCGATCTCGTGGCGGCACTCGAGGAGAGCTTCTGCCGGAACCTGGAGGATGTGGCCGATACCAAGCACGACCCCGGCGAGCACTTCATCACCTCCCTCATACTCGACATTCCCGACCACGGCTCACGGGCCCAGGTGATCAACTGCGGCCATCCCCCGCCCCTGCTGGTGCACGATCACCAGGTGACGGCCCTGGACTCGCGCCGCCCCGCACCCCCGCTGGGTATGTGCGGACTGCCCGTCTCAAGCCACCTCGTCGACCCGTTCCCCTTCGAACCCGGCGACATCCTCCTGCTCTACACCGACGGCGTCATCGAAGCCCGCTCACCGACCGGAGCCTTCTACCCGCTCGTCGAACGCGTCGCCTCCTCCTTCGCCACCAGCCCCGATGCCCTGCTGCGTGACATCCACGACGACCTGCTCGCCCACGTCGGCGAGCAACCCACCGACGACGCCGCCCTCCTGGTCATCGAACGCACCGCATCCCACCACCTCCACCGGCCGCATCTGGAGTGAGCCTGCACCGTGGGCTTCCCGGCCGGTCAGGACCCGCATCGTGGCGCCGCCCGCCGAGCGCGTAGGACCCTCGGCCGACGGGCCCATTCCCAGCCCCTGCGTCGGTCCGTGTGGCTGCCCGATTCGCGATGAGTCAGGTGACGCGCAGTCCGCCGTCGACGAACAGGTCGAGGGCGTTGACGCCGGTGTTGCGGAGGACGAAGTCGGTGGCATCGACGACCTCCGCCGTGGTCACGAGGCGTCCGATAGGGGTACGCGCCAGGTGGGGGTGCTCGGGTGCGTCGTGCCACTTGGCGCTGTCTCCCACGACGCCCGGGTGGATCGCATTGATGCGGTGGGGCGCGATTTCCACGGCCAGGGTTTTCACCAGGCCGGTGATGCCGCTGTTGAAGGCGGTCACCATGGTGGAACCGGGGTAGGGGCGTTCCTTGGCCAGGCCACCGAAGAGCACGACCGACGCGCCGGGGTTGAACCGCTCACGTAGGGCTCGCACGGTCTCGGTGTAGCCCACCAGTTTGGTGGTCACTGACTCGATGGCTGCGGCGATATCGAAGTCTGCGAGGGAGTTGACGCCCTGTTTGATGGCGGTGATCACCAGGTTGTCGACCGCGCGCACTTCGCTGAGCGCGGCGGCGATCGTCTCCGGCTGCGACAGGTCGACGGCCAGGCCTCTGGTCAGGCCGCCGATTTCGCCGGCCACCGTGTCGGCGTGTGCCGTGGTGCGGCTGGTGATGAGGACAGTGTCGCCACGGTCGGCGAACCGCTGGGCTACGGCGCGGCCCAGTCCGCTGCTTCCTCCGACGATGATCGAGGTGGTCACGATCCAGTGGTCCGTTCAGGTCGACGGGTGGCTGACAAGGATTCCGTACAAGCAAGGAGGCCCGGGACCGGGACGCCCCGTACGGGCTACGACGGCGGCCTCCTCAGGTAGTCGACGGCGGCGAGGTCGTCGTTGTCATGGCCGGCCGCGACGGTAGCTTGCAAGCGGTCCCGGACGGCCTGGAGCAGAGGGCTGGGGGTGGCGGCTGCCGCGGCCAGTTCGATGTCCTTGAGGGCGAGTTGCACCGCAAATCCCGGCGCGTACGAGGCGTCGTCCATGACGCCTACCTTTTGCAACTCGTACGGCATGGCGAGCGGGCCCGCCTCGAGCACCCGGACAAACGTCGCGTGGTCGACGCCGAGAGCGTCGCACAGTGCAAGGACGTCGCTCATGGCGACCGTCGAGGCAGCCATCCAGGCGTTGACCACGAGCTTGACGGCGCTGCCCTCGACCTCCGTCCCGACGTGGAGCACGGACGAGCCGAGGTCGTCGAGCAGGGGACGCGCCCGCGAGAGGACGTCCTCGGCGCCGGCAACCAGCCAGACAAGCTTGCCCTGCAGAGCGGGAGCGGTGCTTCCCGAGACCGGGGCGTCGAGGTAGGCAACACCGTGATCACGAGCCAGACCGGCCAGCGCGCCGGCGTACCTTGGCCCTACCGTGCTCGCCTGTACCCAGACGGCATCGTTGTCGAGCCGACCGATGGCATCTGACATGACCTGGGTGACCGCATCGCCGTCCCGGAGCACGGTGACGACGACGGACGCGCCGGAGACCGCGTCTCCCACCGCCCTCACTGCCGTGACCCCGGCAGCGTGGTCCGCCGCCGCACGAGCCCTCTCCTCCGTCCGGTTCCACAGACGTACCTCGTGGCCGGTTGCTCCGAGCCGCGTTGCCATCGCGGCGCCGAGCGCGCCTGCTCCGAGAACAGCGACAGTGGAAGCGTGAGACATGAAAAGCACTCCTTGCCTGTTTTCCCCCGTGCCCATGTTCCGCCGGCAACCCGAGTCCGTCCTGGCAAGGACCGTTGTCCAAGGGCTGTCCCGCAGATGATCCAAGCGGCTGCTCGCTGTGCGGCGTGCTCGGGACCGTGATAGGTGCGTCGCGGGCTCAGCTCACCGCCACGCCGTAGGGGCTGTCGCCGAGGGTGACAGTCGCGACGACCTTGTGGGAATGCGGGTCGATGACCGTGAGGGTGCCCGCTCCCTGGTTCGTGACATAGATCGCCTCGTTGGTGACCTCCAGGTTGAACGGGTCGGTGCCGGGAGGGCCCAGGGAGATGGTTCCCACGACGTGGTGGTTGCCGATGTCGATCACGGATACGTTGCCCGGGCCGAGAACGGCGGTGTAGGCGAAGCGGGCGCCGGGCCCGATGGCCGTGTCGAAGGGGCCCTCGCCGACGGGCACGGCGGTCGCCTTGCCGGAACGGGTTCCGACGACGAGGACGCGCGCTGCCACCTCGTCGGCGACGTAGGCCGACTTGCCGTCCGGGGTGATGGCGACGCCCACCGGGGAACGCCCTGCGGAAAGCTTCCGGGCGACCCGGCGCGTGCTGGTGTCGATGACCGACAGGTTGCCGGACCCGGAATTCGCCACGTAGGCCGTACCGCCGTCAGGACTGAACGCCACGTTCACCGGGGACTTGCCGACCGGGATGGTCGCGGTCACCCGGTTGGTTCGGGTGTCGATCACCGAGACGGTGTTCGAACTGCCGTTGGTGACGTAGAGGGACTTGCCATCGGGGCTGAGCCCGACACCGGTGGGGCTCTTCCCGACCGTCACGGTTTTGACGATCTTGTTGTTCTTGGTGTCGAGGACCGAGACCCGGGCCGAGCCGCTGTTGGCGATGTACACGTGCTTGCCGTCCTTGGCGACCGCGACGCCTTCGGGTGCCACGCCGGCCGGTACGGTTGCGACGACCTTGTAGGTAGCGGCGTCGATCACCGAGAGCGTGTTGTCCTGCTGGTTCGTGACATACACGTGGCCACTGGCACCGCCGTGAGTGGGCGCTGCCAGCCGAGGGGAGTCCTTGTGTACCGGGGCGGTGATGGGCGTACAGGAGATCAACAGGCCCCCGATGCCCGCCGCGAGTACCGGTCGGAGCGTTCTGCCGGGTCGCCGACGGCCGCTGCCGACTCGGGTCCGCTGGGCAGAGAACATCTCGCCTCCTGTGCGCGTTGCGATGGTTCGGTCCAGGGCCGGGCGAGGCGGCTTCTCGCCGACGCCGCCCGGTGACAGGGAAGGATCAGGCCAGGAGCCCGCGGGCGTAGTAGTCCTTCTCGTCCCGAACACCGGGCAGCGCGAAGAAGTAACCCCCGCCCCGTGGACTGATGTACGGCACCAGTGCCTCGCCTTCCAGCCGGGTCTGCATGGTGGTGTAGGTGTTCAGCTTCCGCTGGAAGCAGACGAATGCATGCCCCATGTCGAGTTCCGGCGGGTTGGGGCTCCGGTCGTAGTCGTAACTGCGACGCAGGATGGTGCTGGTCGCGAAGGTCTGCGGAGTCTGGGGATTGGCGAGGCGGATGTGAGAATTCAGCGGGGTGATCAGACCCTGCGGGTCGTTGGTGTAGATCGGGTCGAGGAGATCCGTGGCGTTCTCGTCGGCGGCGTACATGGGTGCGCCGCTCGCCTTGCGGCGGCCGAAGATCCGCTCCTGTTGAGCAACGGGCACCTTCTGCCACGCCTCGATGAAGAAGTGCACGATACGCACCACGTGGTACGTGCCGCCTGCGGCCCAGCCCGGTTCGCCGCTCTTCGGCTGGACCCAGACCACCTGATTCATCTGGGCCTCGTCGGAGAGGGTCGGGTTGGAGATTCCGTCCTTGAAACCGAACCAGTCACGCCGGACACCGACGGGACGCTCCGGATTGCGCTGGCCGTCAATGCGCCAGCGCAGCTTCATTGCTGATTTGGTGTGGGTCAGGATGTCGAGCAATGCGTGCACCGTCGTGTCACGGTGATCGGCGCAGATCTGGATCAGCAGGTCGCCCTGGCTCAGTTCGGGGTCCAGGCTGTCATGGCGGAAAGGTTTCATCGTGGTGAGCTGGACCGGCTTGCGCTTGCTCAATCCGTAGCGGCTGTCGAAGAGGGACGCGCCCACTCCGACTGTCAGGGTGAGACCGTCCGCCACGAACGTGGGTCCCATGATGCCGTTGTCCGACGGCGCTGCGGTCCGCGGCACCTTCGGTGGCCTGCCGCCCGCCGTGAGGAAACGGGCTCGCGAGGTCAGCGTGCGGAAAAGGCCGGTGAGCTTCGCGCGGCTGGAGGCGGTCACATCGAACGAGACGAAAATTGCGTCCTGCTGGGGCAGGGTGGCGATGCCTGCCTGGTGGTAGCCATGAAACGGAATCGTGCGGGATTTCGGTTCCGCCTTGATTTCGACCGTCGGGTCGGCACTCGCCGGACTGCTGCCCAAGACGGTCGCGCCCGCCGCTCCGGCCAGGCCCGCGGCGGCGCCGTGAAGAAACGACCGCCGGACAAACGCACTCGCCGGGCATCCTTCGCCGCTCCACCCTTCCTCCAGGGTCGCTGATGTCTCGTGAGCCATGGTTCCCCTCAGGCAAGGATCCAGGCGGCAAGTCGTGCGGTGCCGCCGCGATCGGATTCCGTGAGCCGGCCCCGGCCCACAAGGCGCGCGACCGCGGGCGGCAGCCCAACCAGCGTCGGGATTGCCGCCAGTTACATAAATGTTTCGTAAAAGGTAATTTATTGGACGTGCGCGCTCGCGCCACTGGAGAGAGGCCGTTCGGTCAACCCCTCCATCGCCGACACGGATCTGAGGTCGTGGCCCGTCGAGCGCTTGGCGGCGAGAGCAGCCCTGCTGGCGCGTTGAAGGCGTCGTAGTGCAGCGCGGCCGTCCGTGCCGGTAATGACGTCGGTCTGCTCGTCCAGTGCGGTGAAGATTTCCTCGGCCAGGCGCTCGGCCACTAGGGGTCGTGAGTCGGATCAAGCTGTCGACGACGCCCTCATAGGCGAGGTCGACCGAGCGGGTGGCCCGGCGATGGTGCGGTCCAGCGGCGTTCACAAGTCGCTCGCCCCGATTGCTTCGCCTGCCTGCCCCTCGTTGCCAGAGTCTGGATACCAGCCCGCTGACATGCGACACCGGACCGCGAACCGGGCGCTCGCCCGCGTTCCGGCAGACCGAAGCCACTCAGCGCAGTACCGCTGCCAGCAGGTCGGCCCCCAGCGCCGTCAGATCGGGCAGATTGAGCGTGTAACGGACGTAACGACCGTGCCGCCGGGCCGTGAGAAGGCCTGCGCGGCGCAGGACAGCGAGGTGGCGGGAAACCTCCGGGGGTGAAAGTTCCCAGGCGTGGGCTAGCTCACCGGTGGTGTGCGGGCCACGGGCCAGGGTGCGCAGCAGCCGCAGCCGTACCGGATGTGCGAGTGCCTCCAGCCGTAGCGTGACCGTTTCCAGCGATGCCGGCTCCGATGGACTCGGCTCGGCCACGGGGTACTGCACCACTGGCTGCCGGCCGGGCGCGTGGACCGCCACCAGGTGCGGGCGGCCGAAGACACTGGGGATGAAGGTGACCCCGGTTCTGTCGGCGGCGGTTGCCTTGTCCTGCAGCTTGTCCACGATGATGCAGTCGCCGTCCGGTGCCAGGGTGACTGCGCCGGAGACCGATGCGAGTGCCGCCCCGATGCCCTGGCGCTTCAGCAGGTCGTTCTTCAGGCGCAGGTCGGTGGCGAGTTGCACGGCGACGCCCGTCCAGGCGGCGTCGAAGAAGGCCTCGGCGCACTGTTCGAGGGTGTGGCGCACCCGCGCCCGCACGGCTGCGGGGTCCGCGAGCAGCCGTTCCGCGAAGGCCTCTTGGAGCGCGCCGCGGGCCTGGGCGAGGTCCAAGGCTCGCTCGCGCGCCGCCGCGTCGGCGAGCGGTGACGGCGCGGCGAAGTGGACCCGGTTGCTGCCGCACGTGGTAATGAGCGCGGCGGTCACATAGGTTTCATCATCGATCCGGTCTACATCGTCCAGCTCCTCGGCGAGGGTCGGCCGCGGACGAGCGGGGACCAGGAAGTCGGCTCGTGAGGAACGCCAGAGGAACTCCGCCTCCCTGAGCCGCTCGGCCAGCTCCGGCCGCAGCCCAGCCCAGACGTCCCCGGCCCAGCCGGCGAGCTGCGGGTGATGCGGGGGTTCGGCCAGCACGTGCAGCATCGCGGTCAGCTCGGCCAGCGGGGAGGCAGCGAACCGCAGGCGCCCGGACGGCAGGCCGCCGATATCGATCCTCAACGTCATCCCCTCATCATCGCTGGTCGGATGGCCGACGACCGCGTCGATTGACGGTGTCCGTCAACCGACATAGTCGGCCCGGCAGTCGAACGCACCGTTGACGCCATGGCAACCACCACCAAGCTCCAGCCGCGCGCCCTCGTCCGTGCCTCCGGAGGCCCCCGCTATGCCGTCGCCCTGGCCGTGGACGCGCTCGGCACCGGCTTGTTGCGGCCCTTTCTGCTGCTCTACGGGGTGTCCGTGCTGAGGCTGTCCGCGCCGGCCACCGGCATCGCCATGACGGTCGGCGTCGTCGTGGGTCTGGTGTGCATGCCTGCGGTGGGCCGCTGGCTGGACCGGGGCGCCCGCAGTGCGGTCGTGGCGGCGGCGATGCTCGTGCGGGTGCTGGGCGTGGCGCTGCTGCTGGCCACCCCGGCGGGGCACGCGGGGCTGTTCGCGGCGGCAGCGCTCTTCCTCGGCATCGGCAATCAGGCGTGGCCGGCCGCCCACGCGGCTGTCGTGGCCACGGTCGCCCATGGTCGGGAACGCGACGCCGCGCTCGCGGGAGGCCGCGCCCTGCGCAACGCCGCCCTGGGCGTGGGCGCCCTCCTAGCCACCGCGTGCCTGACGGGCGGCACCACCGCGTTACAGGCGCTGGCAGCCGTCACCGGGCTCGCCTACCTCACTGCGGCAGCCCTGGCATGGTCGGTGCACCTGCACACGCATCCGGCCGCTACCCCGGCCGAGGACAGGACCGATGGGCCCTCACCGCGGATGCGCGCGCTGCTGGCCGCCAACGTGGTCTACGTCTTCTGCCTCAACGTCCCCGAAATCGCGCTCCCTCTGGTCCTGGCAACCCAGTTGCACGCATCTGCGGTGTGGTCGGCAGCCATCTACGTGGCCAACACGGTGCTGGTGGTCACCCTGCAGGTTCCGGTCACCGTCCTGATGTCCCGCTTCTCCCGGCGGACCGTGCTGGCTCTCGCCGGCGTGGTACTCGCCGCGTCCTACCTCGGCTTCCTCGCGGCTACCTCACTGGGGCACGGCTGGGGTGCCCCGGCCGTCGCCACGGTGTCCGTGGTCTGCACCATCGGCGAGATCATCTATGCCGGCAACGCCACTGCGCTCGTCACCGCCCTCGCCCCGGCCCATGTCCTGGGACGCGCCCTCGCCCGCTTCCAGCTCTCCACGGGCTTCGGCCTCGCCGTCTCCCCGGCGGTCATCACCGCTCTCGCCTCCCACAGCTCAGCTGCCCTCTGGGGCAGCCTCGCCGCTGCGACGCTCCTCTCCGCCGCCGCCGTTGCCACCGAGAAGGATCAAAGAACGCGACTCAGCGGTTGCTGCCGCCGGGCGCGAGGAGGCTCGTGAGCTCGGCCATCGCTTCGGCCACCGAAGAGCGATTTGCTCGTCCAAGAGGGCCGCGCCTCCGTCCGAGTACCGGGTTGGGTGGGTAGGACGCAGAATTCGTTGCCCTCGGGGTCTGCCATGACCACCCAGCTTCGGTCTGAGCCCTGGCCCACATCCGCCTTGGTGACGCCCAGGCCGAGCAATCGGGTCACCTTGTCCTCGGTGCTGCCGCAATGAACAGCAGGGCGGGCGACATCTGGTGGGCCCGAACATCCTCAACGGTCGGCACCCAGGATCCGATCTCGACCTTGCCCTCGCTCCGGTCGATCACCTTGAAGTCCAGAACCTCGCACCAGAAGGCCGCGAGTCTCTCCGGATCGTGGCAGTCAACGGCCAACTCGGTGAACCTACTTGTCATGACTCTCAAAGCCCCCTGGTAGGAACAGGTCTGCGAAGAACTGGTTCCAGGCATCGAGAGGTTTCACGCGTTGTGCAACGCTGACCATGTAGACCTCCCTCGGTGATTCAATTTCCGTCGGTCGGCGACAGTGCTGTGACACGGAATTTTCCGTAGTTCCGTCACAGTTGGCGCTGCGGCAGGGATGACCAAATATTCCTCGTCAGTCTCCAGTTGACATGCAGTGTCCCGGTGGGAGGCTTGAACTGATTGCCCGGCGGGGCGTATCCGCTGCGCTCACTGATGCAGCCGGAGAGGCAACGGAACCGGTGCCGGATCAGCCATTGGCGTCGTAGGGCACCCCGTCGAGTTTCTCGCGTCAATTTTGAGTGAGTATTTTGCGAAACCCCTTGGATGCGTCGGGAAGTGCATACAAACGCTCTCATAGTCACAGGAGTTCTGCGTACGCGTTTCATGTGGCGCATGCAAGGTAATCGCAGTTGATTCATTCGTAAATTTTGTTCTTTCCCTCGACATTCGGAAAAGTCGGACAGGAGGAGAGAATCCCCATGAAGGCTCTGGTGTATGACGGGCCACGTTCGGTGAACGTGCAGGACGTGCCGGACGCGAGGATCGAGCGGCCGACGGATGTGCTGGTGAAGATCACTTCCACCAACATTTGCGGGTCGGACCTGCATATGTATGAGGGGCGCACGGACATGGAGACGGGGCGTGTCCTGGGCCACGAGAACATGGGGGAGGTCATCGAGGTCGGCGACGGCGTGGATCGTGTGCGGGTGGGGGACCTGGTCTGTTTGCCGTTCAACATCAGCTGCGGGTTCTGCCGCAACTGTGACAACGGTCTGACGGCCTTCTGCCTGACCACGCCGGTGGACCCGACGATGGCCGGTGCCGCATACGGCTTCGCGGGAATGGGCCCCTACAACGGCGGTCAGGCGGAGTTCCTGCGGGTTCCGTACGGAGACTCCAACTGCCTGGTGCTGCCGGAGGATGCGCGGGAGAAGCAGACCGACTACGTGATGCTGTCCGACATCTTCCCGACCGGCTGGCACTGCACGGAGCTGGCCGGCGTGCAGCCGGGCGAGACCGTCGTCGTCTACGGCGCGGGCCCGGTCGGTCTGATGGCGGCGCTGTCGGCAAATCTCAAGAGCGCGGCGCGGGTGATGGTCGTCGACCGTCACCCGGACCGGCTCGCGCTCGCAGAGCAGATCGGTGCGATTCCCATCGATGACTCCAAGGCCTCGCCGATCGACCAGATCAACGAGCTCACCAACGGTCTGGGGGCGGACCGTGGGTGTGAGTGCGTGGGCTACCAGGCGCACGACCTCCAGGGTGTCGAGCACCCGAACCTGACGCTCAACAACTTGGTGCACTCGGTGAAGTTCACCGGGACGATCGGGGTCGTGGGTGTCTTCGTACCGCACGACCCGGGGAGCCCGGACAAGCTCTACAAGGAGGACGGCGAGGTCGCCTTCGACTACGGCCTGTACTGGTTCAAGGGCCAGTCGATGGGGACCGGTCAGGCCAACGTCAAGGCATACAACCGACAGCTGTGCGCCCTGATAGAGCAGGGCAAGGCCAAGCCCTCGTGGATCGTCTCCCACGAGCTGCCGCTGGACCAGGCCCCCGCCGGTTACCAGCACTTCGACGCCCGTGACGACGGCTGGACCAAGGTCGTCCTCCACCCCGACGGCTCGAGCTGACCCACGGGCCACCCGTGGGCAAGGTCCGCCCGCCGACATCGGGCAGACGCTCGCATGACCGAGAGTCCGGTGCCAGGGCCGTCGTCGGCAAGATCATGACCATCGCCGACGGCGGCGCCCCTAGCACCGGACTCACCCGCCTCTGGCTGCCGTCGCACAGCTGAGGAGTGGAGGGCTCGCACGCGCGGTTGGCGGGACTGAGTGTCTCGTCGGAGGGGCGTATCTCGCGTCGACTGCGGGCGGATTGTCTTGGGTCGAAGGTGGGGCGAGCTGGTGCCGGACCGGCGGGTGTGCACCCGGGGCCGGACTCTCACTCCGAGTGGCGCCGGTGCCCGGGCCGGGGCGATTGTGGTGCAGAGGACCTGGTGAACGAGGACGCGCACCGTGATGAGGACGATCACGGCGGTCCTCCACCGCGTAGGCGAGGTGAAGAAATCATCTGCTGCCGTGGGTTCCGGGACAGGCCGCGTTACCCGCATTCGGCATGACCGCCGGATCCCGTGGACGGGAGAAGACCGATGAGCGGAAGGCTGACAGGCAGGAAGGCCCTGGTCACCGGTGGCGCACGAGGGATCGGCGCGGCTGTGGCGCGCAGGCTTGCCGCAGACGGGGCAGACGTGGCGATCAACTACCGCAGCAGCGGCGACGCGGCCGAAACGCTCGCCGCCGAGATCAGCGCCGACGGACGCCGCGTGGTCGTGATCAAGGCGGACGTCAGCGATCCGGATCAGATCCGGCGGCTGGCCGATGAGGCCACCGAAGCTCTTGACGGGCTCGACATCCTGGTCAGCAACGCCGGAATCGAGTACTTCGGCAAGCTGGACGATGTCACCCCCGCCGACTTCGACCGTGTCTTCGCCATCAACACACGAGCCCAGTTCTTTGCCGTACAGAACGCCGCACGGCATATGGGCGAAGGAGGGAGGATCGTACTGACGTCATCGCAGAGTGCCCACAAGGCGGTTTTCTACCACGCCCTTTATGCGTCGAGTAAGGCCGCAGTCGAATGCATCGCGCTCAACCTCAGTCCCGAACTCGGCCGGCGCGGCATCACCATCAACGCCATCGCCCCCGGGGGTACCGTCACCGACATGTCCGCTCACGCGGCTTCCCACTACGTCCATCCCGACGTCGACACTGATTTCCACACCCTTATCCGCACCGCCAGTTCACTCGGTCGGATGGCCGAGCCCTCCGAAATCGCCGCGGTCGTCTCGTTCCTGGTGTCGGACGACGCATCGTTCATCACCGGCCGGACCATCCAGGCCGACGGTGGCTGGTTCTGACCCAGGAAGGGCATGGCCGTGCGTTGGGGAGTATCAGGTGGTTGAGATCCACAGTGTCCGGCAGGTCGAGGGTGCTCATGCAAGCGGATGCCGTCTTCCAGGATTGAGGTAGAGCAATGACGTACGTCGCCCAGGACCGCCCACGGATCGGATGGGTCGGTGCCGGCCGCATGGGCTTCCAACTCGCCGCCCGACTGCTGGACGCGGGGCACGACGTAGCCGTCTACAACAGAACCCGGTCCAAGGCCGCACCGCTGGCGGAACGGGGAGCGATGCTCGTCGACCGACCGGCCGATCTGGCCGACCGGGATGTCGTCTTCACCATGGTCTCCGCCTCACCCGACCTGGAGGCGGTCACCACGGGCCCCGGCGGCGTGCTGAGCTCGCCGGATGCCGCTCCGGGGGTGCTGATCGACAGCTCGACGGTGTCAACCCGGATGTCCGCGCTGATCCGCAGCGAATCCGCCAAGCGTGGGACCGAATTCCTGGCCGCCCCGGTGAGTGGGAACCCGAAGGTGATCGCCGCAGGGAAGCTGACTGTCGCGGCCTCCGGCTCGCGCGAGGTGTTCGGCCAGGTCGAGCCGTTGCTGGCTCTGCTCGGGCGCGGGGTGACCTACGTTGGCGAGGGCGAAACCGCCCGGCTCGTCAAGATTGCGCACAACGTCTTCCTCGGTGTCGTCACCCAGTCGCTCGCCGAGATCACGGTCCTCGCAGAAAAAGGCGGTGTCAGCCGTGCCGCCTTCCTGGAATTCCTCAACGACTCCGTGATGGGCTCGGACTACACCCGCTACAAGTCGCCCGCGCTGGTGAACCTGGACTTCACACCGACGTTCACCATGCCGCTGCTGCGCAAGGACCTCGACTTGGGACTGTCCGCAGCCCGCGAGCTGGAGGTACCCATGCCACTCGCCGCCGCCACCGCTCAGCTCGTCGCGGGTGCCATCGGCGCGGGGCACGTCGACGAGGACTTCGCCACCTTGATCCTCGAACAGGCCAGGAACTCCGGCATCACGCTGAACCCCCAGAACGTGCCCGTGGACGACGGTCTCTCACCGCAGGCATGACCTGCCGACCGGCGCCACCGGCGGGATCCAGGCGCCGGGCGTTCCGGGGGCGACGTCGGTGAGCTCGGTGAGCAGGGCCAGAACGGCCTCGCGGTCACCGGAGTCGACGGAGGTCATGGCGGACGACTGGGTGGATGAGTCCGGCGGTTGTCACGATGGATGTCCCGGTCGATCTCGTCGAGCCGCTCGGTGACGCCCAGGATTTCGGTGATCCGCTGCAGGGCTCGCCTCGGCTCGGTCACGACCGCATGCCGTCCAGGGTGAGGTGCAAGGTGGCGCCGGCCGAGCCGTGGCCGTCCGGCGGTGTCGTCGGGCCTGGGGCCCTGGTCACCGCGTACAGGCGGCGGGGCAGGCCGGTCAGCCGGAACCTGCCGTCGCGGTCGGTGGTGGTGCGTGCCACGACCCTGCCCGTCGCGTCGACGGCGCGTATGCCTGCCCCGGGCAGTGGGCGGTCCGGGTTCGCCGCGCGGACGACGCCGGCGATCTGCCCGTTCGTCCGAGAGGCGGTTTCTGCGGCGGCGGGGTGGCCGTTGCCGCCGGTCGTCATCGAGTAGGTGGCCGGGCGGTAGCCATCTGCCGTGACGATCAGCGCGTACGTCTCGAGGGCCGAGTCCCTGGTGGGGTGAGGTCGGTCTTCGCGCAGTCCGGGCGGACTGGCCCGAGCGCTGTCGGGGCCGACCGTCGGTGGGTTGGAGTGTGTGACGCCCGAGGCGAATCCGCGGGATCCGACGGGGACGGCCGCTCGGTCCGGTGTCACGGAGCCGTGGCGTGCAGCCTCCGGGCCCCGGAGTGCCGGGCAGGAATAGTCCGTGGTGCCGACGGTGGTCGGCTTGTCGGTGTGCACGTATTTGCCGCCGCGCAGCCAGGAGGCGACGGCGGCTACGAGGCAGGCGGCGATTGCGAAGATGAAAGCGGCCTCCAGGCCTTTCGCGAACGGCTCGGAGATCAGGGTGGGGAAGAAGCCACGGCCGGTCAGGTAGGCCGCGTGGCTCGCCGGCAGGTGATCCAGCACATTCGGGCCGAGCAACGTCTGGACCGGGTTGTAGCCCAGCAGCGAGGCGAACAGCACCGAGACCGGTGGCAGGGCGGACAGCCGTTCCGCGTCGCCGGCGGGGACGCCCTGGGCGACGAGGCCGCTGGACAGAGCGTGCGGCAGTGTGCCGGCCAGGCCGAGGACGATCAGGCTGAAGAACACCCCGATGGACAGCACCAGCGCAGAGTTCTGGAAGGTGGTGCTCATGCCGCCGCCGACCCCACGCTGGTCCGCGGGCAGGCTGTTCATGATCCCGGCCCGGTTCGGGGATGCGAACAGTCCCATCCCGATGCCGTTGAGCAGGAGGATCGCGGCGAACGTCCCGTAATGGAAGTCGACCGGCAGGAGCGCCAGCAGCACGAAGCTGGCTGCCGCGACGAGCATGCCGCCGGTGGCGAACGGCCGCGCCCCGTAGCGGTCGGAGAGCCAGCCGGAGATCGGCCCGGCCACCAGGAACCCGACGGTGAGCGGCAGCATGTAGATGCCCGCCCATAGCGGAGTCTCGGTGAATCCGTAGCCGTGCCGGGGCAGCCAGATCCCCTGCAGCCAGATGATCAGGATGAACATCAGCCCGCCACGGCCTATCCCGGACAATAGGCTCGCGAGGTTCCCGGCGGTGAACGCACGGATGCGGAACAAGCTCATCTGGAACATCGGCTCGGCGACCCTGGTCTCGACGATGCCGAAGATCACCAGCATGACCACGCCGCCGATGAGGGCGGAGAGCACCCACGGGTTGGTCCAGCCCATGGTGTGCCCGTGGTAGGGCTGGATGCCGTAGGTGATGCCGGCCAGCACCGCGACCAGCCCGACAGCAAAGGTCAGATTGCCCCACCAGTCCAGCCGGGCGGGCCGCCGGATGCCGGTGTCGTGCAGTTTCCGATACGACCAGAACGTGCCGAACACCCCGATCGGCACCGACAGCAGGAACACCATGCGCCACTCCACCGGGGCGAGCAGCCCTCCGAGCACCAGCCCCATGAACGAGCCGGCGATGCCCGCCACCTGGTTCAGTCCCAACGCCAGGCCGCGTCTGTCGGCAGGGAAGGCGTCGGTGATGATCGCGTTGGAGTTGGCCATCAGCATCGCGCCCCCGACACCCTGGCCCACGCGCATCAGGATCAGCCAGAGTGCGCCCGCCGTGCCATGCATCCAGGTCACCGACAACAGCACCGAGAACACGGTGAAAACCGCGAATCCCGCGTTGTACATGCGAACCCGGCCGTACATGTCGCCCATCCGGCCGAAGGTGACCACGAGCACCGCTGTGACCACCAAATACCCCGTGATCAACCACAGCAGCAGACTCGTGTTCCCCGGCTGCAGTGGATCGATCCCGATTCCACGGAAGATGTCCGGCAGCGCGATAAGCATGATCGATGCGTTGATCGTGGCTATCAGAACACCCAGCGTGGTGTTGGACAGCACGACCCACTCATAGTGCGGGCCGGCGGTATCAGCGGCGCCTCGGGCCCGCCCCCGCGCCGCTCGCGATCCGGCGGACCTCGCAGTCATGGGCACGTCCTCGTACGAGGGGGTATGGATCAGTTCCCTCTTCCCAAACTAACTCTCCTCCGATTTCGCAGATCTTGCTGCCGGCCGTGGGCAGTCGACGGGCGGTGAACAGCCGAGCGTGTTCAGGCGGCTGCCGTGCATGCCCGGGCGGCGCTACTCGGCTCCCTCAGTTCCCGATGCCGACCGCCGGGGCCGCCCGGGTGACCTGCCCAGCTCCACGGCAGGAGGAGCACCAGTGCCCCGCGTACCGCTCCTATCGTGAAAAGTCACACCAGCGAAGGCGTCGAGGCGGGCAAGACGTGACGGAACCAGAGATCGACTACGCCGCGGTGTTCCGGGCCCTCCCCGGGGCGGTGGCCCTGCTGACCCCGCAGCTGCTCTACGTGGACGCCAACGACGGGTTCTTGGGCATGCGGGATCGTACCCGCGAGCAAGTGATCGGCCACTACCTGTCTGGCGACGCCCCCGACCCGAACGACCCCGCCGGACCCCTCGTGGACAACCTTCGGGCGTCACTGCGCCGGGTGGCGGAATCCGGTGAGTGCGACACCGGACTGCAGCGCATCGACATGGAGGACCCCAACCGGTCCGGGGTACGGGACGAGCGGTACTTCAGCATGACCAACGCGCCGGTCTTCGGTCCGGACGGGCGGGTGGTGCTGTTGTTGCACCGGGTGGAGGAGGTCACCGAACTCATCCGCGCCCGCGAAGTCGCACTGAGCCTGCAGGAAGCGATGCTGCCATCTCTCCGCCCGGTCGGGCGGCACGGGGCGGCGGTACGCTACCGGCCCGCTGTCGGCGCGTTGAATGTGTGTGGCGACTGGTACGACCTGGTCGACCTGTCCGGCGACCGTGTCGCGGTCGCCGTCGGCGATGTGGTCGGCAAGGGTCTGTCCGCGGCCGGCGTCATGGGACAACTGCGCAGCGCGCTCAGCGCCGCCTTTCGCGTCGTCGACGGCCCTGCACTGGCCCTGGAAGTCCTCGGACTGTACGCCCGCTCCATCGACGGCGCCGAGAACACCACAGTGGCCAACACGTTCATCGACTGGGACGCCCATACCATCACCTACAGCAGCGCCGGCCACCCGCCACCGGCCCTCGTGCACATCGACGGAACCGTCGAGTTCCTCGACCGGGCCACCGACCCCCCACTCGGCGCCCGACCCGAACACGCCCCCCGGCCCCAGGCCATCGCGCCCTTCACCGAGGGCGCAGTCCTCGTGTTGTACACCGACGGACTGATCGAACGCCGCCGGGAAGACATCGACACCGGTCTCGCGCGGCTCGCCGACTCGCTGGCCCGCCACCACGCGGTCGACCTCGAAAACCTCGCCGACGCCCTGCTGGCCGACCTCCTCCCGCCCGGCGGCGCCACCGACGACACCGCCCTGGTCATCGTGGGCCTATGACCCGGCTCACCACGTCCGCGGTGGCCTGCCCGGTCAGACAAGTTCGACGCCTGACCACAAGACCGGCCAATCGGAGCGCCAACAGGCCGTCGGTCCGACAGCCGAGCCGACCGACGCGGATGCGCTCCTGCCGACGATCCCGCTCTACAATTTCATGCGCTGGTGCGGCGGTTCGCCGCGTTCTCGGGCCAGTATCCGTGGGAGTGGTAGCCGGCCGAGGCCGAGGCTTTCCGGCCTTCGGCGCACACGCTTCAGGACGTGCCGCCGAAGTCGACATTCTTGGTCTCGGTCGTCCCGGCAGTCCGCCCCGGCGCTGCCTGGTAGGTCCAGTACAGGTTCGTGTGTGCGATGACCTGGTCCGGCGGCGGTGCTCCCCATGCCGTCTGGTTCTCCGTCGTGTGGGCGTCGCTGACGAGGGTGACGTCGTACCCCCTGACGAATGCGCCGTGGAGCGTCGAGCGAATGCACGCATCGGTCTGCGCGCCGACGACGACGAGGCGGCCGGCCCCGAGCCCCGACAGGACGGTCTCGAGCGTGGTGTCCTCGAAGGAGTCGCCGTAGTTCTTCTCGACGAGCGGCTCGGCGTCGCCCGGAGTCAACTCGGGCACGATCCGCCAGTCGTCGCTCCCCCTCACAAGCTGCTCGTCGGAGTGCTGGACCCAGACAATGGATGTCCCTGCCCGCCGTGCCTTCTCGATGAGGTGACCGACGTTCGCGACGACCGCGTCACGCTCGTGAGCCCCTTCGACGACGCCGTTCTGCACGTCGACGACGAGGAGTGCGGTGTTCGGTCGATTCTCGAGCGTGGTCATGATCTCCCCTTACGCACGCTGGGTTACTCTGTCCTCGCACGGTAGACCCACCCACTGACAGTGGGCCGGAACGGTCCTTGCATCCAGGCCCAGCTGTTCCTTGGGCCGGCGTCCAACAGTTCTTCCGCTCCAACGGAGCGATCAGTCCCCGCGCATACGCCGGCGCCGACTCACGCGGCTCATTTCCGGTGGACCGGTGACGAACCGCCATGCAGCTCAACCAGCCGACGTGTCGTAATCCGGTTGATGGTCGGAGGGGCCGTGGGTACTGTGCCCCAGGTGATGAGCCCTGAGTCGGACAGAGCGGAGCCGCCGGTCGCTCGGCGGCGAGTTGTTGTCTGACCGGTAACCGATCGGTTCTCGGTCGATCTCGCTTCCAGTGACCGGACATGCTCTCCGTGTGTCTGGTCCAGTTTCGACTCCCGCCCTCAGTTCGCGGTTGACGTAGGTCGATGCCCGGTGCGCGGATTTCCCTGCCCGCGTACCTCAACGCCGGAGTCGACCTCTTGCCTCTGTTCGTCCATGTCCTCAGCCTTGCCGTTTTCGCGACCACGGTCGCGCTGAAGCCGGTGCGTTCCTGGGACCGCCAATCGCCGGCATCGCGACCGCAACAACCCACGACTACCGGGACGCCGCGTGGGTCAGCGCCGTACTGGCCGCGACGGCGGCCGTCGTCATCGTCGCCTCCCGAAGGCGAGCCGCGCACGAGCTACGTGTGCTCACCCAGCACGCACCTGCCGGCCAGGAAGCTCAGGCTTCCCTCCCGGGGGCCACGGGGCAGGCGACTCGCTGCGTCACACTGGTGGTCCCGTCACCGAAAGAACGAGCGAGGCGACCGATGGCTCTGCAGTTCAGCGCCACCAATCCCGAACACCCTGCGTTCCTGCTCGAGCTGCCCTGGCACCTGCCGCTCGAAGAGTGGCCGGAGAAGCACCTGGTGACGCTGCCGCGCGGCATCTCCCGCCACGTCGTGCGCTATGCACGAGCGGGGTCCGACGTGGTGGCCGTCAAGGAGCTCGCCGAACGGCCGGCGGTACGCGAGTACGAGCTGTTGCGCACCCTGGCCCGGCTCGGGATACCCGCGGTGGACCCACTCGCGGTGGTTACCGGGCGCACCGGCACCGACGGGGGACCGCTGGAGCCGGTGTTGATCACTCGTCATCTCAACGGGTCCCTGCCCTACCGCTCGATGTTCGAGACGACGATGCGCCCGACCACGGTGCACCGGCTCATGGACGCACTCGCCGTACTGCTGGTCCGGCTGCACCTGGCGGGTTTCGCCTGGGGCGACTGCTCTTTGTCCAACACACTCTTCCGCCGGGACGCCGGCGCCTATGCCGCCTACCTTGTAGACGCGGAGACCGGCGAGGTGCACAACCAACTCAGCACAGGGCAGCGTGAATACGACATCGATCTGGCCCGGGTCAACATCAGCGGCGAGATGCTGGACCTGGAGGCCTCGGGTGCGCTCCACCCCTCGGTGGATCCGATCGCCTTCGGCGCTGAGATCTGCCAGCGGTACGAGGAGCTGTGGAGTGAACTGACTCGTACTTCGGTCTATCCGGCCGGCAAGTATCACTACATCGAACGTCGCATGCGCCGGCTCAACGACCTCGGCTTCGACGTCGCCGAGATGCAGATCGCCAACTCCCCGAACGGCGACACGATCACGTTCGTCCCCAAGGTTGTCGACGCAGGCCATCATCAACGTCAGCTGCTGCGGCTCACCGGGCTCGACGCCGAGGAGAACCAGGCCCGACGACTCCTCAACGACCTTGAGAGCTGGATGGCGACACAGGAGGACTACGCGCCCGGCGACCCGCTCGGCGCCCGTGCGGAGGTGCTTGCCCACCGCTGGGTCCGCGAGGTGTTCAGGCCCACGGTGCGTGCCGTTCCGCAGGAACTCCGGAGCACCATGGACCCGGCCGAGCTCTATCACGAGCTGTTGGAACACCGGTGGTACATGTCCGAGCGCGCACAGCTGGACATCGGTCTGGAGGCGGCCGTGGCGGACTACACCACCAGTGTTCTTCGTCGTCCCGGGACCGAAGTGCCGTCGGCGAGCGATTCCCCGTGATCCGCGCGACCCGGTAGACCGGGCGGAAGGTGCACGTTTCGCCCTCGCCGCCGACATCCGCCGCATTCCCTCGATGGTGGGAGAAGCTGTGCGGTGTGAAAGGTGAGCGGTTGCGATTCGACGGCTGGATCGCCGGTGTGGGGACGACCTCCGGAACTCGGCTGGTGGTGGGGCACTGGACCCGTTCACCCTTCGGGCCGTTCAGTGATGTGATGATCCAGCACCCAAACGGCGAGCGGTTGCTGCTGGCACCGTCCGCTGCCGTCGCTGACTTCGTGGCCACCACCTACCGCTTCGAGTGCGTCGAGGTCGTTCCCGTCACGGTCCGGCGGGGCGGATCCGAGTGGAGCATTCAGGCCGGCCCGCTGAGTCTGCACTTGAGTACCGGCTCCCGGACCCCGCTGGGGTGGCTGCTGCGCGCCTTGCCCACCCCGCTGGTCAGGAGCCGGCGCTGGGCGGCACTGTGCAACATCCCTGCGCGGCTGATGCCTGGCGTGCGCACCCTGGGCACTGCCGTCCCGGGGCGTCGGGAGTGGTACGGAGCCCATGACCTGTGGCCCATTCTCGCTGCGGACGCCGCGCTCGGCGGAGCCGGACTCGGGGCGCTGGCACCGCTCGATCCACCCGTGGAATTCGGGTTCGGTTCCGCACCCCGCCGCCCGGCTCTCGTACGCGTCACGACAACGGTGGAGCTGGCAGCGGCACCGCCGTGATCGGTCTTCGCCCGTGGGGCGGCTCACGCGGGTGAGGTTCGGCGACTGCCGGCACATGCCCCGCCCGCAGTTGCCGTCGTGACGACGCACTCGTCGTCACGACGGAATGGACAGGGACGCTTCCCGCCGGCGGGGTCCCGCGTCGCTCAACTACGGATGCGCTCGCCCCGATCACGTGCGCCGGTCGGCACACGTCCGTCGGGCCGGGGCATCGGGTGCGATTGCATGCGCCGAGGGTCGATCAGAAGCCGAAGACCGATCCCTCGGTCAGGCTCGCCTGCATCTCGCAGGCGTTGCCGAAGGTGGCCGACCAGGAGACGCTCCGGCCCTGCCACACACCGTTCGCGTTGATGACGACGGGATCCCACTCACGCGTGCAGCTTCGCTGAGGCGGCGTGGTCAGCTGGGTGAACTCCCCGTCGACCGCGAGCAGATCCGCACACGCCGCAGTGGGCGAGGGGTGAGTGCCGCTGGGGCGCGGGGCGCAGCTGAGGGTGACGGCCCGCTGGACGGTGACAGCGGTGCCGTTGCTCTTGCCGACCGACAGCACGAGGGCTGACGGGGCGTAGAGGCTGGTCGACTGCACGGGCTGGGCCTGCGCGACACCCACGGCGCCCATGCCCGTCATGATCAGTGCAGATGTCGTAGCGATTATGCTGAATTTGCCAATGTTGTAGTGCACTTGTGAATCTCCTTCGCTTGGGGGTGCGATTGCGTTCGGGAGTCTCGTGCATGCAGACAGTGAGTGCACATCGATCAGCTCTTTCCGGCCCGGCTCGCCGGCGGCGCATCAACCGAATGGTCGTTCGGCCAGCTCGGAAGCGGTGCGCGGGACCCGTGCGAGGTGTCCAGCATGTGGACGAAATCCGGTGGTACAACTGCGAACTACCGTCTGACCTGCTACTTTTCTGAGATGGTTCTTACGCGAAAGTTCACGCTTCGGCCGGAAAGCAGCGCATGAGACAGCTCCGCGGCGCTCGGGACAGGGGTGCGAGAGGGGGGTCGCGGCGAGTCGCCCCTGGGACGGGCTGTTAGGTCCGTCGGCCGAGCAGGAACAGTTGAGGCTCGGGCACCCCGCCGGGGTACGACGGGGTGAACAGGGTGTTCTCCTCCCACAGGAGTGAGAATCCCGCTTCGATCACCAACTCGGTGAACGCTGCAGCAGCGAAGCTGGTCACCTGTACGTCCTGGCCCATGAACTCGACGTCGACGCCCTCCACGTCCAGCGGTACGGTCGCAATCATCAGTAGGCCGCCGCGGGTCACCACCTGCCCGAGTCGCCGGACGAGCGAGGACTGGTCGTTGCGTGACATCTGCAAGAGGGAGAAGTAGACACACGCTGCGTCGAAACTGCTGTTCTCCAGGGTGACATGGCGGATGTCGGCACACTCGAACGAGGCGTCGGGCACCTGTCGTCGCGCGAGTTCCACCATGACGGGCGAGACATCGACACCCAGCACCTCGTGGCCGGCCTCGGCCAGGATGTGCGCGGTCGGCCGTCCTGTCCCGCTGCCGACGTCCAATACCCGGCTGTGCGGCGCGAGCAGTTCCAACATGCGCTGCAGCGAAGCATGGTGGGCTGCCGACTCGGCGAAAGCCCGCTCGTACTCGGCTCCCAGTGCGTCGAAAGCCGCTGAGGCCGGGAGACGCTTACGATCATGCATCGCGACTGAATCCTTCCGTGCCGACCGGCTCTGCGGAATCGTTGCACTATTCACAGTGGCCTTCAACGCCTTCCCGAGGAAGCCTTCCTGGGTGTTGCGTGCCTCGACGAGACCGGCCGCATCGGGGTCGTGATCACCGACCTTGCGAGCCCTCACATGCCCGCCCGCGGTGATGAACGCGTCCATCGCGGGGCAGTGCCTTCCGGCCCGGTGGCACCACCCCTCGGATCATGGCTGACAAAGGGGGAAGCCATGCCGGGCCCGCGGGCCGGAAGCCCCTTTGCGGAGTCGACGAAGACGGGTGCCGGTGAAGCCCTGACGTGCTCTGCGAGGCCCCGGTCACCCCATCGGATGCGTTTGGCACCCGACCGGACGCGCCACGGTGACAAGCTGCCCCGGTGCTCGTTGGAGGGAAGGTTCGGGCCAGTGGCGCAAGCCGAATGCGCCCAGGTGGCTCCCGAGGAACGACCGGAGAATGTCATGACCACAGCACATGCCCCCCATCCCGACCACACGCATCAGCACGGTAAGGGCTGCGGCCACGTCGCCATCCCGCACGAGGACCACGTGGATTACGTGCACGACGGTCACCTCCATCGTGTTCACGACGGCCATGTGGACGAGTGTGAGCCGGGCGGGCACACCGCTCACGGCGACCACGCGCACCAGCATGGCGACGGGTGCGGGCATGTCGCGGTGCCGCACGGAGACCATGTGGACTACGTGCACGACGGTCACCGGCACGGCGGCCATGACGGGCACTGGGACGACCACTGACACGTTGTGCGCAAGACGGGTGTCCCCTGACGTCTCGGGGGACACCCGTCGCTTGCGTGCGTACCGTCCGGTGCGGGGCGCCCGGATGTCCGTACGGTGGGGCAGGGGCAGGGGCCGGCTGTGGCGCCTGAATGGCCGGCACCGGCGCACGGCCCGGCCGCTGACATGAGTCGTGTCCGTCAGGGTTCCGCGGGAACCAGCCTGACCGGGGCGGTGCCCGGGGTGTTGTGCCTGTCCGCCCAGGTGGTCAGGGCGGTGAGGCAGGCATGGTCCAGATGCCGCAAGCCCGACAGGTCGAGCTCGATCGGGCGGCCCTTCGGCAGTGCCTCCAGGGCGTCGAGTATCACCGGCAGCCGGAGGAACGTCGCATTGCCTGTCAGCCGCGCCCGGATCACGCCGACTCCTCCGTCGGCGACATCGACCTGGAGGTGAGAGGTGTCCCACGCGGACTTTGCCACGGAGAGCGCAACACCGATCAGCACGCCTTCGAACATGTTCGCCACGACGATCATCCCGGCCGTGGCGAACACGATCACTGCCTCACCCCGGTGCGCACGCCACAGCGCAATCAGCTCCTTGACAGGGATGAGCTTCGCGCCGGAGTAGACGAGGATGCCCGCGAGGCAGGACAGCGGAATCACACCGAGTGCCGACGGCAGCAGCGCGGCGAACAACAAGAGCCACACTCCGTGCAGCACTCTGGACGCTTTGGTCCGTGCGCCCGCCTGGACATTGGCCGCGCTGCGGACGATGACCGCGGTCATGGGCAGAGAGCCGAGCGCACCGCATACCGCGTTGCCGGCACCCTGCGCGATGAGTTCCTTGTCGTAGTCCGTGCGTGGTCCCGTGTGAAGACGGTCCACTGCCGCCGCGCTGAACAGGCTTTCGGCCGACGCGATCAGGGCGAACGCGAGAACCGTTCCGAGGACGCCGAGCTGGGTCAACAGCCCGAATGCATCCGCGGTCGGTGGCTGGATGGCGTCCAGCAGCCCCCGTACCTCGACCTTCGCGACAGGCGTGTCGCAGACCGCGGCGATACCGGAGGCGACAGCGACGGCGACCAGCGGAGCGGGCACGAGCCGCATCGATGGAGGGAGGCGTTTCCACCCGACCATGACAGCGATCGTCCCGAGGCCCAGCCCGAGAGCCACCAGCGACTGCGCGGAACCGAACACGTCGGCCAGTAGACCGGGCATACCGGCGATCTTGGAAGGCCCGGTATCCGGCGCCTCGCGGTCGGCCATGACGTACAACTGGCCCGCGACGAGCAGGAGTCCGATGCCGGCGAGCATGCCCTGGACGACGGCCACAGAGATGGCCCGGAACCAGCGGCCCAGCCGGAGTACGCCCATGAGGAGCTGAAGCAGGCCGGCGGCGAGGACGAGGACACCGAGGCCGGCGAGGCCGTGAGTCGTCACGGCTTCGTAGACCAGCACCGTCAGGCCGGCCGCCGGGCCGCTGACCTGGAGACTGCTCCCCGGCAGCATTCCGGTCACCAGTCCTCCCACGATTCCCGTGACCAGACCCAGCTCAGCCGGAACACCGGAGGCGACAGCCACCCCCACACACAGCGGGAGCGCCACCAGGAACACCACCAGAGATGCGGCGAAGTCCTCTCTCCTCATTGCCCCGCACGCCCCCTCATCGCCGCGCCAGAGGGCCTTCCCCCGCCGGTGGCGGCCGTGAGGGTCGTGGACGGGGCCCTTCACAGTGCGCGGATGGTGCCAGCGGCCCGCCGGTGGGCGAGCACGGAGCCGACGTCGATCACCTCGCATCTGTGAGGGATAGAGCCTGGGGCGGCGACACTTCGGTGGCAGCTGCGGGCACGGTTGTTGAATGACTGCATGTCAGCTTGTCTCTCCTGCACGGGCATGCGAAGTATGGATGACGTTCGGGTCCACGGGGGTTGCGCTCGGGCTGACTGACCTGGCGTCAGTGGAGCAATGCCTGGAGCCGACGCTGCAGGTCGGACAGCAGGCCGACCCGAGGCGGAGCTGACGTGGGATTCGGCTGCGGCTTCGTCGGGCTCGGGGCACAGGAACTCTGTTGTCGTTCCGAGGCCGTCAGTGAATGTGAACTGTCCGGCGACAACGGTGCCGCGGAGCGCCGGGCGGGCTGGCGAGCCGCTTCGGCACGCACCAGTGCGCTCACGGCCGCGAAGACATCTGCGGGCATGACGGGTTCTCCTGCGGGGTCACGTGACGTAGATGTTGACGGCGGCGGGCCGCACCTCGCGTGCCGCTCGTGGCAGAGCGCGACGTGTACGAGAGATATGCGGCCGGAGCCGGTCAGCAGCGCAGCACGAGACCTGTTGGAGAAGCAGCCGAGCCGGCTCCGCCTACAGGCGCCGGCGCGCACGCACGGCGCCCAGTTGCTGTGGGCTCTGTGCCGAAGGTGGGATCGGTCGCCACCGCGGTAGCTGCGGACGGGGTGTGGCGCGGCTTGCCGATCGACGCTGTTCCGGACCGCCACCTGTGGTCGTCGCTGCGACCGCTGGGAGCCGATGGGCAGGACAGCTCTGATGACGCCGAGTCGATGACGGCGGCGCTGACCGTCGGACCCGCGAGAAGGGCATGGCTGCTGTGATCGAGGTCGAGCTCGGAGAAAGGCACTGGGGCGGGGGTGAACACTGCGTGCACCAATGTCATCAACGCGATCAGCAGGGCCGTACACGCGGCACGGCGTACCGTCCCCTGTCGTGCACCGCCGCTGATGGGCGTCATGTCGAGTCCTCCCGTGATGCCTGATACCAGGGAACATCGACGAGGGGGCTGTGGCAGTCCGACTCCTCCGCACGAGTGACAGGTTCACCCGCGTCACCCATTCATCGAACCTTCGTTCGAAGCAAGTCCCGTGGGTGTCAGCCCGGTGCAGGCAGCAGGGTTCCCAGGGCGGAGGCTGTGCTCACCATGAATACCGGCGACCGCGGCCGTCCGACGGTTTCGCCACGGCCATCACCTGCAGCTGAGCGAAGAGGCTCCATGGGGGGGTGCGGTGCGTCGGCGATCGCAGGGGGTCTGAATTCCTGGTGCGTCACTCAGAGCGCAGGCGGTGGGGGAGTCGGCGAGTGCGATTCGGAGGGGACGGCTCGCGTTGCCTGGCTCGGGATCGCGGCGGGTGTGCCGCTGCCGAGCGCTTGCCGGGTGAACCGGATGGCGTACGGCAGGGCGGCCCGGGTGAGTGCGTCCGCGCCGGCGGCGTGGGCTGCGGCTCCGATGAGGGGCTCCGCGCAGGCGACGGCGCGCCGGAGGGCTGCAGGAGTGCACAGCCGGCTCGTGTACCGCAGGGCTGGGCTGAGCAGGCCGGTGGCGGGAAGGCCGGGGAGCGCGAGGGACAGGGTCCGGTCCTCGGTGCCGGAGCGCGGCCAGGTCAGTTCGATGCGCATGAACGGCCTCCGGTGGAGGTAGGGGATGACGCCTGCGGAACATGTTGGGCTGCTCTGAGCACGTCGAACGGCCCGGTGATCAGGCTCAGTGCGGTGTGAGGCGGATCAGTCGACGCACTCGGAGGTCGCGGTCCGGCGGTGGCGGTGCCGGTGGGCGAACCTTCGGGACGTCGGCTCTGGGCCGGGATGGGCGCTCATGCCCTCAACTCCTCGCAGCCAGGACACACGTGGGTGTCGGTCAGCGATCCGCGGCGACCCGCTGGCGGGACCGGACGGCTGGTCTTCTCGGACTTGTCGCAGCCGGGAGGGCCCTTGGCGTTGAGGCGTCCACCGCCTGTTACCTCACTTGGCGGTAAGTAGATATGTCCAGGCTTGCCGGAGTTGCGTGATCTTGTCAAGGTTGCTGAAAGGTGAGAGGCGTCACGGCCGCGGGCCGTCCGTCTCACCTGCCCGACGGAGAGAGAGCGACCATGACTGACAGTTCCCATGTGTCTGGCTCAGGGGACACGAAGGTGCAGCATCCCCTCCAGGAAGCACTGGCGCACCCCATGCGGAGGGTGATGACAGCGATGGACAGGGTCCCCGGCGCGGATCGGGTCAAGGGGATCGTCGACGGTGTTCTGGACTCCGTCGGGATCGTCTCGCCGCATGCTCGGCGTGTCGCGGCTTACACCGGTGCCGGGCTGCTCGGTGTGGCCGGTGTGGTCGAGTGGCCGGTTGCCGTGACGGGCGCCGCGGTGGTGTGGCTCACGCAGCCGCGTCCGACGGATACAGAGGGGGCCCAGGCCGCCGGCGAGGCCCGGGCAGAGGGTATGCAGGTGAAGAAGGCCGCCCGGTCGGCCAAGGCGCAGACCACCACGAGAGCGGCGAAGACCCGCCCGGCCAAAAAAGCATCGGCCACTACCGGAAAGGCGAAGACGCGCCCGGCCAAGGTGTCGACCGCGTCGGGAACGGCGAAGACCCGCCCGGCCAAGGCGTCGACCGCCTCCGGGACGGCGAAGGCTCGCTCGTCCAAGCGCGCCGCCACGAGCGCCTCGGGCACCTCGCGCGCCAAGGCTGGTGGGCGGAAGAAGTCCTGAGGCCGCCTCCCATCCGCTGCTACGACCGTTCGGCGCCCGGCGCCCGTCACGGACCGTTCCGCTCCCGGCCCCGTGCGGCAAGCCCGCGAAGGTGAGACATGCTGCTCCGCTTCCTGACCGGGCTGCCCGCCGTGGCCCTCCAGAGCGCCTTGGCCGTGCCGGTCGAGGCCACCCGCCGGATCGCCACGCCGACCGCAGATGCGGCGCGGATGGCCGCTGAGCTCGTGAACGCCGGTGCGCGCGGCGCGGCGGACGGGGCGGCGGCGGTGTCGGCGACCGCGCTTCGGGTCGGCAGGGTCGCCCGCAACGCGATCACTCCTCAGGTCGGTTACTGGCGCGCCGGAACACGGATGCACCTCGCACTGCAGCACCATCCGGACGCGCCCGTTCGGACCGTGGAACGACTCGAGGCCACCGCCAGAAAAGTGGCCGTCGAGCTGGCCGAGCACCCTGACGTGCTGATCGCCTACTGGGACGGTGGCCTGGGGCGGCTGGTCGTGCAGACCACCGAGGACGCGGTCGGCGAGCAGGTGGTGGACAAGGTGTCCGAACTGGCCGCCGAACACGGGCTTGTGCACGTCGGCGATCAGACGCTGGAACACGTGCACCCGGGCGCCGCCGGGGGCGTGCGCGCCAACGCTGTCGCCCTGGCGTGCGACGCGGCAGGCATCGGTGTAGCACTCGTGGGACGGGCAGCCCTTCTGAAGCGGGCGCCGGAGGCCATGGTGGCCGCGGTCGTCGTGATGCGTGAGGACTCACGGGTACGTGCGGTGCTGAGCCGTGCGCTGGGCCCGGACGCATCCGATCTGGTGCTGGCCGTGGCTCATGCGGCCGTCTGCGGGATCGGGCAGTCGCCGAGTCCGCTGCTGCTCGACGCGGCACTGCGGAGTGCCCAGTTGGTGGAATCCCTCGCTCAGCTCGCGACGTTCGACGCCGTGCACGACACGCTGTGCGCCCCGGATCGGCTGACTGTGGCCAACACCGACGTCCTGCGTCCGCCGCTGCGTCCGAGCCCGGGCGAGCAATATGCCGCCGCCGCTGTCAACGGGATGCTGGGCGGCGCCGCCACCAAACTCCTGTTCACCCGCAGCATGGACGATGCCGCCGAGACTGTACTGGCCGGTTCGCCGAAGGCCGCACGCTACGGTCCGGCGGCCTTCACCGCGGCCCTCGGCAGTGCCCTGGCACGCGAGGACGTACTGGTCCGCGACCCCGAGCGGCTGCGCCAACTGGAACTCGTGGACACCGTGGTCCTGCACCCCGCAGCACTGCGCAGCACTCGGCGCACCGTGCTCGAGGTCCACCCCAGCACGACAGGCTGGGATCACCACCGGTTGTGGCAGGAAGCCACCGCAGCCCTCAGTGCGCCCGAGGACGCGACAACGCCGTCCTGGGAGCCGGGCATCGTCCTTCGCCCGGTGCCCGATGGGACGGCACCGGACGCGGGACTGATGATCGCGTCGGTGCGTGGCAGGGACGTCGGCACCGTTCTGGTCGGCTGGGAGGTCGACCCCATGGCCGAAGCCGCGCTGGACGCAGCGCGCCGAGCGGGTCTGCATGTCGTGGTGGTGGACGACTGCTCGCTCGGCGAGTTCGGGACCCTGGCCGACCAACTGGCCTCTGCCGAGATCCCGTTGGCCGAGGTGGTGGCTGCCCTGCAGAACGAGGGCCGAACGGTTCTCACGGTGGCGCGCGTCCCGCACGACCGGGCGGCAGCCGAACGGGAGTTGACTGCCGCCGCCCACCACGTACTCGAGGGACTGCTCCGCAGTGACATCGCCGTCGCCGTCACCGACGAACGCAGCGCTGTCGTCTGGGGCGCCGACCTTCTGCCCCTGCGCGGGCTGGAGGGCGTATGGCGGCTACTGACAGCCGTACCCGCAGCGCGGGCGGTCAGCCGGCGTGCGAAGTTCTGCGCCGAGGCGGGCGCCACGCTCTCCGAGCTCCTGGTACTCACCCAGGGGGCTCGGTCGCAGCGGGTTCCCTTTCCCCTCGAGGTGCGGCTCAGCCCCGTCAATATCGCCACTGCCGCGGCCCTGCTCGTGGGCTGGTGCGCCGCACTCGGTGTAGCCGCCGGTACGACCCCCCACCCCACTCCGAGGGTGCCCTGGCACGCCCTGCAGCCCGAGCAGGTCATGGCCCGGCTGACGAGGGCGTCGTGCGCCGCGCCCACCGCCCTGACGGTGGTACGGACCCGGGTCGGCCACGTCGCGGGCGCCGCTGCCACGCACCCGGCCCTCGCGCCTGTACGGGTGAGCGCACGTCTGGCCGGCGCCGTGTGGGCGGAACTGGACGACCCGTTCACCCCCGTTCTGGTGGTCGGTGCCACCGCGCAGGCACTGCTGGGCTCCGCGGTGGACGCGTTCCTGGTCATCACCGCCGTGGCGGTGAACGCCTTGGTGGGCGGGGTACAGCGATTGCGCGCGGAGCGGGCGCTGTCCGCACTGGTGACCGGGCAGCGGCAGAACGCCCGGCGACTCGCTCACCCGTCAGCAGAAGAAGCATCCGTCGTCGAGGCCGCGCAACTGGCGCCCGGCGAGGTGATCGAGCTGCGCACCAACGATGTGGTGCCGGCCGACGCGCGGCTGCTGGAGGTCAGTGGCTTCGAGGTGGACGAGTCCTCCCTGACGGGCGAGTCACTGCCGACCCGTAAACAAGTGGCTGCCGTACCACAGGCGCCCGTCGCCGACCGCAGATGCATGGTGTTCGAAGGCACCACGGTGGTCGCCGGCCACGCCCGGGCGGTGGTGGTGGCCACGGGCGACCAGACCGAAGCCGGCCGCGCGGCGTCCCTCGCCGCCCGGGTTCCCACCTCGGCGGGGGTTCAGGCACGGCTGCACCGGCTGACCCGCCGGGTGCTGCCCCTCACCCTCGCCGGTGGCGCCGCGGTGGCCGGCCTGTCCCTGTTGCGCGGCCGTCCGGTGCGCACAGCCCTCCGGGGTGGACTGGCAGTCGCAGTGGCCGCCGTGCCCGAGGGCATGCCTCTGGTGGCGACCGTGGCGCAGATGGCCGCGGCACGGCGGCTGAGCAAGCTCGGCGTCCTGGTACGCACACCACGCAGCCTGGAGGCGCTCGGACGCGTGGACACCATGTGCTTCGACAAGACCGGGACCCTCACCGAGAACCGGTTGCGGGTCGTCCGCCTGATCAGCGGCACACGCGCCGAGCAGCCGGCCGACGCCTCCGAGACGAAACAGATTCTCCGCATTGCCGCCCGGGCCTGCCCTCGCGTCGCCGAGCAGCCGGGCGCCCACGCCCATGCCACCGACGAGGCGGTCCTGGCAGCAGCCCCGCCCGAGACAGGGTGGACCACCGTTCAGGCCCAGCCCTTCGAGGCGAGCCGGGGATACGCCGCCGCCACCGGAATGGACGCGGACGGCGCGAACATGCTGGTCGTCAAGGGCGCGCCGGAAGTCGTGCTGCCCTGCTGCCCGGATACGGATCCGGCAGCCGTCGAAGAGGCACACTCCCTCGCCGGTCAGGGGCTGCGGCTCCTGGCCGTCGCGCAGCGACGTCTCGCGACGGACGACGAGGCGAGGGAAGCGCTCGACAAGCCCCTCGAACTGCTTGAGCTCATCGGGTTCGTGGCACTGGCCGACACCCCCCGCCCCAGCTCCGCACCGCTCGTGGCCGGTCTCAGAGAGGTCGGCGTGCGCCCCGTCATGCTCACCGGCGACCACCCGCAGACCGCCCGCTCCGTGGCCGTCGCCCTGGGCTGGCCCGAGGATGTCACGGTCGTCACCGGTAACGAGTTGGCTTCACTGGACCGGGCGGGACGGGCCCGCCTGCTCCGGGACTGTGGCGTCGTGGCCCGCGTCGCACCCGAGCAGAAGCTCCAGGTTGTCGAGGCGCTCCGGGAGGCGGGTTGCGTCGTGGGCATGGTCGGGGACGGCGCCAACGACGCCGCCGCAATCCGCGCCGCCGATGTCGGGGTCGGCATCGCCGCGCGCGGATCGGCTGCCGCACGCAACGCCGCAGACCTCGTGATCACCAACGACGAACTGTCGGTTCTCATCGACGCCATCGCCGAAGGCCGAGCCCTTTGGCGCAGCGTGGCCGACGCGATCAGCATCCTGCTCGGCGGGAACGCCGGCGAGGTCGGCTTCTCCGTACTGGGCACATTGCTGTCCGGCACGTCGCCGCTGTCGACACGTCAGCTGCTGCTGGTCAACCTGCTCACCGACATGTTCCCGGCGATGGCGGTCGCGGTCACCCCCCACGACCCGGAACCCGCCGGTGAGCCCGCCGCAGCCGACACCGTACCCGTGGGCCTCGCCGTCCTGGGGCAACCGCTGACACGCCAGATCCGCCATCGTGGCCTGATCACCGGTATCGGCGCGGCCACCGCATGGCTCATCGGCACCCTCACCCCCGGCTCGGCACGACGCACCAGCACCATGGCCCTGTGCGGTGTGGTCGGTGCCCAACTCACGCAGACCGTCGTCGGACGCCGCCACAGCCCGCTGATCGTGGCCACGGTCCTCGGCAGCGCCGCCGTGCTCATCGCCGTCGTCCAGACCCCCGTCGTCAGCCACTTCTTCGGGTGCACGCCCTTGGGCCCACTGGCCTGGACCGGAGTGGCCGTCGCCATCGGCACCGCCTCCCTCGGTCCCCTCGTACTGCCTCAGGCCGAACAGCTGCTGGCCGACCTCACCGCACGACTGCGTCCCGTCGTCCGGCTCGTCCGCTGACGCCCTGCGCGCGGCAACACTGCGCTTCACAGGTCGCCCCATGGTCTCCGCGTACCAGTGCTGCTCCGCGCACGTTCGTGGACGGACGTTGGCGTTCCTGAGCACTTCACTTGGCGGATGAGTTGCATTACCTGGCGGCGCTGAGCTCTTACGGCGGCGGCCAGGGAAGCGATGTCGGACCCCGCTGACATGATCTGCGATCATGACGACCACTGAACGGCCGATGCCGCCACTGAACGCCGACGAGCGTACGAATCTGGAGAGCTGGCTCGACTTCTACCGGACCACCTTGGCCATGAAGTGCCGCGGCCTCACCGAGGAGCAGCTACGGACCGCCTCCGTGCCCCCTTCGCCGCTGACGCTGCTGGGGCTGGTCCAGCACATGGCCGAAGTCGAACGGAACTGGTTCCGGCGCGTGCTGACGGGCGAGGACGTACCGGCCATCCACAGTCCGCAGGCCGACCCGGACGGCCGCGACGAGGGATTCGGCCTCTCCGACAACATCTCTTTCGAGACTGCCCAGGCCACCTGGCAGGACGAGATCGCCCGCGCCCGCGCCAACTGCGCCACTCTGCGGCTGGAAGACACCAGCCCGTTCATGGGCGGCGAGGTGAGCCTGCGGTGGATCTACACGCACATGACCGCCGAATACGCCCGGCACAACGGGCACGCCGACTTCATCCGCGAGCGAATCGACGGCAGCACCGGCGTCTGATCTCCGGAGTTGGGACGACCGCATGGCCCCTTCACAGATCGGACCCTCACAGGCAGACCGGTTGCCGAACGGCGAACGGGCCGTCACGGCAAGGACGGTCTCCTTGCCGAACGGCCCGTTCCGATCATGTGTGTCAGGCGGTGGCCACCGCGAAGATGTGGATCACGCCGCCGTCCGTGGAGGACGGCAGGGTCACGCTCGCCAGCTGCTTACCCGCGTGGAGCGTGATCGGGGCGGTGGCGAAGATCTCGGTACCCACCGGGTCCTTTCCGCCGCCCTGGACATCGCGGTACGTGGTGTGGACGGCGACCGTGTTGCCGAACGACGGATTCTGCGTGCCGCCGCCCAGCGTCCAGTCGCTGAAGCCGATCTCGGCCTGCTGCGTGGTGCCGTCGGTGTACGTCAGGGTCACCTGGCCGCTGGCCGATCCCTCGGCCGCGCTGCCCAGCAGGCTGAGCTTCGTGTCCGCCGGCGCCGACGGGACGTTCAGCACCTGCGGGCTGTCTCCCGCGACCTCGATGTTGTCCGGGTCGCCCGCGCCCACCTTGGGCCAGTCGAAGTCGAAGCCACCGGACGAGACCGTCCCGCCCGGCGTCACGCCCGCCGCGGTGAGTGCCGTGGCCGAGTAACTCCAGCCCTCTCCGTCGAAGTTGGCCTGCGGATTGTCGTCATCGGTGGAGATGCCGGTGCTGTTGCGGTTCCACAGCATGCTGTTCTTCTCGGCGACGGTCACCGCGGCCGACGTCTTCGGGAGCTCGCTGCCGGTGGACGACCGCAGCGTCACCGGGACCGTGTAGTGCCCCTCGGCCGTGTCCGCCGCGGCCGATACGGTGAGCTTCGCGCTCGCCGAACCGCGTGCCGGGACCGTGAAGTCGCCCTCCGTGGGTGTGACGGTGACACCGGCCGGCGGCTTCGCCGTCCAATGGACGTCGGTGGCCTTTACCTCCAGGGTCTGTACCTTGACGGTCGTCTCCGCACTGCCCGACCCGGGCTCGACCTTCAGCTGCTCGGGCGTGGCGCCGGTGAAGTACTTCACACCGCCGCCGGGGAAGGAAGGCGGGGCGTCGGCCGCCGCGCTTCCCCAGGAGGTGTCCGCGGTCGCCCCGAGGGCGTAGTCCAGCGTGCCGCCACGGGTGACGAGCGAGGCGGGAACCCAGGGCTTGCCGGATGTCCTGCCATCGACCTTCAGGCCGTGGATGTACGTGTTCTCCGCCGACGCGGCAGGCGCGTTGATCGTTATCGTCTTCCCGTGCCCGGTGTGCACCACCGCGTGCGGGAACAGCGGAGCGGAGAGGATCAGATCGGCGCGGCTCGGGTTCTGCGGGTACATGCCCAGCGCGGAGAAGACGTACCAGGACGACATGGTCCCCGCGTCGTCGTTACCGGGGATGCCGCCCGGGGTGTCGGTCCACAGCTGCTCCATCTCCGCGCGGACCGTCTCCTGTGTCTTGTACGGAGCCCCCAAGTAGTCATACAGGTATGGGGCGTTGATGTCAGGCTCGTTCGTCGCGTCGTAACGCGTGGCGTCCTGCGCCGAGAAGTCGAACTTCCCGTCCGGTGTACGGAAGAAGGCGTCGAGCCGCTTCAGCGCCTGGTCGTTGCCGCCCATCGCACTGGCGAGGCCCGCCACGTCCGAGTACACCATCCAGGTGTACCGTGCGCTGGACCCCTCGACGAAGCCGCTCCCGGTGCCCGGCGTGAAGGTGCCCACCCAGGTGCCGTCGGCCTTGCGGTCGCGGATGTAACCGCCCTGCGGAGTGGCGTTGGCGTCGAAGACGTTCGTCCAGTTCCCCGAGCGGTCCAGGAACTTCTTCGCGTCGGCGGTCTTCCCGGTCTGCCGGGACAGCTCGGACAGGCCGTAGTCGGCCGCCGCGTCCTCCAGCGTCTCGGCCGCGCCTCCCCAGCAGTGGCAGTTGTCCGCCGGTACGTACCCGAGCTCCAGGTACTTGTCGAGCGCGGGGCGCTGGCCCACGCACTCGACGTTGCAGCCCGAACTGTCCGAGTCGTTCGCCGTCGGCACGGTCGCTGCCTCGACCAGCGACTTCAGCGCGCCCTGGACGTCGAAGTCATGGCCGCCGAAGGCGTAGATGCCGGCCAGAGCCGCGTCCGAGGGATCTCCCGACATCACGCTCGTCTTGCCGTTCTCCAGCAGCCAGCGGTCCCACTCGCCGCCGCGCTGACTCGCGTAGTTGTAGAGGGACTGCGCGTAGTCGCTGCCCGCCCTCGGGTTGAGCAGCGTCATCAGCTGCACCTGCGCGCGGTACTGGTCCCATCCGGAGAAGGTGCCGTACTGCGCCTTCTGCCCCTTGGCGAGCCGGTGCGGCTTGCGGTCGGCGCCGAGATAGCGGCCGTCCACGTCGCTGGTGAGGGTGGGTTCCAGCATGGAGTGGTAGAGCGCGGTGTAGAAGGTCGAGCGCTGTGCGTCGGTGCCGCCACCCACCTCGACCGACTTCAGCGTGCTGTTCCAGACCTTGGCGGCCTGAGCCCTGATGGAGTCGAAGCTCTTGCGGGGCCCGTTCTCCGCACGGAGGTTGGCCTCGGCATTCTGCGGGCTGACGTAGGAGACGGCAACCTTGGCCTGGACCTTGGTGGTTCCGTCGGCGAAGGTGATGTACGCGCCGGAGCCCTTGCCCTCCACGGCCTTGCCGGACGAGCTGTACCCCGTGCCGCCGGAGGCCGAGGTGGAGTCGGGCTCGACCGTGCCGTCCGTCCAGGTGCCGACCTTTGCGAACGCCTTGTCGAAGTGGGCGGTGAAGTACAGCGTGTAGAGGTCCTTGCGGTTGTTCGCGCTCTGCGGACCGCAGAAGTTGCCCGCGGTGACGGAGCCCGTCACGGTCCGGTCGGCCGTGTTGATCTTCACAGTGGCGCCCGTGCTGCCGCTCTCCGAGTTGGAAGTGCGGAAGAGCATGGTGGCGGGCTTGTCCGCCGGGAAGCCGAACTGCCCTGAGCCGGTCCGGGCGGTCGTGGTGAGCGCCGCGGAGGCGCCACTGGCCAGGCCGACTTTGTAGTAGCCGGCCGAGGCGGTCTCGTCGGCGTGGGAGAAGGTGCTGGCGTACTTCGCATCGGTGACGTCCGTGCTGGGCGAGGAGTCGACGTCACCCACGTACGGCATGATCGGGATGTCACCGTTCGCACCGGAGCATCCGACCCCGTTGAGATGGGTGAGGCTGAAGCCGCGTACCTTCGTTGCGTCGTACTGGTAGCCACCGGGAGCGGGTGTCGAGACCTGCTTGCCCTGCGAGTTCTGTGGGCTCCAGGCCAGCATGCCGAACGGCTGCACGGCGCCCGGATATGTGTTGCCCGCATTGGACGTGCCGATCAGCGGGTTGACGTACGACACCGGATCCTTGACGGTGCCGTGCGGGGAAGCCGCCGAGGCGGGGCCGACTGTGGCAGCCATACCCAGCGTGGCCATGGCGGTCACCGCGACGGAGCTGACAGCTCGGAGCCCGGTGTGCCTCCGACGGTTGTGCGTGTCTGACACCGTTCCTGCCCTTCATGTGTGACGGACGGTCAACGCGGTGGGAGCGGGCGCCGTGACCACTCCGGAACGGCGCCGCTCCGACAACGTTGTCAGCGACGTGAGGATGCTCCTCCTGCCGCTCCGGGGTGTCAAGGATTCCCGGACTCCGGCCGTCCGGCCGGGCCCGAGCCGTGCTCGCCGGAGCGGGTCTGCCCCCGCACGTCATCGAGGAAGACTGAGGGCGTCAGTGAGACGGGTCTTCCAACTGTCGGACCAGGCGGCGTGAACCTGGGGGCGTTTGACGAGGTGTCCGCGTTCGCAGCGGGCTGCGCCGTGGTCGAGGCGGCGAGACGGGGTGCACGCACCGCTCGCCGGCGAGTCTGCGCGCGAACTCGACCGGCTTGAGCGCCATGGTCGGGTCGGCCGCTATGCCGGTCGCGCCCTTGGCGTCAGCCTCGACGGTGCGTCAATCTTCAAGAATCCGCAATGGTCTAGTCCAACTCATTGACGTGCCTGCGTCAACCCTCGATTCTGGCGGCACCATCTCCCGACAGGAGTCCCTATGAAGCGTCTTCGCGCTCTGCTCTGTGGTGCCGCCACCGCCGCGCTGGCCACCGCAGGCCTCGGTGCCTTCGCCGCGCAGCAGGCTTCGGGTGCGTCCGCCGACGCCACCGCGCTCAGTAACCGGTGGTACGCCGCCGCGCCCTATCTGATGCCGCACGACAACAATCCTCCGGACGCGGGCGCCATCATGGACGCCACAGGCCTCAAGGCGTTCCAGCTCGCGTTCGTCCTCGCTCCCAACGGGGGAGGCTGCAGCCCGACTTGGGACGGTACGTCGCCGGTCTCGTCGGATACTGCCGTGGCATCCGTCATCAACGCGATCCGCGCCAAGGGCGGTGACGTGTCGGTCTCCATCGGCGGGTACGGGGGAACGAAACTCGGCCAGACCTGCTCCGACGCGGCGTCCACCGCGGCCGCCTACCAACAGGTCATCACCAAGTACCAGCTGAAGGCCATCGACTTCGACCTGGAGGAGCCGGAGTACGAGAACGCGACCGCCATCGCCCACGAGATCGGCGCAGCCAAGATTCTCCAGCAGAACAACCCGGGCCTCTACGTCTCGGTCACCACCGCGGGAACCGCCGACGGCACCGGCTGGTTCGGCAAGCAAATGCTCAACGAGGCCAAGTCGCAGGGCTTCACGCCGAACAACTTCTCCATCATGCCCTTCGACGGCGGGTTCAACGGGTCGGCCGCACAGACGAGCGCCCTGACGAACTTCAACTCCATCCTGCAGTCCACCTTCGGCTGGGACGCGGCGACTGCGTACGCGCACGAAGGCTTCTCCGGCATGAACGGCCGCAGCGACACCGGGGAGTACTTCAGTCAGGCCGACTTCCAGACCGTGCTGGACTACGCCACCAGTCACCACATGGACCGCTTCACCTTCTGGTCCCTCAACCGCGACCGCCAGTGCACCCCGCCCGACAACAACGGCCAGACCTCCGGCACGTGCAGCAGCGTGGCCCAGTCGGACTGGGACTTCGCGAAGTACTCGGTGAAGTTCGCCGGAGTCACCCCGCCTACGACCACCCCTCCGACCACGCCCCCTCCGGGCGGCAGCTGCACCGCGGCCGCGTGGAGCAGCAGTGCCGTCTACACGGCCGATAACACCGTCTCGTACGGCGGCCACACGTGGAAGGCCAAGTGGTGGACGCAGAACGAGACGCCCGGCACCACGGGCGAGTGGGGAGTCTGGCAGGACCTCGGCGCCTGCTGAAATGACATCCGTCCGGCCCGGACCGGCGCACGCGCGCCGGTCCGGGCCGACTCCTGGGCCGTGAGCACGGCGGCGCCGGCCCCAGGCCGTCACCGACGACATGTTGCATTCCGTCGTGCGCTGCAAGACGCTCGGCGAGTCCGTCGAGCAGATCCGCCTCGACCTGCTCATCCCCACCGGCAAGACCGTGGAGTCTTTCAGTGAGCACGAACATCAGAATTCGTGTCAGACCCTGGCCCTCCTGGAACGGCATGCTGAACAGCCGGCGATGGCGAGCTCTTCACCGGGTTCGGCTCCTGCATCCGCGACCAGCGTGCGTATGGCCCGGCACGGGGTGCCGGGCCATACGCACCGCGTGGTCGGGGGAGGCCACGCGGTGTGGTGAGGGTCAGTGCTTGAAGGCGTCCTTCGCCTTCTCCTTGGCCATGCGGGCATCGCCCTTGGTCTGGTCGATGCGGCCTTCAGCTGTGAGGCGCTCGTTGCCTACGGTGCGGCCGGCGGCTTCCTTGATCTTGCCCTTGGCCTGCTCGGTCCTGGCCTGGGTCTTCTCGTTGGCAGCCATGATCACTCACACCTTGCTGTGGTCGACTTCAGGAACAACCACCGCCTAACCCGCAATGCCTCCTACAAACCCGCCGCTCGCCACGAACCCTGCGTCGCCGGAGCGCCCGACGTCCTGGCCAGGCGCCCCTTCTCTGCGTCCAGAAGACGCCGAGCTTCTTCGGGGAGTAGCTCACCAGCAGATTCTCGGTCTCCTGGCGGTGCAGCTGGAACATTGACTCCGACGTGCGGAAACTGCGGTGAGGGGCAGGTCCGGCGGCGCGCTGGTCCGGGAATGGTCCCGCTCTTGGTCTGAGGCGCGCCGATGCGGTGGGCGCGGCAAGCAGCGGGCGCAGCGTGCCGGTCACAACCATCCGCTGCGCTGTGCCTGCAAGGCCATCTGGAAGCGGTTTGCGGCGCCCAGCTGGCCCATCAGGATCTGCAGGCGGCGGAACAGTGTGCGGCGGCTGATTCCCAGCTCGCGGGCGATGATGTCGTCGCTCGCGCCGCCCGCGAGGAGCCACAGCAGGCGGCGGTCGGCGGGTGGCAGGCCGCCTGGGCGAGTGGTGCGGCCGTGGAACGGCAGTGCGTTCTGCCAGGACTGCTCGAACAGTGCCATGAGTGCGGAGAGCAGGCCGCATGGCTGCACGACCAGCATGGTGTTGTGTACGTCCGCCTCTTTGATCGACAACGACACGAGTGCGTACGCCTCGTCGATGATCACGAGTTTGACCGGCACCGCCGGCAGCACCCTGGCCTGTTCGCCGGCCTTGATGCACGGTTCGATGACCTCCTTCAGGTGGCCCGGGTGCTCCAGCGACTCCCGCGAGTACACGACACGCTGCGTCACACCGCGGGCGAGCGTGGCCAGCGCGTCGTCCGTGGCGTCGGCCAAGGGGAAGTACGGCGGTGACTCGAACTGCCGGATCTGATCGCGGGCGCTGGCCCATGCGTGACGAATCCTGGGGCCGATGGCGTCGCCGGTGACGACCTCGACGAGATTGTCGTTGTACGCGGCGAGCCGCTGTCGCCGGAACGACTCGAACGCGCCCCCGACGGTGATGCGCGACTCCTCCACCTCGGCCGCACGGTGCCGGGTGAGGATCTCCAGGCCTGCGGTGGGCGGAATCGGGGCCACCACGTCCCCACCCTCCTCGGCGGCACTGGCCAGACCGGCGTCGACCAGTGCGCCGTATGCCGTGGCCAGTTCCGCACCGTCCAGGTCGGCCGCGGCCGCGATCGCACTCAGCGGAGCGGGGGCCAGCTCAAGCAGTGCCAGATAGACCTGGCTCGCCGCGTGACCGATGCCCAGAAGCCGAAGGGCCTCGCCGAGTTTCACGTTCGTCATACGTCGCATTATCGACGCTCCGGTCGGCGCCGTGGCAGATCTGTGCCAGTGGCACTCTTCGGCACCGAGCACGCGCGGTACGGGATACCGTCCGGGAGTCGCCGACGACCGGCGGCGGCGAGGGAGCACGAGCCGGACCCGGAGCAACGCCGTCCGTACGGCTCGCTCTGCCCAGCGCCGCTGAGGAACCCACCCAGAAGAAAGGCGTATGCCGTGGCGAAAGGCCGAAAGAACGGTCTCTACACAGGGATCTCCGAGGAACTGTCCGCTCTGATGCGGACTGGGTGGGCGGACACCGAGCGGCACGACCTGCGGCTCGGCGAGCAGGCTCCGTACGCAGCCCGCCGCCGCGCCTCGCTCTCCGCGCGTTTTCCGGGCGAACGCCTCGTGATTCCCTCGGGGAACCTCAAGGCCCGCTCGAACGACGACAGCTACCCGTTCCGGCCGTACTCGGGCTACGTGCACATGGCCGGAGACCAAGCCCGGGACGGCGCTCTCGTCCTCGAACCCCGAGCGGACGGTGGCCATGACGCCTACTGCTACCAGCTGCCGCGGGACAGCAGGGACAACGACGAGTTCTGGACCGGCGCCACGGCGGAGCTGTGGATGGGCCGGCGCCGCTCCCTCGCCGAGTCGGAGCTCGTGCTCGGTCTGCCCTGCCGGGACGTCCGCACGGCGGCCGGCGACCTGGCCGCCGCCTCCGGTGCGCCGACCCGGATCGTCCGGGGCCTCGACCCGTCCCTCGAGGCCGCCGTCACCACAGATGAGGAGCGCGACGCCGAGCTGGAAGAGGCGCTCAGCGGTCTCCGCCTCGTCAAGGACGACTGGGAGATCGCCGAGCTCCGCAAGGCCGTGGACTCCACGGTGCGCGGTTTCACCGATGTGATCGGTGAGCTCTCCGGGGCGATCGCGTCGTCCGAGCGGTGGATCGAGGGCACGTTCTTCCGCCGTGCACGCCTCGAGGGCAATGCCGTCGGCTACGGCTCGATCTGCGCCGCGGGCGAGCACGCCACGATCATGCACTGGACGGACAACGACGGTCCGGTGCGCCCGGGGGACCTGCTCCTGCTCGACGCCGGAGTGGAGACGCACACGCTCTACACGGCCGATGTCACGCGCACGCTGCCGATCAGCGGCACCTTCACGCCTCTGCAGCGCAAGGTCTATGACGCGGTGTACGCGGCCCAGGAAGCCGGCATGGCAGCCGTCAAGCCGGGCGCCGCGTACCGCGACTTCCACGAGGCGTCCCAGCGATACCTGGCGGCACGACTGGTCGAGTGGGGCTTCATCGAAGGCCCGGCCGACCGCGCGTACGAACTGGGCCTCCAGCGCCGTTTCACCATGGCGGGCACCGGTCACATGCTCGGTCTGGATGTGCATGACTGCGCGCAGGCCCGGAACGAGGAGTACGTCGACGGCGTGCTGGAGCCGGGCATGGTGCTCACCGTCGAGCCCGGACTGTACTTCCAGCCGGACGATCTCACCGTGCCCGAGGAGTGGCGCGGCATCGGCGTCCGAATCGAGGACGACCTGGTCGTCACCGACGACGGTCACGAGAACCTGTCAGCGGGCCTGCCGCGGTCGGCGGACGATGTCGAGGCGTGGATGGCCCAGTTCGCGGGTTGAGTGCGTCGAAGAACGGGCCTGGTGCTGGATCCCCCGGATCGAATGGGTGCCGAGTCTGCGTGCCCCGGTGTGCCAACCCCTCACGGGCCGATCGGATGACCCGAACGAGACGCCCTGGCCTGGACCGCTACTCCGGGTCCGGGCTCCCGGGCAGCCACGGATGGGCCAAGTGCACTGCGTCCGGCATCTGGGCTGGGGAATCGATCTCGCCGTGAAGTCTCCACTGCCTGATGTGTTCAGTGGGCCGGCCGACGCCGAGCGGTTCGTGGCGGAAGCACAGCCGTGGGTATCGCTGGGGTTGCACTCGAACCTCAGAAGGTGCCTGGCCTGGGTAGAGCCCCAGTTCAGGCGCCTTCTACCGGGCCATGGGAAGAAGCCGAGCTGCTTCGGGGGGAGTAGCTCGCCAGCAGAGTTCTTGGTCTGCTGGTGGTACAGGGTTCGCATGCCTGGCACGGTCGGGCAGCGGCTCCCCGGCCGCGGTCGGCGGGTGCCCACTGAGGGACTGGTTGGTGATGAGCCGTCAGGAACGTGGCCAAGGTGTCGACCGCCTGGGCATCCGGGCGGTGGTCCGCCGATGATGAACCTTCCACGTCACCGAACGTCACGGATCGGCGGTTCTGTCGCAGCTTCCTACAGGGCGATCAGCCCGGCCGCCGTCTCTTCGAAGTCGCAGGCCTCGAAGTAGAACGGACGCAGATGCTCTTCAAAGTCGACGTGTAGCCACTCGCACTTCGCGGCACGAGCCTCTTCGGCCGCCGTGGCGACGAGTGCGGCCCCGACTCCTGTCTTTCGGCGTTCCCGGGCGACCACCGTGTCCAGGATGAAGGCATGAACTCCGCCGTCCCAGACGACGTTGACGAAGCCGATCAAAGATTCGCCTTCCCGAGCGCAGACCCAGCCCAGACTGTGGCGCTCAAGCCGTGCTTGCCAGTCGGTCCGGGCGATCGCGTGGCCGAAGCCGTCGGCGTGCAGGGCGTTGAGGGACGCGTTGTCGAAGCCGCCTCGCCACTCGTACGTGATCGTCACGCACCGATCGTAGTACGGGGGTCGCCGACCAAGTGTCCGTGCCGAGTCCGGTACTCGATCGCTCGACTCCACTTCGGTCTCCGACACCGGCGGGAAGCATCAGGAGGAGCCCGAACCAGGGGCCACCCCTCCACGCTGCGGTCGTCCCACCCTCCGTGGGATGAATATCGACCAGTTGTCGGTGAATCGGAGCCACGCGGTCAACGGAAGCCTCTTCTACTGTTCTTGAAATCCCAACGGCATCCGAGAGGAGAAGCCATGACTGTTCCCCCTAGGCTCGAGCATCGCTTGACTTCGGTACAGATGGCGCATTTCGTGGCACACGGCTCGCTGCGGCTGGACGCCGTAGTTCCGTCCGAGCTCAGCGAACGGGCGGTACGGATCCTGGACGAAGCGATCCCGGCCGTGCCGCCTGGTACACCTGTGGATCAGGCGTACGAGCGAGGTTCGTTCGCCCGGGAACTCATTGACGTACCCGAGATCGCCGGTGCCCTTCACAGCCTCGTCGGGCCCGACCCCACCGTGGACCACCACGCCGTCCACATTCGTCGGCCCCACGGCGGCTACGCCCAGGCGCTGCACGCCGACGCGATCATCGACGTGCGCGCCGGGGCGTTCGATGTGCAACTGATGTACTACCCGCACGAGGTGACCCTCGGCATGGGCGGGACGCTGAGCGTGCCAGGCAGCCATCTGCGACGCACGAATGAGAGCGAGACCGGGCGGTACCAGAACCTTCGAGGTCAGACTCGCCTGGTATGCCCGGCCGGCACGGTCGTCCTCCTCCACCACGGCATATGGCACGGAGGGCGGCGCAACGACACCGACACCGTCCGCCACATGTTCAAGATCCGGTTCAATCCGACGGTGCCGCAAGTGCGACTGTGGAACACCGACGACCTCGCCGACCAGGCGGTGGCCGCCGAACTCTCCAGGCAGTTCCCCTGGTACGAGCCGGCCACGGGCCGACTGGAGATCTTCAACCGGATCATGATGTGGCGGGCCCTTACGGGCGACGACACGTTCGACCTGGACTACTGGGTGACCCGCGTCTCCAACGAACCGAGGCACGTCGCCACGGCATCCGTCTGACATTCCGAGCTCTCCCGGAGATGCGCATGTCCATTCCTGCCCGAACCACCGTCCGCCAGCAGGTCCTGGTGCTGTACCTGTCGACTTCAGCACTCGACAGCCCGGTCATCGGGTGGTCGAACTACGATGGCACCGGTCGCACCACTCCGACGACTGGAGACAGTGACACGCCCCCGTACGAGACCGGCGTCGCCGCGCTGATCGACGGCTGGCGGCTCCTCCAGGCCTCCCAACTGATTCCGTCCTATCCGGGGCACGAATACGACGTCTCCTTCCTCAAGCACGAGTTCTTCTTCGAGCGCCTGGTTGCCATCGACGACTGACGGGGCTTGGACCGGTCTCCGGGGCGGTGTGTGCGCCCTGCCGGTGCTGCGGGTGCGGGCCGAAGGAATCAAGAAGCAATCGCCTTGCGGGTGTGGACCTTTCAAGGGCCTGCCCAGTGGACTGATCGGAACCTCGTCGGTCGGTAGCCTCCCGTCCTGCATCCCTCGACGACTCGGGATTCTCATGACGCGTCGCTGATCAGTGGCACACGGAGGGATGTTGATACGACGGCAAGCGGGGGGCGTCCCGTTCGACGGCGCTCGGAGGCTCGGTGGTGCGGCCCGTGGCGCGTCCGGCTGAATGCGACCGCCGCGCGGGCCAGAGCATCGAGGTCCTCTTCCGCCACGATGCCAAGTTCCTTGACGGCGTTCGGGAGCAGGCCAACCGCCGCATCGAGCAGCCCATGGAGGAGTGTCCGGACCTTTGATCCTGCCTTCCACAGACCCAGGAGTCCCTGATGCTCCCTGCGTACAGGCTACCCGGATGACATCCCGTCCCGAGGCTGGGACGGGATCCACCGGACCGTCAGGTGTGGTCCCACCACTGTCCGGTGCGGCAGACCGACAGACGGATACCGAACTCATCAGCCCTGGCGGTGAATTGCCGGGCAGGTGATGGATATCGCGTAGATCGGCGGAGGGCGGATGTACCAGTAGTGCCTGTGCCAAGTCGTCGTTGGCGGCGGGCCGCCGCCCGCCTCGTGCACCGCTGGTGGACGTTCAGGCAGACGCCGGTGTCCCGGCCGGGCGATGGATGAGCCACGGGCTTATGGTGCTTGGCCGGACGGCGGGGGAGAAGGTCACCTCGCCCGCCTGCGGCGCGACGTCCACGGGGGCATCGTCCAGAGCCCGGAGTGGGACTGGCGCCGCGCTCAGGGCTTCAGCGCCGGGGGCTGTTGCGCGGCGGGTTGATCCCCTTACTGTCTTGGTCAGTTGCGCGGGCCATCGGAGAGCGACCTTCCATTCTCCGGCTGTACGGCCAGGTGTCAGACAAGAATCGCCGTCCCGTACCCGGGGGCCGCTGTCCTTGGGGCGGCCCTCGACTCCCCTTCACCCGCAGAGGTCGTCACGCCATGACAGAAGTCAATCGCCGCAGGTTCCTGCAGATCGCCGGCGGCACCGCCGCTGCCACGATGCTGAACGAGAGCATTGCGCGAGCCGCCTCCATCCAGGCACAGGTGACCACCGGCACGATCCAGGACATCGAACACATCGTCGTCCTCATGCAGGAGAACCGGTCCTTCGACCAGTACTTCGGGGCCATGAAGGGCGTGCGAGGCTTCGGTGACCCGCGGCCGGTTCTCCAGGACAACGGCAAGTCGGTCTTTTATCAGTCCAACGGGACGAAGGACATCCTCCCCTTCAACCCGCAGGTCAACGACCTGGGCATGCAGTTCGTCGAGGGCCTCAACCACGACTGGGCCGGCGGCCACCAGGCGTACAACAACGGCAAGTACGACAAGTGGGTGCCGGCCAAGACCGCCACGACCATGTCGTACATGACCCGGAACGACATACCGTTCCACTACGCCCTCGCCGACGCCTTCACCGTGTGCGACGCCTACCACTGCTCCTTGATCGGCGCCACGGACCCGAACCGCTACTACATGTGGTCCGGCTACACCGGCAACGACGGCGCCGGCGGCGGCCCGGTTCTGGGCAACCAGGAGGCCGGGTACGGCTGGAAGACGTACCCCGAGCGTCTGGAGGCCGCCGGAGTCTCGTGGAAGGTCTATCAGGACATCGGCGACGGCCTCAACGCTGCCGGCTCCTGGGGCTGGATCAGCGATGCCTTCCGCGGCAACTACGGTGACAACTCCCTGCTCTACTTCAACAACTACCGCAACGCCCAGCCCGGCAGCGCCCTGTACGAGAAGGCCCGCACCGGCACCGACGCCAAGTCGGGCGACGGTTACTTCGACCGGCTGCGCGCCGACGTGGCGGACGGCACGCTGCCCCAGGTCTCGTGGATCGCCGCCCCGGAGGCCTTCAGCGAGCACCCGAACTGGCCCGTGAACTTCGGTGCCTGGTACATCTCGCAGGTCCTGGACGCGCTGACCGCGAACCCGGCGGTATGGGCGAAGACGGCGCTCTTCATCACCTACGACGAGAACGACGGCTTCTTCGACCACGTGGTTCCGCCGTACCCGCCCGCCTCCGCCGCGTGGGGCCTGTCCACGGCGGACGTCTCGAAGGACCTGTACACCGGTGGCGGTGGCTACGCGGCCGGACCGTACGGCCTCGGCCCGCGCGTCCCGATGATCGTGGTCTCCCCGTGGAGCAAAGGCGGCTACGTCTGCTCCGAGACCTTCGACCACACCTCGGTGATCCGCTTCATGGAGAAGCGTTTCGGAGTGCAGGAGCCCAACATCTCCCCCTGGCGCCGTGCGGTCTGCGGCGACCTGACCTCGGCCTTCGACTTCAGCCGGACGGATGCCTCCCCGGCCGCCCTCCCGTCGACGGCCGGCTACGTCCCGCCGGACCACAACACCCACCCGTCCTACCACCCGGTGCCGCCGGCCGCCGGCACCCTGCCGAAGCAGGAGACCGGCACCAAGCCGACCCGCGCCCTCGGCTACAGCCCGTACGTGGACGGCAAGGCCACCTTCTCCACGGGCCAGTTCACCCTGTCCTTCTCCAGCGGATCAGTGCTCGGCGCCCACTTCCACAGCACCTCGGGCAACCGCACGGACGGCCCCTGGCCCTACACGGTCGAGGCAGGCAAGATCCTCTCGGACACCTGGAGCACCAGCAGCTCCACCGGCAACCAGATCAACCTCACGGTGTGGGGCCCGAACGGCTTCCTGCGCACCTGGAAGGGCCCGGCGAAGACGGCCGGCCCTGAGGTCACGGCCCGCCACGTCGCCTCCACCGGCAACCTGGCCCTCACCCTGACCAACCCCGGAGCGGCCGCGGTCAACCTCACCGTGACCAACGCCTACGGCGGCACGGCCCAGACCTTCAAGGTCAACCCCGGCGCCACCGTCTCCCACACGGTGGACCTGGCCACCACGAGCCGCTGGTACGACGTCAAGGTCGTCTCCGACGCGGACAGCACCTTCCTGCGCCGCTTCGCCGGCCACGTGGAGACGGGCGCCCCGGGCGTCTCCGACCCGGCGGTCAAGACCGCCTGACCCGGTCCTCCGGGGTACGCAGTCGCCGTCGTTCCACTCGTGGCTGTCGTGGCGTCACCGTTGCCTGGTGTGCAGCAGGACGAGGACATGGCAACTCCCTGAGTCGGTCTGTCCGGCCGGGGGCCCGCAGCCATCGCTGCAGGCCCCCGGTCGGAGGTTTGGCTCGCTAGCTGACGCGGTCGGTTGCGAGCTGTGCCGACAGCGCGGGTATGCCGAGGTTCTGCTCGTCCTGCTCAGTCGCTTGGTAGAGGCTGTTCTTCAGCTGGTGCGGGTCGTCCTCGAGGTCGTAGTACTCCCGGAACCGCCGCCTTTGCCTCGCCGCTTTTCGGCCTGCCGAACGCCCTGCTGACCCCGCATGTCGCCGGGATGACCAGGAGCGCTATGGCCGCGGCCGCCCTACGTTGCGCGGACCAGATCGCGGCTCTGCTCGCCGACCGCCAGCCGCATCCGGTCCGACGCTGACGTCTGATGGCCGCCCAGGTCCGTCAGACGATGGACGAGCTGCCCAACCCGCCGATCCGGCCGATCTCCTCCATTGGATACGGGGTCTGCCTGCTCTCCAGTTGGAACTTGCGGTAGAAGTCCGTCATCACCGCGGCGAGCGGAGCGTGGCGGGTGAGGATCGCCGCGACCTGCGGCGGAATTCCCTTCGGGTGCTCTCCTTGGGCGCATGCGCGTACGAACGCATTGCGCTCCTCTCCCCTGTACCCGTACAGAGCGGTGATGAGCCAGATCACCAGATGCGTGACGGAGTAGCAACGGTCATAGGTCTGGTGTTCCGCGAAAAAGTCGGCCTCTTCCTTGGACAGGTCGAACCGGGAAGAGATCGCGAGGCCGTAGTCCGCAAAGAACAGACGCTCACCGTCGGTCAGAATGTTCTGGAAGTGGGCATCGAAGTGCAGGAGACCGCGGGCGTTCATGAACGAGGTCCCGGCCTGCAGTTGCCTCACGACCATGGCGCAGGCCCTCTCGGCCGCTTCGTCCCCGGCTTTGACCCGGACGCCCAGCCAGTCGTGCAGTGTCTGCGGGATGTACTCCAGGAACAGTGCGATGCTCGCCGAGGAATCGCGCAGCGCCTCGATCCGGCGGCGCACCTCCGATCCGCCTCCCCAGTAGGTGACAGCCTTCTCCACGTCGGCCAGTTCCTCGGGAAGCGACTGCCCGGGGTGCGGCAGGGCCCGCCAGTGGTACATCAATGGGAAGCCCTCATAATCCTGTGCGAGCACCCAGTTCGTCGTCATGGTGTGCACGGCCAGCTCCCTCCAGGCCCCAAAGCCCGGCCCCCCGATGACCCCGACACCGAAATGGGAGAAGGCAGGTAGCCCGAAGAGGTTGGCCGTGGACCGGACGTTCTCCGGCTGCCTTTCCAGATCGCTCAGCGGCACCCGCTTGACGAAGACTGGGGTCCCGCCGATGTCCAGCAGCGCCGATGTCCCGCCGATACCGGATCCCATTGGCTCAGCCGCATCCACGAGGTCGCGCAGTTCAAGATCACTGCACAGGGCCAACGCTGCGGAGACGGCACGGTGAGCCGCCAGGCGCGCATCGCGCGACATGTCAACGCTCTCGACGACTGCCTCCACGTGGGGAACAACCTCTCCGAAATACCTGGGCGTCCCCGACGGGCACGTGTGCGCGACGCACAGCCCTGCGGTTCGACTCTCGGCACGTGCAGCGGGCATCCAGGATCCGTTTTGCACACAGATCCGAACTCCCTTTCGGCTGCACTGTACGTGAAGACGACAACGAGATCGGGCGAACGCGATGCCTCGGCAAACCACCACTGCTCAGCGGCTCAGAACTGGGCTAAGGGCTGTCCCGTAACCCCTGGCGGATCAGCGCGCGGCGTCGGATGCGGTGCATCGCAAGGCGAAGGGGCGTCCATAGCAAGCGCTTCTGCAAGGTCTAGACCACTGCTACTTTGTTGTGCATCCCGCATGCATACACAAGCCGTGACGTGAGGTCAGTTGTGTCCCAGTCGCGTGGACCCATGGAGCAGGTGTTGCCTGCCTACCTGCGCATCGCCACCCACTTCGCCCGAGAGATCGAGGCAGGTCGCCTCTCTCAAGGTGAGAAGATCGGCCCAGAACGTGCCCTGGCCGAACAGTTCGGAGTCAACCGCGGGACGGTGCGGGCCGCACTGCGGCACCTCCGCGAGCAGCGCCTTGTCGTGACCGACTCCCGTGGCACCTATGTGACAACGCCCGAACATCAAACGGCTGCCATCATCCGCCAGTCAGCAGCCCCGGCGCTGGAGGTGGGCTCCGGTGGCCCCCAGGGTGTGCGGAGAGATACAGGATCCGGGGGACCGGGGGAGTGACGGACGGTCTCGGTGCTGACGGGGTGGCGGGGGTTGGGTAGGGTTGCCGCGGTTCTGTGGCAGCGGTCGGTCGCGTTGGAGTCGACGCGCACGGGCCGTGACGGAGGTGGTTTGGGTGGAGCTGGCCACGGCCTTCAACGACGCGTGGCACAGGCAGCCGGATCCGGCGGATCGGCCCGACGATCGTCGGCCGTCGAACCCGCAGTGGGTGCTCGTCTCGGCCCTGTGGTTGCTCGCCGCGTGGACACTGGAATCCACACCCGGGTGGGCGTCGACGCTCGTGCTCAACAAGACCGGTGACCGCCGCGACGAGGCATGGCCGGCTCCGCCCGAGCAGCTTGCCGCGATCGCGGACCTGCCGGAGGTCACGGGCGCTGTCCCATACGCCACCATGTTGTCGAAGGACGACCACTCCACGCCGCCCGAGGAACTGGTCTCGCTCATCGCCGGGGCGGCCCACGTCCACGACGCGCGTCGGACGTCGTTGGTGCGGTACCTCGCGAACGAGGCAGCCTGCCGGAAGGGCGACCTGCTCCGCCTCACCACGACCGACGATGATCCAGCCCTGCACCTGTTGCACCGGGATTACTACGGCACGGTGCGGATCACCCTCGCGCCGGCGCCGACGACGCAGCAGCCGCCGGTCATCGCGGATGACGGTGCCGACGGCGCCATCCGTACCCGGATCTCCTGCCTCGCCACGCTTCTGAGCGACCTCCTCATGGTGAACAACAACAACTCCGTCGACTTCCGGTTCCGGATCGGCACGCTCCCCGAAAACGACACGCAGGACGACGACCGCCTCGCCGCCGCCACCCGCTGGTGGTCGGCCACCCGCGACGACGCCGAAGAGTACGCCGACGAAGAACCGACGTTTCGCCCGATCACGTTCACCGAACTGCGGACGTCGCTCCACATGGACGCCCGGCTCTCCCTCGTCGACATCTGGGACGGCTCGTGGAGCGGCATCCATGAGATGCCCGAGATCCCGGCCGACCACGTCGTGACTCATCTTGTCGACGACCTGGTCGACGTCATCGACGGTCGGCTGGGCGGCGCGCTCGTCGCGGCGAACGGGTACCTGCCCACCGGGTGGCCGCCGGCGGACCCAACCGACGAGGACGACGAGGGCGCGTACACATACGTGCTGTTTGTCCTCGGCAACGAGGTGGGCGTCCTCGACATCGACCGGTCCTGCTGAACGCGTGTCCCGCTGTCGGCGCGGCCGGCGTCGCATGCCAGACCACCTGCACCGCCCGTCGTGAACTGTTCGGTCGCCTGGGTGGCCAGGAACCGCCTGGGGCCGCGCGGTCGTCGCACGTCCTGCCGGTTGATCGAGGTGCAGCGCCGTCATCTACCCACGAACCAGGCATGCCTGCGGTCGCAAGCCGAGCGCCGCGGCGGCCGCCTCATAGGGGTCTGGGTGGGGCTTGGTACGTGCGCTCTCGCCCTCTTCATCACCGGCGAGGAGATCCTCATGAGCGGCGGCTCCAGCGAATGGCGGGACACGGCCGGGGCGGGTTCGCCGCCCTCGGCCCGCCTGATCAGGCCGCTTCCGTGAGGGGTTCCTCGGCCCAGATGGTTTTGCCGCGGTCTTCGTAACGCGTTCCCCACCGCTGGGCGAAACTGCGACACCAGCAGTAGACCGCGGCCCGCCCCCGTCGGTCGTGCGGGCGTGCTTCAGGTGCGGAGCGGCGCGTTGTGGTTGGTCAGCACGGTGATGGAGCGGCGCTGGGCGTCCTCGTCGGCGGCGACGAACTCGGGGTTGCCGACGACGTGTTCGCCGGCGTCGATGTCGACGTAGGCTCGCTCCCGGAGACGGTCGGCTGGGAGAAGTAACCCACGCCCGCACCGGGTGCCCGGACAGATCCCCCGGATCGGCGGAGCCGAGTGGCAGGCCGAGGCGGGGGATCGCTCGTGCGTCATGTCGAGGTGAGTCCACGGTGCGCGGCCCGCTTGATCGGCAGTAACGGGAGACCGCGCCGATGACCTCGGCTAACCGGCTGTGTGGGCCGGACTGCGGTGCTCAGGTGCTTCGGAAACGGCGAATGGACAGGTACATCTCGCAGCCGAGGCAGTAGCCGAAGGCCGCGTTGAGAAAGGCCGCAGCAAGGGCGAGCGCGGTGGCGGCCAGGCCGAGCCACTCAGCTCCGGCGAGGTAGCCGACGGTGCCGACCAGGCCGAAGCCGAAGCCCACGCCCTGGGCGAAGCGGGGCGGACGGGCATCCTCCAGTTCGCGCGGCGGGGCGAGTCCGGGCCGAATCGCGACTCGGAACAGCCAGCCGTACGGGGAGTACTGCAGGCCGCCGAACGCGCCGAGCGCGAAGATCGCGGTCTGCACGGCCAGCAGGACGCCGCTGCCAGTGATCAGTACCGCGCAGAGGACAAGTGTGGTGAGCGCGGCGGCAAAGCGGGTGCCGCGCGGGTCTATCTGCATGAGAAGGACTCCGGGACGAGGGGAGGAGGGCAATCGGGCAGGCGCGGGTGTCAGCGACAGCGGCACGCTGTGACCCGGCAGAGGTCGACCACGCGACGAGTGGTCAGCCCCAGCGGCCGGGGAGCGGAGTCCATGGCCGTCATCGTAGCGGTGCGGCACCGAGCGGTCGATGGTCAGTTGGGATGGGGGAGTGGGCGGTGGTGCAGACTGGTTGTATGACCGGGTTGGTGGTGTGTGTCGCGGTGCTCGTTCTGGCGAGCATCTTCGCGGTGGTGCAGGCGGCGCGCAGCGGCAGGCTCCGGTTGCGGCCCATGGATGGTGCGGTGCGCTTGTCGTCGGCGGAGATCGGGGCCGAGCTGGGGGAGCGGGTGACGCTGCTTCAGTTCTCCACTGCCTTCTGCCAGCCATGCCGGGCGACGCGGCGGATGCTGGCCGAGGTCGCCGGGACGGTGCCGGGAGCGGCGCATGTGGAAATCGACGCGGAGGACCGGCTTGAGCTGGTGAGGCGGCTGAAGATTCTGCGCACGCCGACCGTGTTTGTTCTCGACGCGAGCGGCCGGGTTGTCGTCAGTGCGTCCGGGCAGCCCAGGCGTGCGGACGTGATCGCGGCCATCGGTAAGGCAACCGGGGCCTCCACCGCCCGATCGTGATCAAGCAGCTCGCTGCTGAGTCCGTTCTCCGATGCAGGCTGCCGGCCGGACGACCATTTCCGGAACGGACCACCCCTGGGGGCGTTCGCCGAATCGGCTGCCCAGAGGTGCAACCGGACAGGGAGGCCCAGGCTGGTGTTGCTGGTGAACCACTCGGTGTGGTCGACCAGATACTTACGCCAGCCGCGCGTTCGCCGTGGACCAAGACCTGCGTCCGCGTTCGTTGCGAGGCGGCCGTTCGTACGGCCGCCTCCCACACCTGTGCTGTCTGGTTCTACGAGTCGATCGGATTCGCTCTGCGCCGCCGCACCAACTACCTGGCCGCCGCACCAACTACCTGTTGGCGCGTAGCCGGGACGGCCGGACGGAACAGATGGCGCAGCTGTGTTGTTGTGCGTCGTGGCGATATGGGCATGACTATGATCTCCGGACGTTGCGCGGCGCTGCCGCCCCGCGTAGCGTTCCGGGCAGGTTATGAGTGTCAGCGTCAAGCCCTGGCTTGCTGACCGGCAACCCTCCTGCGCGGCGGGGTGCTCCAGGTGACGACCAGGCGGGGCCTGTCCGGGTTTCGCAAGCGCGAGGCCCTCGGGCCCGCCGAGCCGGAAGGGCGGAGGTGACGGTCATGCCACCCGTGTCCTGCCCGCCTGTCAGGGTTCTTGTCCCGCGGCGCAGCGTCCACCTGTACTCCCGGCCCCACATCGACCTGCAGCGTGTGGCCGGCGCGCTCTGTTGTTCCTGACCTGCTCTCCCGCCGCCGAACCTCCGGACGAGAGTCGGCGATCACATACGGTCGATCAGGAAGGCACCCCTTTCGTGTCCTCATCTCCTTCTTCGCTGTCTTCATCGCTTCACCTCGCCGTGGCCCTCGACGGCGCGGGCTGGCACCCGGCCGCCTGGCGCGAGCCGGTGGCCCGACCCAGGGACCTGCTCACTGCCACGTACTGGTCCGACATCATCACGGAGGCCGAACACGGCCTGCTGGACTTCGTGACGATCGAGGACGCACTCGGGCTCCAGTCCTCGCGCTTCACGGAGCCCGACAGTCGTACCGACCAGGTGCGTGGGCGGCTGGACGCGGTGCTCATCGCCGCCCGCGTGGCCCCGCTGACCCGGCACATAGGGCTCATACCGACCGTGGTCGCCACCCACACCGAGCCGTTCCACATCTCCAAGGCGATCGCCACCCTCGACTATGTGAGCACCGGTCGTGCCGGCCTGCGGATCCAGGTGTCGGCGCGGCAGAACGAGGCGGCCCACTTCGGCCGCCGTGCGTTTCCGCGTTTCCGCATCGAGGATCTGGACGGCCCGGCCGTACGGGAGCTGACCGCCGAACTCTTCGAGGAGGCCGGCGACTACGTCGATGTGGTGCGCCGCCTGTGGGACAGCTGGGAGGACGACGCCGATATCCGGGACGCCGCCACAGGCCGCTTCATCGACCGCGACAAGCTGCACTACATCGACTTCGAGGGCAGACACTTCAGCGTCAAGGGCCCCTCGATCACACCCCGGCCACCACAGGGACAGCCGGTCGTCAGCGCTCTGGCGCACCAGAGTGTGCCCTTCCAACTGGTAGCTCGTTCAGCCGACATCGGGTACGTCACCCCGCACGACACCGACGAGGCCCGCGCAATCGTCGACGAGATCCGCGGCGAACAGGCTGCGGCGGGGCGCGCGGAGGACCCCCTGCACATCTTCGGCGACCTGGTGGTGTTCCTCGACGACGACCCTGCAGCGGCGACGGCCCGCCGAGACCGCCTGGACGGCCTCGCGGGTTACGCCTACACCAGTGACGCGAAGGTGTTCACCGGCACGCCCGCGCAGCTGGCGGACCTGCTCCTGGAGTGGCAGCGGGCCGGACTGGCCGGCTTCCGGCTGCGCCCCGCCGTGATCGGCCACGACCTCGAGGCGATCACCCGCGGTCTGGTGCCCGAACTGCAGCGCCGCGACGCCTTCCGGCGCGCCTATGAGGCCGACACCCTGCGCGGGCTGCTCGGGCTCACCCGCCCCGTCAACCGCTACGCCACCGTCTGAGCCGGAGGGACCACGACCATGAGCACCAGCAAGGGATCCGGCAAGCCACTCAAGCAGATACATCTCGCGGCCCACTTCCCCGGCGTCAACAACACCACCGTGTGGAGCGCCCCCGAGGCCGGCAGCCACATCGAGTTCAGCTCGTTCACGCACTTCGCGCGCACCGCCGAACGCGCCAAGTTCGACTTCCTGTTCCTCGCCGAAGGGCTGCGGCTGCGCGAACAGGGAGGGGAGATCTATGACTTGGACGTGGTGGGGCGCCCCGACACCTTCACCGTGCTGTCCGCCCTCGCCGCTGTCACCGAACACGTCGGTCTGACCGGCACCATCAACTCCACCTTCAATGAGCCCTACGAAGTGGCCCGCCAGTTCGCCAGCCTCGATCACCTCTCGGGCGGGCGCGCAGCGTGGAACGTCGTCACCTCGTGGGACGCCTTCACCGGCGAGAACTTCCGCCGTGGCGGCTTCCTCCCGCAGGAGGAGCGGTACTCCCGGGCCAAGGAGTTCCTGGCCACCGCGAACGAACTGTTCGACTCGTGGCATGGTGACGAGATCGTCGCCGACCAGCAGGCCGGCTCCTTCCTCCGGGACGCGCGGGCCGGAGCTTTCATGCACAAGGGACAACACTTCGACATCGAAGGGCAGTTCAACGTCCCGCGTAGCCCGCAGGGCCGTCCGGTGATCTTCCAGGCCGGCGACTCCGACGAAGGCCGCGAGTTCGCGGCCTCCAGCGCCGACGCGATCTTCAGCCGGTACAGCGCTCTCAAGGAAGGTCAGGCGTTCTACACGGACGTCAAGGGCCGCCTCGCCCGCCACGGCCGGACCCACGACCAACTGCTGATCCTGCCCGCCGCGACCTTCGTCCTCGGTGACACGGACGCCGATGCGCAGGAGATGGCCCGCGAGGTGCGCCGCCAGCAGGTCAGCGGCGCCACCGCGATCAAGCACCTGGAGTTCGTCTGGAACCGCGACCTGTCCGGGTACGACCCGGAGGGGCCACTTCCCGACATCGACCCGGACCTCGGCGAGCACACCATCGCCCGCGGCCGCGCGCAGGTACGGATGTACCGCGACCCGCTGGCCACAGCCCGGGAGTGGCGGGAGCTCGCGGCCGCGAACAAGTGGTCGATCCGCGACCTGGTCATCGAGACCGGCAACCGCCAGGCCTTCGTCGGCTCCCCGGCCACCGTCGCCGAGACCATTGACTCCTTCGTCCAGGCCGACGCCAGCGACGGCTTCATCCTCGTCCCGCACATCACCCCCAGCGGGCTGGACGCCTTCGCCGACACCGTTGTCCCGCTGTTGCAGGAGCGCGGCGTGTTCCGCACGGAGTACGAGGGCAGGACCCTGCGCGACCACCTCGGCCTGGCCCATCCCGATGCCGACTCGCCGGTTGAGCGGGTGGCGTCATGAAGTTCCTGGCCATCACTCTCATCATCCACGCCCCGGACCCGGTGACCGGCGTCAGGAAGCCGACCAACGAACGCTTCCGCGAGGTGATCGACAACGCGGTGCTGGCGGAGGAGCTCGGGTTCGACGGCTTCGGCGTCGGCGAGCGGCACGAGCGGCCGTTCATCTCCTCCTCACCGCCGGTCGTGCTCAGCCACATCGCCGCGCTCACCTCCCGCATCCGGCTGTTCACCGCCGTCACCACCCTCAGCCTGCTCGACCCTGTGCGCGCCTACGAGGACTACGCCACGCTGGACCATCTGTCCGGGGGCCGCCTCGAACTCATCATCGGCAAAGGCAACGGAGCTGCCCAGCGCGAGCTGTTCCACGTCACGCCCGAGGACCAGTGGGACCGCAACGCCGAGAGCTATGAGCTGTTCCGCCAGATCTGGCGCCAGGACAAAGTGACCGCCTCACCGCGCTTCCGCCCCGAGCTGGCCGAGGCCGAGGTGTGGCCGAGGCCGTTCCAGCAGCCCATCCGAGTGTGGCACGGCAGCGCCACGAGCCGGGAGTCGGTGGACCTCGCCGCACGCTACGGCGACCCGCTCTTCTCAGCGAATGTCACCAATCCGATCGAGCCGTACGCCGAACTGATCCGCTACTACCGTCAGCGGTGGGAACACTACGGCCACGACCCCGCCCAGGCCGTGGTCGGCGCGGGGACGGCCGGCTTCTGCACGACCCGGACCTCGCAGGAGGCCATCGCCGCCTACCGGCCGGTGTTCGAGGGCTATCTCGCGTTCCAGAAACGGCTGGGCGTCGAACCGGTGTTCCCGACCTTGGAGGACTTCGTCGAACGCAGTTCGGCGCTGATCGGCAGCCCCCAGCAGGTGATCGAGAAGGTGCACCGCTACCACGAACAGTTCGGGCACACCGTCCTGCACCTGCACCTGCACGCGGACGCGGGCGGTCTCACCGACGCCCAGCACCGAGACTCCCTCGAGCTCTTCCAGTCCGACGTGGCCCCCGTGCTGCGACGTGACATCCCCGATCCGTCGTTCGCCTGGGGCCCGGTCCTCGCCGAGTCCCCGCCGGCGCCAGAGCCCGTGTCCCTCGACACCGCCCGCTGAGGAGCACCCCGACCATGCCCAGCATCCCCCTCGGGGTCCTCGACCTCATACCGATCTCGTCCGGCTCCACGGCCACCGAGGCGTTGCGTAACACCATCGACCTCGCCCAGCAGACCGAACGATTCGGCTACGCCCGTTACTGGTTCGCCGAGCACCACCTCAACCCGGGCGTAGCCGGCACCTCACCTGCCGTCGCGCTCGCCCTGACCGCCTCCGCGACCTCGACGATCAGGATCGGCTCCGGGGCCGTGCAGCTGGGTCACCGCACCGCGCTGTCCACCGTCGAGGAATTCGGCCTCGTCGACGCCCTGCACCCCGGGCGGCTCGATCTGGGCCTCGGCCGCTCGGGCGGACGTCCCCCCGAGCGCAAGGGCGGGTCCTTGCCGACCACGACCTCCGTCGTCGACGGACGCGCCCTCAACGGGCTGAGGATCCCGCCGAGGTTCTCCTTCGAACACCTGCTGGGCTCACCCCGGATCGCGCTCCAGCAGCTGCTGCTGTACCAACCGGGCGCCAGAGCTCAGGAGTACGGTGACCAGATCGACGACATCCTCGCGCTCCTGCGGGGTACTTACCGGTCCGCGGACGGCGTCGAGGCGCACGCCGTCCCCGGTGAGGGCGCCGACGTACAGGTGTGGATCCTGGGCAGCAGCGGCGGACTGAGCGCCGACGTCGCGGGACGCAACGGCCTGCGTTTCGCCGCGAACTACCACGTCAGCCCGGCCACCGTACTGGAGGCGGCCGACGGGTACCGCGCTGCGTTCCAGCCCTCCGAGGAACTCGCCAAGCCCTACGTCAGCGTCTCTGCCGATGTCGTGGTCGCCGAGGACGACGCGACGGCTCGCGAACTCGCTGCCGGCTACGGCCTGTGGGTCCGCAGCATCCGCACGGCCGAGGGCGCCATCGAGTTCCCCACTCCGGAACAAGCCCGCGCCCACCCTTGGGCCGACGCCGACCGGGAGCTGGTCGCCGACCGCGTCGACACCCAGTTCGTCGGATCCCCCGGGCGCGTCGCCGACCACCTCGAACGACTCCAGGAGGCCACCGGAGCCGACGAGTTGCTCATTACCACCATCACCCACGGCCATGCCGACCGGGTGCGGTCCTACGAGCTTCTGGCCGAGGAATGGAAACGCCGCTGAGCCGTGCCGGCCGGGTCAGCATCGGGCCGGGGGCTCGATACCACTTCTGAAGTCTCGGCGAGAAGGTTATCGAGCTGATCATCGTCTCCCGCGGCCACCGGGGGCCGAGGTCGGCGGTGCGCCACACCGGTTCCACACCCTGGACGTGGCAGGAAACGTGGTCACACCACCGCGTCCAGGGTTTCACGCAGACCGACCGCGGCGACGCCCCGCCTGTGATGAGCAGGGCGGATTCTGAGCCGTGTTCGGGTCGGGAGTGTCAGGCGGCGAAACACGAGCAGCCGCCGTTGCACTTTGGTTCGGTGCAACGGCGGCCGAGTCGGCAGGGCCGGTTACTACAGCTCCCGCTCGATCTGGTTCTCGCTGACCTTGTCTTCGCGCATGGTCGCCTCGTTCTGGACGGCGTAGCGAGCCTGCGCCCCGCTGCCCTCCGAACTCCGGATCTCGCCCCGCTGAAGCTCGTCCTGGTGGTCCCGGTACTCCACGTGCTGTCCCTTGCGGTAGGGCATGGGAATCTCCAAATCTCGTGTGGATCGGTGGGGGCTTGTCCCGCCCGTTCGGCGGGGCCGCTCCTGCGCCGGCGACTATCGCCAGGCGCACTGACAGCCCACCTCCAACGACACGCACCTGCAACCACTACGGGCCGAATGGGGGACGTCTCGCCTGCCTTCGTTCGTGCGCTTCGGCGCAGTTTGCGGTTCAGCAGCCCTCTTCGAGGTATGAGCCGTGATGCTGGGCCAGCTCAGGCAGCAGCCCGACCAGGCGCACGCAGCTCGCACCGACAATGGGGGCAGGGTTCCCAACACCCGGCGGACGCACCAAACGAAACGACCTGGCGGAGACGGGCCGGGGCCGGTCACGGTCAGTGCCGTCAGGGGCCGGGGCGGTGGCCGAACCGTACGCCTTCCCACGGCGCTTCCGCCGGGAACGACTCCGTGCGGCGCTGGCCGGCCTGGCGTGGGGCGGCACGTGCGATCTCGGGCTTCGCGTCCTCGATCCGCTCCAGCCACTCCAGCAGTTCCCTGCGCAGCTCGTCGGCGACCGCTCGGTGCGAGGTGAGTCCGGCCAGGTTGTCCAGCTCGTAGGGGTCGGCCGCCAGGTCGTACAGTTCGGTTTCCGCATAGCGGTCCGCGTCCGGCTCGTTCCAGGCGTCCGCCCCCGGTGCCTCCACCGCGTACTTCCACCGGGAGGTGCGTACCGCGCGGCCCACCCGGTCTTCGCTGATCTGGACGAACGCGGAGCCGGGCCGACCGGGATCACGGCCTCCGCCGGTCAGCGGAAGCAGGGAGCGGCCCTGCACGCCGTCCGGTACGGCGATGCCCGCAGCTGCCAGCAGCGTGGGCATCAGGTCCACCGTGCCGACCGGTTCCCGGACGAGCCCGCCGCCGGTGAACCCGGGCCCGGTGAGCGCGAGCGGCACGCGGACGGATGCCTCATGGGCCGAGCGTTTGTACTCACTGTTACGGGTACGGAAGTGGGAACCGTGATCCGCCGTCCACGCCAGCACCGTGTTGTCCTCGGTCCCGAGGCTCCGTAGGGCGTCGCGTAGCCGTCCCACTCCCTCGTCGACCCGCTTGATCTGGCCGAGGTACCCGGCGAGATGGCGGTGAGCACCGCCTTGCGGGGCGCCCGGAGCGAGCGCGGCCAGGTCCGGCGGCAGCCAGGTGCCCTCGTAGCGCTCGCGGTATCCCGCGGGGGCCGGGTAGTCGTCTGTGGGGTTCTGATGGTGCGGTTCCAGCAGGGAGAGGAAGAGCAGGTACGGTCGGTCGTGGTGGTCGGCCACGAACCGGATCGCCGCGTCGATCAGCGCGTCGGAGCGCTAGCCGGGAAGCCGGACCGGCTCGCCGTCCTCGTCGTACACCACCGTGCGGTAGGCGTCCGAGGTGAATTCGAGTCGGTCCGAGGCGAGCCACTTCCCATAGCCGCCCCGGCGGCCGGTCGGCACGGGGCCGTCCTCGCCCGCCAGATGCCATTTGCCGATGTAGCCGGTCGCGTACCCGGCAGCGGCGAACGCCCCGGCGAGAGTGGGGATGTCCTGCGGGAGCGGCAGCCCGTTGCGGAACACGCCCGTCGCGGTGGGGAAGCGGCCGGTCTGCAGGGCCGAACGCGCTGGGGCGCAGACCGGGTTCGGGGTGATCGCCTGCTCGAACAGAGTGCCTTCGCGGGCGATCCGGTCGAATTCGGGAGTCACCCCCGCCCGGTTGCCGTGCGCACCGGTCGTGTCCCAGCGCTGCTGGTCGGTGAGGACCACGATCACCTGCGGGGCCGCCCCGGCGGGCGACGCCGGGGCCCCGCCGGCCGGGGCGGGTGCCTCACGGTGCGGGGCGGACCCGGTCATATGCCGGCCTTCTCCGCCACCGGCGTTGCCGAGGCGCCGGAAGCGATACCGAAGGCGGGGTCGGGTACCTTTTCGGGACTGATGAGGGTGGAGGAGCGGCCGTCCACACCGACCGGGACGTCGCCGTCGATGGTGACGCGGCGGAGCTTGCGCTCGTGGGTGTCGGAGTCGTCCACGCCGTAGTGCTGGGTGGCGCGGTTGTCCCAGATGGCGACGTCGCCGGTCTGCCACTGCCAGCGCACGGTGTTCTCCGGCCGCTCGATGTGGGACTGGAACAGGTCGAGGAGGGTGCGGGAGTCGCGGCCCGTAAGTCCGCTGATGCGCTGGACGAAGTTGCCGAGGAGCAGGATGCGTTCGCCGGTCTCGGGGTGGACACGCACCACCGGGTGCTCGGTGAGGAACTTCGTCGAGGTGAATACCTCCCGGTACTGGGCGAGCGCCTCGGGCAGGGCGTTCGGGCGCAGGGCCGCGTAGTCGTAGTCGTTGGAGTGGACGGCCCGCAGGCTGTCGGCCAGGGTGCGCAGCTGCTCGGGCAACTCGGCATAGGCGGCAGCGGTGTTGGACCACAGGGTGTTGCCGCCGTACGGCGGAATGGTCACGGCTCGCAGGATGGAGAATGCCGGGTAGGCGGGCACGAAGGTGACGTCGGTGTGCCACTGGTTGGCCCGGCCACCGTGGTCGGAGTCGATGCCGAGCGCGTAGCGGCCGTCGGCGGACGGGACGGTCGGGTGGGCGACCGGGGTACCGAGGAGCCGTCCGAACGCCTCGTGGCTGTCCTCGTCCAGGTGGTCCTGGGCACGGAAGAAGACGACCTTGTGGGCCAGCAGCGCGGCCCGGACGGCTGCGACGGTCTCGGGGTCGAGGTCGCCGCCGAGGCGCACCCCGGAGATGACGGCGCCGAGTTGGCCGCCGACCTTCTGGACGGTGACGGTGGAGGCGGTGGTTGCCGAGGACATGGCGGGATTCCCTTCGGAAGCCAAGATCGCTCATTGATTAATCTTGGAGAGGAAGTAATTGAGTCGAGCGGGGCGCCCGAGAGCGGACGCGGACGGTACGAAGTGCTGTGTGAAACGGTGAAGTCGTGGGGCGGGGTGGAGTCGCCGGGAGTGCGGGGCCCATGCGGCCGGAGCGGCCGGTCAGGCAGCGGTACAGCGGCCCGGACACGCCTGCGGCATTGCGGGGCGGCCGGCGTGGGCGGGCCGCGCATCGGGAACGGCCGTCACGAACATGCCTTGGAGAGTTCCAGCGCCCCGCAGCGGACGTCAAGCGCACATCCGCTCCCCGGCGGCGCCCGACAGTGGTTGAATCGGCGCTTGCGCAAGGCCGGGACCTGTGCGCAAACGCACCGTCAAACCCCATCTGATCAGCGGCTTTCCCTGTGATCCTGTACGGGTCACGCACCCTGTCCCGAAACCGGGCGGGAGCCCCGGGGCGATTTCATGCCGCCGTAACGTTGCGACCGCCGCCGCGACGCAGAACCGAAGGAAGGCCCCATGACAGCCGCCCCCCACATCCCCCGGACGACCGGTGACGGCCGGCGCGAGGCCAACGCCGCCACAGTGCTGCGCACAGTGCTCGATCACGGGCCTGTCGCCCGCATGACGATCGCTGCACTCTCCGGTCTCAGCCCGGCCGCCGTCTCGCGTCAGTGCACCGACCTGGTCCGCGTCGGACTCGTGCGAGAACTGCCCGAACTGGTGGAGAGCAGTGGTGTGGGCAGACCTCAGATCCCGGTCGACCTGCACACCGGGGAGCCCGGAGGCCCGGTGGCAGGCGGTGTCCACATCGGCGTGCCCGGATCGACGTTCGGCCTGTTGGACCTGCGCGGCCGGCTGCTGGCCCGCCGCACGCTCCCGCATGACGGCATCGCCTCCGGGGATCTGTCGCGCCAGATCCTCCACGGACTGCGCGCGTTTCTCGCCGACGCCGGGAGAGGCCGTCGGTTGCTGGGAGTAGGCGCTGCCCTCGGCGGCTGGGTGGATTCCGGCCTGGGGACGGTCGTGCGGCACGACGCGCTGGGCTGGCACCAGCGGCCGCTCGCCGCCGAACTCGCCCGTGGCCTGGGCGGACTTGAGGTGCGGATCGACAATCACGCCCGGGCCATCGCGCAGTCCGAGATCCTCTTCGGCCGGCCCGCGGCGCGCCGCAGCCTGGTCCATCTCTTCGTCGGCAATGTGGTTGACGCGGCCCTGGGCATCGCCGGGGTGGTCCACCAGGGGCCGGGGTCAGGTGCGGGGGACGTGGCGCATCTGCCCGTACCGGACTCCACGGTCACCTGCCCATGCGGGCGGTCAGGCTGCCTGGAGGCGACGGCCTCCGACACGGCCGTCGCGCTGACCGCCGTGCGGCGCGGGATCGTGCCCGACCCCGATGTGTTCCTGGTGGTGGACGCGGCGGCGGCCGGGGACCGGCGTGCGGACCGGCTGCTGCGCGAGCGGGCCCGCGCGGTCGGCCGGGCGACGGCCCTGATGCTCGACGTCCTCAACCCCGATCTGGTCGTGGTCACCGAGCACTCCAGCATGCTCAATCCGGATTACCTTGAGGAGATCCGGGGCGCGGCGGTCGATCTGTCCCACGTCTGCCGGGACCCCGAACGGATCGTCAGTCCGCATGCCGGGACGACGGTTCTGCCCGTCGCGGCGGGCACAATTCTCCTGAACCCGCTGTTCAGACACCCTTTGGCGACGTTCGACCGGTAGCCGCGCGTAAGGGGCGTGAAGGGGTTTCGTACCGGGATTGGGACATACCAGGTTGACCGCCCGGCGAAGCCACTGTCATATTGCTCCCGTGAACTCGGACATGCGCCTCGTCTCCCGCGGGCACGTCGACCTCTGTCGACAGGCCAGCGCGGTCTGTGCTGTCCACAACTGACCCGGACCCTTCGCCCCATGGCCCCGCCGGGGCGTCCGCGGCTCATCGCTGACACGGCACCTCCTGAGCGACTCTCCCGGCCGAGGCCGTAGCCCCGAGTCTGCGTACCGCGTTCCGGCCTGATCCGCCGGCCCGGTCTCTCTCCCCTTCCGACGGGCAGCTTCTGACGCCGCTCGTGCTGATCCGTACGCCCTGGGAGCTGTGGCTCGCAGCGCTGTACGGCCACGGCCTTCTCCTTCAATTCCTACCGCAGCGGAATCAATGAGCAGCGCGCCCGCCCCACCTTCACCATCCCTCACCGTCACAGGCAGGCTTCGATGACCGAGCTGTACCCCTCCATGCCCGCCGGACCGTCCCGGCGCTCCACGCTGCGCGCCGCAGGCGGCGGCTCCCTGCTTCTCGGACTGGGTCTGGCGGGCTGCCGCTCGGCGGTCTCGGAGACCTCGTCCGCTCCCAAGAGCGCCACCCCGAAGCGCGGCGGCATTCTCAGCGTCGCCGTCAACAGCGACTTCACGCCCAGCTTGCTGTTCTCGCAGAGCGGGCAGTCCTTCCAGCACCGGCTGATGGAACCTGCGCCAGATCCTGCCCACGGTCGACTTCGACAGACCACTGTGCTGGGCCATCGACGTGCGCGACCAGTGGGTGGCGTTCTTCGGCAGTTGTTCCGACGTGGTGACCACCACAGCTTCCACCTGATCGACGCTGATGGTGGGTGGCCGGCCCGGCCGGAGCTCGTCCACCAGCCCGTCCAGCCGCTCGGCGATGAACCGCCGTCGCCATTTGCGGACCGTGTCCGCGGCCACCCGCAAATCCCGGGCGACCGCGACAATCGGCGGCACCTCCGGCCCCGCACACGCCAGCACAATCCGCGCCCGCAGCGCCAGCGCCTGAGCCGATGTCGCCCGACGCGTCCACCGCTCCAACTCCGCCCGCTCCTCCACGGACAGCAGCAACGGTTCCAGCTTCGGGCCCCGACGAGGAACTGACGCACCAGCAGTAGAAGTCACATACCAACTAACGATCAACTACTGGCGCAGGACACTAGGGGCGTAGGGAACGCCGTCCACCCCATCGCGTCGCGAAATTCAGCGTCTTGCACACTTCGCGCGCGGGCCCTCGCAAGACTCTACGCCCGTCTGCTCCGGGTTGGCCATGTTTCGTGATGATTTCAGAACGTGCACTATGTGGCGGCTCGGCTCATATGCCGGGTCGTCTCTGGGCGTCCAAAGCCGATCGGCAGCGGCGAAGGATGACCAATGGCGACCAGCCTGAGGGAGTGAGCCTTTTCCAACCTGATGGTGCTGGTGGGCAGTTGGTGGGCTGTACGAACTGGCGAAACTCCTGGTGGACGGGTTCTCGACCGAGATCACCCGCGTCTGCCAGGAGCTTCGTTTGCTTGTCCACCGTCGGCGATCGATCTGTCCACCGCGAGCCTGCGGCGCCTTTCGCGCGAGCGGTCCGCGCACCGGCACGGGATCGGCACGCGTTGGCGGCGGCTCACGCCGGGCCGGCAGGCCCTGCTGGTCCTGGCCCACCTGCGCTGCGGCGACACCTACGCTCAGCTCGCCGCCGGGTTCGGACCGCTTGGGTGGCGAGTGGACGGGTGGGGGATCAGGGTGGTGTCGAAGTCGCCGTCGGCGATCTCGCGGGCGAGCTGTGCGAGCTGACGTTGGTGGGCGCGGGCGTAGGAGCGGAAGGCGGTGAACGCGTCGTCGAGTGAGATGTGCCAGCGTTCCGCGAGGATGCCCTTGACCTGTTCCAGGACGATGCGGCTGGTGAGCGCGTACTGGAGTTGGGCACGCTCGATGTGGCTGAGGTCCAGGGTGCGTTGCTGCAGGATGGCGATGGTCGCGATGTCTGCCAGGGCCTGAGCGAGGGTGATGTCCTGATCACTGAGAGGGTCGGGGTCGGTCTGGAACAGGGCGAGTGCGCCGATGACGCGGCCGCGTAGCCGTAGCGGGAGTGCGTTGGTGGCCACGAAGCCGGTGTCGTGGGCGCGGGTGGCGAACTGCGGCCAGCTCTCCGTGGACTTCGGATCGGTGAGGTTGATGTTGGTGCGGGCCTGGCCGCTCTTGTAGCACTCCACGCAGGGGCCTTGGTCGTGCTGCAGGGCGAAGAGCTCCAGCAGCCGGGTGTGTTCGTCGGAGGCGGCGATGGTCTGCAGGATGTCGTGCTGGTCGGACAGCAGGATGCCGACCGCCGCCACGTCCAGCAGTTCCATGCAGCGCACCGAGAGCTGCTGGAGGAAGTCGATGAGGTCGAAGTCGTCGGTGAGGGAGTCTGCGACTTCCACGAAGACTTCGGTGAGCCGTTGTTCGCGGGGCATGTCGATCAGTCCTTGTCTACGACGGTCGGGGGCATGCCGTTACCGTTGTGGTCCAGGCGGAGTCGCCGGTCCACCACGTCCTGGGAGATGGCGGTGATGGAGCGCCCACTGCTGTAGGTATGCGCGCGCAGCCGCAGCAGGGCCTGGGGCAGGGAGAGTTGGACGCTGACCGTGCCCGTCGCCTGGTGGATCACGGCGTGCTGCAGGGTGGGCGGGGAGCCGGCCGGGGTCGGCCCAGACGCGTGACTCGCCGCTGCCCAGGCACCGGGCGGTTAGCGCGGCGGCCAGGATCAGCGCGTCGTCTGCCTGTTGCGCGGTCAGCGGGCCCCGGGGGCGCGGCGTATGACGGCCAGAACGCCTGTGCGGATCACGCCCATCCCCATGGGAATCAGAAGACCGCCCGGGCCGGCAGGGCGGGGGCCTCCATGGCCAGCGCGGGCCAGCGCGCGAGACGCACGTCGGCCAGGTCGGGCACCCGCAGCATCGCGCCGGTACGGGCCGCGTCGGGCCCGGGGCCCTTCCCGAGGGTGAGCTGAAGGTCTTCGAGGCGGCGCGTCGCTGAGTCCGAGCACCACAGGAGCTCGGTGAGGTCGCCCTCGATGACCAGGGAGACTGCGAGGCCGTCCACGCCCATTGCGCCGGTGCCGACCGCGGTGACATCGGGGATCTGGCCGGAGCCGTCGTCGGATTGCAGCAGACGCAGAACCCAGACCATGCGGTCACTGATCACCCACCACCACCTTGTCCCGTGCCGTCGGCGCCGGCGGGCTCTTGGTCATGCTTCCGGGCCCGGTCACAAGGCCAGCGGTGTGGGACGCCCGGCGGCCAGGTCGTCCACGACGGCGGCACACGCCGCGGGTACCAATGGCCGGTCGTAGAGGAGGAAGCCGGTGGCGGTCAGATCCAGGAGGCGGGTCAGCATCTGACTCGGGTGGCGCAGACACAGCGACCCCCCGGCCGTGGTGGTGAGCCGAGATGCGACCAGGAAGGCATTGAGGCCGCTGACATCGCAGAAGGTGAGGAGGGTCAGGTCGATGTCGACCGTACGGATTCCGTCTCCCAGGCAGTTCTCGATCACCACGCGCACGGAGCGTGCCGTCTGCAGGTCGAGTTCACCTGACAGGGTGATGGTCGCGTGGCTTCCCCGGTCGTGCCGGTGGATGTTCAAGCTCGACAGAACAGGCATAGTGCCTCAGTTCTTATGACCACCTGGTGCAGCGCTGGGCGGGCCTGGAATTTCGGCTACGCCTGGCACGTATTCCGCGTGGTCGGACGCCTCTACAGGTCAGGCAAGAGCGACGGATAGCAACCCTGTTGCAGGGCTGTGAACCCGACCGGCTTCGCCTCGAAGGTGGGCCTGTGGTGATCCAGACGAACGATCTACCCCCGCAGGCACCGCCACGCCAACAGCATTGGGTCACGCCGGGGTCTGGGACGTCCATCGCAGCATAGCCCTCGCGCCCATCCCCCGGCAGCCGTTCCTCGGCCACCGCCGTCCACCGACCCTGCGGCACCTTCCTCCGGCGTACGGCACGGGACTTATTTGAGCGGGGAGGAACCACGGAGACGTCTTCTGCATGCGGTCTGGAGCACCGGTCATCACGGTCAAGCCGAACGCGGCGCCCGCCGAACCTCAGACATGGTCGCACGACCGCTCAGTCTTGATGCGGTCCGGAGGCAGAAATTCTGGGCTTGCGGGAAGCGCGACCGGTATTGCGGAAACTGACCGCCCGCTTGGAGGAGGTGGTCAGATCGGCGAAAGCCTGGGACGTACCCGGGGCGGCTTCACGACAAAGATCCACCTCTTCGCCGATGGGCGCTGCAGGCCCCTCAGCTTCCTCCTGACACCGGGGCAGTACGGCGACGGCCCCCAGCTCGAGGCCGCGCTGGAGAAGATCTGTGTGCCCCGCACCGGGGTCGGGCGGCCCCGCAGCCGGCCCGACCACCTCATGGCGGACAAGGTCTACACCTCCCGCAAGAACCGCCGCTACCTGCGGCAACGCGGAATCCGGCACACCATCCCCGAACGCCTCGACCAACAGACGCATCGCCACAATCGTGGTTCCCGCGGCGGCCGGCCCACAGGCTTCGACAGCGAACGCTACAAGAAACGCAACACCGTCGAACGCGCCATCAACCGGTTGAAGGGCTTCCGGGCCGTCGCCACCGGCTACGAGAAACGCGCCTAGGTCTTCCTCGGAACCGTCACCCTCGCAGCCCTCACCATCTGGCTCCGAACTTGATCCAAGAGACAGTGCGCCGGACTCACCTCTGGTCTCTGTAACGAGCTTGCAAGAATTGATGTGGGGGCGGGCTGGTTTGGCGGTTTGGCTCACCAGGGGCGGGTGATGGTGTTGGTGTCCAGAGTTACGGAGCCGTCGATGGCCAGGGTCTGGCCGTTGACCGTCACGCCGGCGTTCACGGTGATCGAAATCTGGGCCAGCACCCTTCCTGCGAAGTCGGTGTCGGTGCCCAGAGTGGCTGAACTACCGATCAGCCAGATGACGTTCCTGGCTGTGGCGCCATTGATGAGGAGCACGTGGCTCGCGGTTGCAGTTGTCAGGGTCGATCCGATCTGGAAGATCCAGTCGGCGTTGCGGTCCCCCTGGGCATCCAGTGTGAGCGTGCCGGTGAGCCCGATGGAGGAGGCCGCGTTGTAGACGCCGGGAGTGAGCGTCACGCCGCCGAGGTCTCCGGAGATGCCGGCATCCGGGATCTGGCCGGCGGCGTTGTCGTATGTCGTGATCAGGTCGGCATGAGCTGCGACGGCGGCGGCATCCGAGTTGTGGATGGTTCCGTTGACCTGGCCGGGCGGGAATCCGGTGATGGACACTCCGGGGCTTACTCCGAGGTCTCCGGTGACGCTCGAGAGACCGGTGTTGGTGACCGACGCTCCGCCCAGGACCGCGAAGCGTCCCAGGTAGGTGTAGGCGTCCGAGGCGGTGGTGGTGCCGCCGAGGGTGGTGACGGAGACATCGGCCGAGCCGAGTGCTCCTGCTGGTACCAGGGCGTCGATCTCGGTGTCCGAGGCGACCCGGTAGGAGAGGGCGGGTGTGCCGTCGAAGGTGACGCTGGTGGTGTAGGAGAACGCGGTCCCGGTGATGACGACGAGGTTGCCGCCGTCCACCGGTCCCGAGTCGAGGGTGACGGCAGTGATGGAAGGCGAGTTGAGATAGGTGTAGGTGACTCCGCTGGCGATTCCGCCCCTGGTGGTCACGGTGACCCCGACCGGACCTGCGGCGGCCGCCGCTGGGACGGTCACGGTGAGCTGGCCGTCGGAGTCGACGGTGAACACGGCGGTCTGCGTACCGAATCTGACCTCGCTCGTGGTGGAGAGGCCGAGGCCGGTGAAGATCACCGTATTGCCGCCTCCCAGAGGGCCCGCGGGAGGCGGGTCGATGCGGAAGGAGGGCGGCGGCAGGTAGTAGAAGCTGCCCACAATGCCCGTTCCGCCGACGGTTGTGACGGAGACCGGGACGGCACCGTGACCGGAGGGGGTGATGGTGGCGTTGGTGCTGTCGCTGACGACCATGAAGCTTGCAGCCTGGCGGGAGCCGTAGCGCACGGCGGTGGTGCCGGTGAAGTGACTGCCGGTGAGGGTCACTGCGTCGCCGCCGCCGGTGGATCCCTGGTTCGGTGAGACCGCCATAGGGGACTCCTTGAGTCCATCGCGTCGACGGACACGGAGCACTTCGGGCCGCCTTGTCCCGTCGACCATCACAGCTGTTCGTTACTCGAAGTAGCCCACTGACGAGAGGCCTTGGCCATGGCCAGGGCGCCATTTCACCCGAAAGGGGAGAGCGCGGCGGTTGGGGACCGGTGAGAGCAAGGCGCCGGGGCGGACAGGGTTGAGGTCGCCGAGCTGCTGTGTCATGGGGCGGGCCGCTCAATCCCAGCTCCACGGATAGTACTAACAGCTATTCGTGCGTGCGCCGCTAACGCTCCGTATGTACCCACCGAGCGCTCGACTGAATGGCTGGCATCTTGTCAGGGCCCTTGTGGCCATGCCACCCGAATGGGTTACTCGAAGTGTCCGTTTCGACGGATGTATGA